>NZ_PSWN01000003.1:0-236773 GCF_002932815.1 Rathayibacter sp. AY1B4 | reverse complement strand
GTCGGTCGAGACCTCGAGCAGGGGCTCGTCCACCTCGACGCGGTCCCCGACGTTCTTCAGCCAGCGGGTGACCGTTCCTTCCGTGACACTCTCTCCGAGTGCCGGGAGGCTGACGGATTCGCTCATGAGCCTGTCTCCTTAAGACGCTTGTGTTTCGATGTCCAGCTTACTGATGCGGAAGCGGCGGATCGCCGCACCGCAGTGGTTCTACAGGGCGTGCAGCGGCTTCCCCGCCAGAGCGAGGTGCGCCTCGCCGAGCGCCTCGTTCTGAGTGGGGTGCGCGTGCACGAGGGGCGCGACGTCCTCGGGGTGCGCCTCCCAGTTCACGATGAGCTGAGCCTCGCCGATCAGCTCGCCGACGCGGGCTCCGACCATGTGCACGCCGACGACGGGGCCGTCGACCAGGCGCACGACCTTCACGGAGCCGGTGGTCCCGATGATCGTGCTCCGGGCGTTGCCGCCGAGGCCGTAGTCGTACACGGCGACGCGCTCGGCGCCGTACTCGGCGATCGCGCGGGCCTCGCCGAGGCCGACGGAGGCCACTTCGGGGTCGCTGTAGGTCACCTTCGGGACGTTGACGTCCCTGACGACCTGCGGGCCCAGACCGGCGATCTCCTCCGCGACGAAGATCCCCTGCTGGAAGCTCCGGTGCGCGAGCTGGAGCCCCGGCACAATGTCGCCCACGGCGTACACGCCGGGGACGGAGGTCTGCAGGCGCTCGTCGGTCAGCACGTAGCCGCGGTCGAGGCGGACCCCGGCCTCCTCGAGGCCGATGCCCGCGGTCACCGGGCCGCGGCCGACGGCGACCAGCAGGATCTCGCCCTCCACCGTTGCGCCGCTCTCGAGCGACACGGAGACGCCGTCCCCGCTCTGCGAGACCGACGCGACACGGGATCCCAGCTGGAAGGCGATGCCCCGCTTGCGGAAGGCGCGCTCCAGCTGCTTGCTGACGCTCTCGTCCTCGTTGGGGACGAGGTGGGGGAGGGCCTCGACGATCGTGACCTCGGCGCCGAACGAGCGCCAGACGCTCGCGAACTCGACGCCGATCACTCCGCCGCCGAGGACGACGACGCTCGCGGGAACGTGGTCGAGCTCGAGAGCCTGGTCGCTCGTCAGGATGCGGCCGCCGATCTCGATCCCGGGGAGGGTGCGGGAGGCGGACCCGGTGGCGACGACGACCGACGCGCCGTGGAGCACGTGCTCACCGACCGTCACGGTGCCCGGCGCGGTGAGGCGGCCGTCTCCCGTGACGACCGTGATGCCGCGCGAGGACACGAGGCTCTGGAGCCCCTTATACTTGCCGGCGACGACGCCCTCGCGGTAGCGCGTGACGCCCGCCATGTCGATCCCGGCGAAGCTCGAGAGCACGCCGTACTTCTCTCCCTCGCGGGCGCCGTCCGCCAGCTCGGCGGCGTGCAGCAGGGCCTTGGTGGGCACGCACCCGCGGTGCAGGCAGGTGCCGCCGAGCTTGTCGCGCTCCACGAGCGCGACGCTCATCCCGAGCTGCGTCGCCCGGAGGGCCGCCGCGTACCCGCCGCTGCCACCTCCGAGCACGACCAGGTCGTAGCGCTCTTCCGACACCCAGTGACTCCCTCGCGACGTGCGGTCCCGCTTCCCGGCCGACCGGCTCCGGCGCTGAGCGCCGAGCGGATCGGGAGGGGGGACGAGGCGGGATCTCCCGCCCCGTCGACCCTACTACGCGCTCGCGAAGCCCTCGGCCAGAGCGATCAGCGCGCGCACCGAGACTCCCGTGGCGCCGGCTCCGGTGAAGCCGTAGCCACCGCCTCCGTTGCTCGAGGGGCCGGCGATGTCGAGGTGCGCCCACGGGATCGTGGTCGCGTCCTCGCCCTCGCCGCGCTTCCCGACGAACTCGCGGAGGAAGTGGCCGGCGAGGAGCATGCCGCCGGCGGTGTTGCCCGGCTTGACGTTCGCGATGTCGGCGATGTCCGAGTTGAGCAGCGGTCGCAGCTCCGCGGGGAGGGGCATCTGCCAGAAGGGCTCTCCCGCCGTGCGGGCGGCCTCGAGGACGCGGGAGACCAGCTCGTCGTCGCCCAGAGCGCCGACGGTCCGGTTGCCGAGGGCGACCACGGAGGCGCCGGTCAGCGTCGCGACGTCGATGATCGCATCGGGCTGCTCCTCGCTGGCGGCGACGAGGCCGTCGGCGAGCACCAGCCGGCCCTCGGCGTCGGTGTTCAGCACCTCCACCGTGGTCCCGCCGCGCACGGTGAGCACGTCGTCCGGGCGGATCGCGGTCCCGGAGGGGAGGTTCTCGGCGATGCAGAGCCAGGCTGTCGCGCGGAGCGGGAGGCCGAGCTCCGCGATGGCGCGCACGACGGCGTACACGGTCGCCGCGCCCGCCATGTCGGTCTTCATCCCGATCATCGAGGCCGGCGGCTTGAGCGAGAGTCCGCCGCTGTCGAAGGTGATGCCCTTGCCGACCAGGGCGAGGTGGGTGCTCGCGCCCTCGGGCGCGTAGGAGACCTTCACGAGGCGGGGCGGGCGGGAGGAGCCGCTGCCGACTCCGAGAATGCCGCCGAACCCCTCCTCCGCGAGGGCCTCCTCGTCCCAGACGGTGACCTCGAGGGGCAGTCCCTCTGCGCCGGTCTGCACGGCCTCGGCCAGCGTCTGCGGGTAGAGGTGCGACGGGGGAGTGTTGACGAGGTCCTTCACCGTGCCGACCGCGCGGCCGAGCACGAGCGCCCGCTCCAGGACGGCGGGGTCGGCCGACTCGCCGCCGCCCAGCAGGACGACGTGCTCGACGGGCGCCTTCGGCGCGGCGGCGGTGCTGCCGCGGAAGGCGGTGAAGGAGTAGGAGCCGAGCGCGGCGCCCTCGGCGACCGCGGCGAGCGTGCCGTCGGAGCCGGCGGGGAGGGAGAGGGCCACGGAGGCGGACCCCGCGAGCAGGCGGACGGCGGCGCCCGCGGCGTTCCGCAGCGCGGTGTCGTCGGGCTCCGCCGAGCCGAGTCCGACGAGGACGATCACTCCGGCACGGACCGAGGACGGCACGCGAACGAGCGTCTCGGCGGCGCCGGTCGCGCCGAGCGCGGTCAGCGCGGGGGCCAGCTCCTCGAAGCCCTCCGCGCCGACGAGCCGGGGACCGTCGGGTCCCGGGGCGACGCCGAGGACGAGGGCGTCGGTGTCGATGTCGGAGGCGGGAACGGTCGAGTACTCGAGAGAGGAGAGGGGCATGGCGGCAATGCTAGGCGCTGTTCGCTGAGGGCTCAGCGGACCCGGCCGGGGCGCCGGGACCCCCGTTTAGACTGGACGCATGCTGGATCCGGAAGACCTGTTCGAGATCGAGGGCGACCTCTCCGAGATCCCGCGCGGGCTGCACCTCGTCGCGGGCCTGACCGGCTCGGCCGACGCCGGGGGAGCGGTGGGGCAGCTGGGGGAGTACCTCTTCGAGACCCTCGAGCACCGCGAGGTCGCGGTCTTCGACCAGGATCAGCTGCTCGACTACCGGGCCCGCCGCCCCATCATCACGTTCGACCAGGACCACCTGACGGACTACCGTCCTGCGATGCTCCGGCTCTCGCTCGCGCACGACGAGCTGCACCAGCCGTTCCTCCTGCTCACCGGCTTCGAGCCCGACTTCCAGTGGGAGCGGTTCACCCGCGCGGTGGTCTCCCTCCTCGAGCGGCTCGACGTCGCCTCGACCACGTGGGTCCAGGCGATCCCGATGCCCGTGCCGCACACCCGGCCCGTCGGCGTCACCGTGAGCGGGAACCGCGAGGACCTGATCGAGGCGATGTCGGTCTGGAAGCCGCACACGCAGGTGCCCTCGAACGTCCTCCACCTGCTCGAGCTGCGTCTCTACGAGCGCGGTCTGACCGTGGTCGGCTTCGCGCTGCTCATCCCCCACTACCTGTCGGACACCGAGTACCCGCAGGCGGCGGTCGCGGCGCTCGAGAGCATCTCGGCGTCGACCGGCCTCATCTTCCCGACGGACCGCCTGCGCGAGAGCGGGCGGGAGTTCCTCGGCAAGGTCGACGAGCAGGTCGGCGGCAACGACGAGCTGCAGAAGCTGGTCTCGGCCCTCGAGGCGCGGCACGACACCTACATGGAGGGGACGAGCCTCCGCTCGCCGCTCACCGACGAGGACGGCTTCGTGCCCAGCGCCGACGCGATCGCCGCCGAGCTCGAGAAGTTCCTCGCGATCCGCCGCCCGGGCGAGGAGCCCACCGCCTCCTGAGCGGCCGTAGGATCGGACGAGTGCGTGATCGTCGAGCCTGGTTCGTCTTCGGTGCCGGAGCGTTCGCCTACCTCGTGGCGGTCCTGGACCGCACGACGCTGGGCGTCGCAGGAGTGGACGCCGCGGAGCGGTTCGGGGTGGCGGCCGCCGTCCTCTCGTCGCTCGCCGTCGTCCAGCTGATCGTCTACGCCGGGATGCAGATCCCGGTCGGGATCCTCATCGACCGGTTCGGCCCGCGGACCCTGATCCTCTCGGGCACGGCCCTGATGATGGCGGGCCAGGTCGTGGTCGCGATCGCGCCGAGCATCGGCGTCGCGATCGTCGGGCGGATCCTGTTGGGAGCCGGGGACGCCGCGATCTTCACCTCCGTGATCCGCCTCACGGTGACCTGGTTCAGCGGACCGATCGTGCCGCAGCTCTCGCAGTGGATCGGCAACATCGGCCAGGTGGGCCAGATCCTCTCCGCACTCCCGTTCGCGGCGATCCTCCACACGTTCGGCTGGGAGCCCGCGTTCCTCAGCGCCGCCGGCCTCGGGGCCGTGTCCTTCCTCGGCGTGCTCCTCCTGGTCGCCGACGTCCCGCCGCGCACCGAGCCGATCACGGTCGTGCCTCCGACGCTCCGGGCGACGATCGCGCAGCTCGGAGTGAGCCTGCGCCGGCCGGGGACGCAGCTCGGCTTCTGGTCGCACTTCGTCACGCAGTCCTCCGGCACGGTGTTCACGCTGCTCTGGGGCTACCCCTTCCTCGTCTACGCGATCGGCCTGCCGCCGACCGTCGCCGCGCCGACCCTCACGATCGTCGTGATCGCGGGGATCGTCGTCGGGCCGGTGCTCGGCGTCCTGACCGCTCGCCACCCCATGCGCCGCAGCAACCTCGTGCTCGGGATCGTCTCGGCGATGGCGGTCGCCTGGACCGTCGTGCTGCTCTGGCCCGGCGTCCCGCCGTACTGGCTCGTGGTGCTGCTCCTGATCGTCGTCGGAGCGGGCGGCCCCGGCTCCATGATCGGGTTCGACTTCGCCCGCACGTTCAACCCCTCGCGGAGCCTCGGCGCGGCCAACGGAGTCGTGAACGTGGGCGGGTTCCTGGCCAGCTTCACGATGATGTTCGCGATCGGCCTGATCCTCGACGCACTGGCCGGTCCCGGCGCCTCCTCGGAGCAGACCTACTCGCTCGAGCACTTCCGCCTTGCGTGGTGCGTGCAGTACGTGGTGGTCGGCGCCGGAGTCGTCGGACTCGTCGTCGCGCGCCGCCGGACCCGCCGCCGCCTGGCCGAGGACGAGGGAATAACCGTGGCCCCTCTCTGGGTTGCACTGAGTGACCGGATGCGCCGCGGCCGCGCGGGGCGCTGACGGTCGTCCCCGTCGATCCGCCCTTCTGCAGACGCGATGTCCCAACGGAACGGCCCGGATCCCGCCGGATCGAGCCCCACTCGCACCGCACCGCACGGCTGCACTACTCAGACGTGCAATAATTGTCAATAGGACCCGTTCGGGTCGAGGAGCACCAGGCCCACGTCGGGCGTGCGACGTCCTCGACTTGACATGGGTCCTCGTAATGCCCACCGACGGACGACGCCCTCCCGCGCCGCCCGCCCCCGGGACGCAACGGATGGAGAGGTGCCGCCATGGCCACCAGAGCTACCAAGACCGCAACGCTCGACGCCGTCGACGACGACGTGACGACGACCACCAAGAAGCCCGCGACGCGCAAGCCCGCGGCGAAGACCACGGCGGCCAAGACCACCGCGGCCAAGACGACCCGCTCGCGCGCCACGACCAAGGCCGCCGCTCCCGCCGACACCGAGGAGGAGCCGACCGACGCCGTCGAGCCCGACGAGGCAGCGGAGGAGGAGGAGACCGAGGTCGTCGCCGAGGACACCGAGACCGACGCCAAGGACGACGCGGAGACGCCGGAGGCCCCGGCCGCCGCTGCCGTCGCCGCTCCGGCCGAGCCGCTCCCTAGCGGTGCGCTCGTCCTGTCGTTCGGCGGAGAGGACGACGAGGTCCCGGTCTACTCGACCGCGATCACCGGTGCCACCGCAGACCCGGTCAAGGACTACCTGAAGCAGATCGGCAAGGTCGCGCTCCTGAACGCGGCCGAGGAGGTCGAGCTCGCGATGCGCATCGAGGCCGGCCTGTTCGCCGAGGACAAGCTCGCCAACTCGACCGACCTCAGCCCGGAGCTCGTCCGCGAGCTGCGCTGGGTCGCGAAGGACGGCCAGCGCGCGAAGAGCCACCTGCTCGGAGCGAACCTCCGGCTCGTCGTCAGCCTCGCGAAGCGCTACACCGGTCGCGGGATGCAGTTCCTCGACCTCATCCAGGAGGGCAACCTGGGCCTCATCCGTGCGGTCGAGAAGTTCGACTACACCAAGGGCTTCAAGTTCTCGACGTACGCCACGTGGTGGATCCGCCAGGCGATCACCCGCGCGATGGCCGACCAGGCCCGCACCATCCGCATCCCGGTGCACATGGTCGAGGTCATCAACAAGCTGGCCCGCGTGCAGCGCCAGATGCTCCAGGACCTGGGCCGCGAGCCCACGCCCGAGGAGCTCTCGCGCGAGCTCGACATGACCCCCGAGAAGGTCATCGAGGTGCAGAAGTACGGGCGCGAGCCGATCTCGCTGCACACGCCCCTGGGCGAGGACGGCGACAGCGAGTTCGGCGACCTCATCGAGGACACCGAGGCGGTCGTCCCGGCCGACGCCGTGGGCTTCACCATGCTGCAGAAGCAGCTGGAGTCGCTGCTCGACTCGCTCTCGGAGCGCGAGGCCGGCGTGATCCGCATGCGCTTCGGCCTCGGCGACGGCATGCCGAAGACGCTCGACCAGATCGGCGACACCTTCGGCGTGACGCGCGAGCGCATCCGTCAGATCGAGTCCAAGACGATGGCCAAGCTCCGCCACCCGTCCCGCTCGCAGTCGCTCCGCGACTACCTCGAGTAGGCCGGTGATCCGCTACGCGCCGGCGGTCCTCCTCGGGAGGGCCGCCCGGTTCGCCGCGCGGGTCCGGAAGCCCGACGGGGGATCCGCCGTGCCCGGACTCGTGGTGAACCGCGTCGCGCCCGGATTCCTGCCCGCGGTGCTCGACGGGTTCCGGGACGGCCTCGTGGTCGTCACGGGATCGGCGGGCAAGTCGACCACGACCAAGATGCTGGTCGCGGTGCTCCGCGCGCACGGGCTCCGGGTCTTCACCAACCCCTCGACGGCCAACATCGCCCAGGGGCTGACCTCCGCGCTCCTGGAGCGGGCGGACCTCCGCGGACGGATCGATGCCGACATCGCCGTCCTCGAGATGGACGAGGGTCACGGCGCGCGCCTCGCGCCCCGGATGCGCCCCCGCGTCGTCCTGCTGACGAACGTGGTGGTCGACCAGATCGACCGCTTCTTCGATCCGGCCATGGTCGCCCGGATGCTCGGCACCATCGCCTCCCGCGCGACCGGTCCCGTCGTGCTGAACGCCGACGACCGCCACGTCGCCGATGTCGCGACCTCCCTCCCCGGCGAGCGGATCCGCTGGTACGGCGTCTCCTCCTCCGTCCGCGACTCCGCGTCCGGCGGTCTCGGCTACGCCGCAGAGGCGGAGGCCGGGACCGACCGTGCGACCACCGTCGTCGAGAGCACGACGGGAGCGGCCGCGCGCATCATCAGCGACGGCGACCCGCTCGAGGTCCGGCTCCCCGCACGGGGCGTCCACTACGCGGTGGACGCCGCGGCGGCCGTCTCCACGGCCCGCGCCGTGCTCGCTGAGCGCTTCGACCCGGCCCTCGCCGCCTCCGCGCTCTCGAGCATCGACCCCGTCTTCGGGCGGGGCGAGATCGTCACCGTGCGCGGCCACGAGGTCGAGTTCGTCCTGGTCCAGAACCCGGCGAGCTACCGCCTGAACATCGCGGAGATCCCCGAGGGGACCGAGCAGATCATGCTCGCGATCGGCTCCGACGTCCGAGACCCCTCCTACTTCTGGCCCGTGGACACCTCCGTGCTCGGGCACGTCAGAGTCGTCTCGGGGTCGAAGGCGCACGAGGCGGCGCTGCACCTGCGCTACGACGGCGTGCGCGTCGACTCCGTCGACGAGGACCTGGGTCGCGCGCTCGACGCGTTCCTCGCTCTGCCGACCCCCGCCTCCGGCCGGAAGACCATCGTCTTCTCGGCCGATTCGATGCGCCGCACCCGTGCGCACCTGCAGCTCGTCACCAACCGCGAGGAGACCGCGTGACCACCCTCCGCATCGCCGTGCTCGCTCCCGACGTCCTGGACAGCAACGGCGACGCGGCGAACGCCCGGGTCCTCGCGGCTCGGGCGCGCTGGTCGGGCGTCGAGGCGGAGGTGGTGCCGCTGGCGACCGCCTCCGACGCCGAGGTCCGTCCGGACGTCCTGGTCGCCGGGACGGGAGCGGACGAGGACCTCCCGGGCGTCCTGGCCCTCCTCCACGAGATCGCGCCGACGCTGCGGGCCTGGGTCGACCAGGGCACCCAGGTGGTCGCGGTCGGGGCCGGCTGGGAGATGCTGGCCGGTTCGATCAGCACGGCCGCGGGTGGCGCCCGGGGGATCGGACTGTTCCCCGGAGACTCGGTCACGGGCGAGCGCGCGACCGACGACCTCCTCGTCGAGACGCCGGGCGGTGTCCTCGTCGGCTTCGAGAACCACGAGCGCCGGATGACCGGGATCCCGCTCGAGCACGCGGTCGGCCGAGTGCTGCACGGCACCGGCGACGGCGCCGGCCACGAGGGCTACGCGGTAGGAGGCCTTCTGGGTACGCACCTTCACGGCCCCGTCCTCGCGAAGAACCCCTCGCTCGCGGACACGATCCTGCGGCGCGCCCTCGGCGACGCCTACTCCCCGTCGGACGAGCGTCTCCGCCTGGTCGATGAAACGGCACGAGCCGCTCGCGAAGTGATCGCGAAGCGGCTCGGTGTCGGGCGGTAGGGCGCTGACGCGCCGTCCGGGCTGATCGGGGACGCGCTAGGGGCGCTGCTCCTCGAAGAGCCGGGCGGACTCGTCGTGCCAGCTCTGGGCGATGCTGGAGAGCTTCTCCTGGTACTTCTTCCCGTGGTGCGCGCAGAACAGCAGTTCTCCGTTGTTCACGACCACTCGGATGTACGCCTGCGCACCGCAGCTGTCGCAGCGGTCGGCGGCGGAGAGCTGGTGGGCACCGGCGAGCTCGTCCACGCCGTTCTGGGTTGCTGTGGTCGACATGACTTGGCCTCCTGCACTCGGTCTTCGATCTCTGCTTAGTGGAACCCATCCAAGCACGCGATTGTTTCCGCACGGAGTCGATCGGTCGGCATTTCGCTCTGCGCGTAGGGGCCCCGCGCCGAGCGGCCATCGTGCTGCCGCCGGGTGCCGCGCCACCGCGGCCGGAGCGGTTCCCGAAAGTAGACTGGTCGGATGGCCTCCACCGACTACAACGCCCGTCACCTCTCCGTCCTCGAGGGTCTCGAGGCGGTCCGGAAGCGGCCCGGCATGTACATCGGATCGACCGACTCGCGCGGCCTCATGCACTGCCTCTGGGAGGTCATCGACAACTCCGTCGACGAGGCGCTGGCCGGGCACGGGACCGAGATCAGCGTGCTCCTGCACGCCGACGGCAGCGTCGAGGTGCGCGACCGCGCGCGCGGGATCCCGGTCGACATCGAGCCGAAGACGGGGCTCTCCGGAGTCGAGGTCGTGTTCACGAAGCTGCACGCGGGCGGCAAGTTCGGCTCGGGATCCTACGCGGCGTCCGGCGGTCTGCACGGCGTCGGCGCCTCCGTGGTCAACGCGCTCTCGGAGCGCCTGGACGTCGAGGTCGACCGCAACGGCCGCACCTACCGGATGTCGTTCCACCGGGGGGAGCCCGGGCGCTTCGCCGACGCGGGCGAGCCCACCCCCGACGCTCCGTTCACGCCGTTCGAGAACGGGTCGGAGCTGACGGTCGTCGGGAAGGTCGCCAAGGGCGTCACCGGAACGCGCGTGCGCTACTGGGCCGACCGCCAGATCTTCACGAAGGGCGCCTCGTTCCAGACGGACGACCTGGTGACGCGCGCCCGGCAGACCGCGTTCCTCGTCCCCGGCCTGACGATCGACATCGTCGACGACCGGGCGGACGAGCGCCGCGCCGAGATGTTCCGCTACGACGGCGGCATCTCGGAGTTCGTCGAGTTCCTCGCCCCCGACGCCCCCGTGACCGAGGTGCTGCGCCTCACCGGCTCCGGCACCTTCACCGAGACCGTGCCGGTGCTGACCCCCGGCGGCGCCATGGTGCCCACCGAGGTGGAGCGCACCTGCGAGGTCGACATCGCCCTGCGCTGGGGCACCGGCTACGAGACGGTGATGCGCAGCTTCGTGAACATCATCTCGACGCCCAAGGGCGGGACGCACCAGACCGGCTTCGAGCAGGGCCTGCTGAAGCTGCTCCGCTCCCAGGTGGAGGCGAACGCCCGCCGCCTCAAGGTCGGCTCGGACAAGCTCGAGAAGGACGACGTCCTCGCCGGGCTCAGCGCCGTGCTGACCGTGCGGCTCCCTGAGCCGCAGTTCGAAGGCCAGACGAAGGAGGTGCTGGGCACGCCCGCCGTCCGCGCGATCGTCGCCTCCACCATCGCCTCGACGCTGGGCGCGGTGTTCTCCTCGACGCGCCGCGAGGACAAGGCGCAGACCTCCCAGCTCCTCGAGAAGGTCGTCGCCGAGATGAAGTCGCGGATCTCGGCCCGCGCGCACAAGGAGACGCAGCGCCGCAAGAACGCGCTGGAGTCCTCCTCCCTTCCGGCGAAGCTGGTCGACTGCCGCAGCAGCGACGTCGAGAACAGCGAGCTCTTCATCGTCGAGGGCGACTCCGCCCTCGGCACCGCCAAGCTCGCCCGCAACAGCGAGTACCAGGCCCTGCTGCCGATCCGGGGGAAGATCCTCAACACGCAGAAGGCGAGCATCGCCGACATGCTCTCGAACGCCGAGTGCGCCTCGATGATCCAGGTGATCGGAGCCGGCTCCGGCCGCTCCTTCGACCTCTCGGCCGCCCGCTACGGGAAGATCATCCTGATGAGCGACGCCGACGTCGACGGCGCCCACATCCGCACCCTGCTGCTCACGCTCTTCTTCCGCTACATGCGGCCGCTCGTCGAGGCGGGGCGCGTCTTCGCCGCCGTGCCTCCGCTGCATCGGCTCGTGGTGATGAACGCGGGGAAGAAGCCGAACGAGACGATCTACACCTACTCCGAGAAGGAGCTGCAGAGCGTGCTCGCGGCCCTCGGCAAGGCGGGCCGCCGCTACCAGGACCCGATCCAGCGCTACAAGGGGCTCGGCGAGATGGACGCGGACCAGCTGGCCACGACGACCATGGACCGCTCCCGCCGCACCCTCCGCCGGGTGCGGGTCGCCGACGCCGAGAACGCCGGCCGGGTGTTCGAGCTGCTGATGGGCAACGACGTGGCACCCCGCAAGGAGTTCATCGTCCGCGGGTCCGAGTCGCTGTCGCGGGACCGCATCGACGTCTGAGCCGCGGGGCTCAGAACACCTCGGGCGCCGCTCCGATCGTCGCGATCGGCGCCGCGAGCGCCACGCCGGAGCCGTCGCGCTTCATCCCGGAGTCGGGCAGCGCGGCGACCGAGCCGTCGGCCTCGAGCGCGTGCGCGGGACCGGGGCCGACCCACGCCACTCCGAGGGCGGTCTCACCCTTGAGGAAGCGCTGCGCACGGACTCCGCCGGTGGCCCTGCCCTTGGCGGGGAACTCCGAGAACGGCGAGACCTTCGCACTGCCGGTGTCGGTCCCCGAGAGGGCCCAGCTGTCGACGGCGACCGTCGCGACGACGGCCTCGTCCCGGTCCTCGGCGGCGACGACGGCGAAGTGCACGACGTCGTCGGTCTCGGCCAGCTTGACCCCGGCCATCCCCGCGGCGGACCGGCCCTGAGGGCGGACGGCGGACGCGGGGAAGCGCAGCAGCTGGGCCTCGCCGGTGACGAAGACCAGCTCGTCCTCCTCCGCCGACGCGGCCGCGCCCACGACGGCGTCCTTCGGCTTCAGGGCGATGAGCTCGATGTCCGGGCGGTTGGGCAGCTCGCCCGGCGCGACGCGCTTGACGACGCCCTGCTGGGTGCCGAGCGCGATCGGCCGCTCGTCGTCGAGGGCGACGAGCGCGAGCACCCGCTCGTCCTTCGCCAGGTGCGGGAGGTAGTCGCTCATGCGCACGCCCGCGCCCAGCTGCACCGAGGAGGAGGGGACGGCGGGCACGTCGACCGGCGAGAAGCGGAGGAGCCGACCGGCGCTGGTGACCGCGCCGATCTCCGTCCGGCTGGTCGTGTCGAGCGCGCTGAGGACGGCGTCGTGCTTCGAGCGGCGCGTGGCGCGCTCGGAGTGGGGAGCGGCCTCGGGGTCGCGGTCGACCCGCACCATGCGGCCGGTGGTGCTCAGCAGTACCCGGCAGGGCACGTCCGCGATCTCGAGCACCGCGGCGGCCTTCCGCCCGGTGGTGGCGACGGAGGGGCGCGCCTCGGTGAGCAGGGTGCGCCGCGGGGTCCCGAGGCGCTGGGCGACCTCGTCGAGCTCGTCCGAGACCAGCTCGTCGATCCGTGATCGGCTGGCGAGGAGGGCCTCGAGCTCGGCGATCTCGGCGAGGAGGGTGTCGCGCTCGGTCTCGAGCTCGATGCGCGAGAACTTCGTGAGACGGCGGAGCTGGAGCTCGAGGATGTAGTCGGCCTGCAGGGTGCTGAGGTCGAAGACCTCGATCAGCCGGGCCCGCGCCGCCGCGGTGTCGTCGCTCCCGCGGATCAGCTGGATGACCTCGTCGATGTCGAGGATCGCGATGAGCAGGCCCTCGACCAGGTGCAGCCGCTCCTGGCGCTTGCGCAGTCGGTAGCGGGTCCGCCGGGTGACGACCTGCACCCGGTGGCCGATGTAGACCTGCAGCAGCTCCTTCAGGCCGAGGGTGCGCGGGCCGCCGTCGACCAGCGCGACGTTGTTGATCGAGAACGCGTCCTCGAGGGGCGTGTAGCGGTAGAGCTGCTCGAGGACGGCCTCGGGGCTGAAGCCGGTCTTGATCCCGATGACGAGCCGGAGGCCGTTGTCCCGGTCCGTCAGGTCGGTGACGTCCGAGATGCCGCTGAGCTTCTTGTTCTGGACGCCGTCCTTGATCTTGTCGATGACCTTCTCGGCGCCGACGAGGTAGGGCAGCTCGGTGACGACCAGGCCGGACTTGCGCGCGGTGATGCTCTCGACCGAGACGCGGGCGCGGGTCTTGAAGCCGCCCCGGCCGGTCGCATAGGCGTCGCGCACGCCGGCGAGGCCGACGATCGTGCCACCGCTCGGGAAGTCCGGTCCGGGGACGAACGACATCAGGTCGTCCAGGGACGCGTCGGGATGGGCGATCAGGTGCCGGGCCGCCCCGATCACCTCCACGAGGTTGTGGGGCGCCATGTTCGTCGCCATGCCGACGGCGATGCCGCTGGCCCCGTTGACCAGCAGGTTCGGGAACGCGGAGGGGAGGACCTCGGGCTGGTCGTGCGAGTTGTCGTAGTTCGGGACGAAGTCGACGACGTCCTCGCCGAGGTGCTCGGTCATGGCCGTGGCGGCCGGGGCGAGGCGGGCCTCGGTGTAGCGGGCCGCGGCCGGGCCGTCGTCGAGGGAGCCGAAGTTGCCGTGCCCGTCGACGAGGGCGACCCTCATCGTGAACGGCTGGGCGAGGCGGACGAGTGAGTCGTAGATCGAGGCGTCGCCGTGCGGGTGCAGCTTGCCCATCACCTCGCCGACCACGCGCGCCGACTTCACGTGGCCGTGATCGGGCCGCAGCCCCATCTCGCTCATCATGTAGAGGATCCGGCGCTGCACCGGCTTGAGGCCGTCGCGGGCGTCGGGCAGGGCCCGCGAGTAGATGACCGAGTACGCGTACTCGAGGAAGGACCCCTCCATCTCGGCCGAGACGTCGACGTCCTCGATGCGCTCGGTGAGCGAGGATCCGGAGGAGGGGGCTGCAGCGTTCATGACTCGATTCGGTGGCGGGCGCGGGACGGCGGCGGGGGACTGCACCGCCCTGCGACGCTCGACGGGACGGGCGGAGCGGAGACGGCGCCTCGCGGACGGGACCGGCCCTCCCGTTCCCGCGGACTCTCCGCCGCACCGGCCCGGCGGGGACGGCGGCGCTGTGCGAAACTGGGCGCGATGACCCACATGCTACCGCCAGCCCCCGACGGGCGGCGGAGCCTCGCCGACGTCCTGCCGGGCGCCCTCGACGCGCTCCTGGGCCGCCCCGGCCTCTTCGGCTCGCCCCGCGTCGAGCGGATCGTGGTCGTCCTCGTCGACGGCCTGGGTGCCGCGAACCTCCGCCAGCGCGGGGGCCACTCGCGCACGCTCGCTCCGGCCCTCAACCGCGGCACCACGCTCGTCTCGGGCTTCCCGACGACCACCGCGGCGGCCCTGGCGAGCCTGACGACGGGCCTGCGCCCGGGCGGGCACGGGATGGTCGGCTACCGCGTGCTCGACCGCGCCTCCGACCGCCTGGTCAACCAGCTCTCCGGCTGGGACGAGGGCATGGTGCCCGAGACGTGGCAGCCCCACCCCACGGTCTTCGAGCAGGCTTCGGCCGCCGGTGTCCGGGCCGGAGTGATCGGCCCCGCGCGGTACGCCCGCTCCGGTCTCACGCGGGCGATCCTGCGCGGCGCCGAGTACCACTCCGCCGGCGGCGTCGCCGAGCGCTTCTCGGCGGTGCGCGCCCTGCTCGACGAGGGCGGCCGGCAGCTCGTGTACCTCTACGTCCCCGAGCTCGACCAGGCTGCGCACGCGCGCGGCTGGGAGTCGCCGGAGTGGACGGCAGCGCTCGAGCTCCTCGACGGCGAGGTCGGCGGAGCGGTCCGCGGGCTCTCCGCCCGCGAGAGCATGCTGGTCACCGCCGACCACGGCATCGTGGACGTCCCGGCGTCCTCGCACGTGCTCGTCGAGCGGGGACCGCTGCTCGAGGGCGTCCGGCACCTCGGCGGAGAGCCCCGCTGCCTGCAGCTGCACCTCGAGCCGGGTGTGGACCCCGACGAGGTGGCGCGGCGCTGGATCGAGGCGGAGGGCGCACGCGCCTGGATCGCGACGCGCGACGAGGTCGCCGTGAGCGGCTGGTTCGGCGAGGTCTCTCCGGCGGCGGCCGAGCGGATGGGCGACGTGTTCGTCGCGGCGCGGAGGACCATCGCCTACTACGCGGCGGACGACTCCTCCGGCCGCTCCATGATCGGGCAGCACGGGTCGCTCACGCCGGAGGAGACGCAGGTGCCGCTCCTCCGCTTCGGCGCGCTGGCCTGAGCCGGGCCGAGGGGACGGGGGCACCGTCCACCCCGGCGGAGCCGCGCCGGTTGAGGGTCAGTCGTCGCTGCGCGCTCCGAAGACGATCTCGTCCCAGCTCGGCATGGACGCCCGCCCCCGGCGGAGGCTCCCGCGCACGCCCGACGGCTGCTCGGGGACCGGGGGAGCGGTGCGCGGCGGCTCCGGTGCCTTCTCGACGGGAGGAGCGGCCTCGGCCTCGGGCTCCGGCTCCTCGCGGACGCGGAGGCTCGAGGCGTGATCGCGCTCGCCCCGGCGGCGCCGCAGGGCGTCGAGCAGGTCGGCGGTGTCGTTGAGGTTGCGCTCGCGCTGCTCCGTCGTGCTCGTGACGGGGCGGGGGAGCGTCGAGATAGGGCGCGGGGTCTCGGAGAGGGCCGGCTGCGGCTCCGTGTCGGAGGGGCGGACGGCGGCCGGCCGGGCGTGCGGCATCGCGGCGGGGCGGCCGGCGGTGGGGTGGTCGGCCCGGGCGGAGCGGCTCGGCGCCTCCGCGGACTCCGGGTCGAAGCGCGTGGCGAGCTCGTCGACGGCTGCGGGGATGACGGCGCGCAGGCGCGGGATGAGGGTCGGCCGGATCTCGCCCTGCTGCGAGAGCGTGATCGCCTCGGAGGTCAGCGGCGACAGCAGCGCCTTCCGCGGGTCGAAGCGCCAGCGGGCGTCGTGGTCGATCTCGTCCGAGCGGAAGAGGAGCTTGACGACCCAGCCCTCCTCCTCCTTCCAGCTCGACCACTGCTCGCCCTCGGCGCCGAGCGACGCGAGGCGGTCGCGGATGACGTCGCCGAAGGGCGTGCCCTCCTCGAGGGGATCGGGGTCGGTGGTCGTGTAGACGCGCACGGCGAGGGCGGACGCGACGATGTGCTCGCGCTCGGCCGTGACGGGTCCCTCGAAGCGCTGGACGTAGCCCAGGTCGGCGCCCGTGAGCTCGGCGACCTCCTCGGCGGAGAGCCCAGAGCGGATGTGGGCCTGGATCTCGCGGGGGGAGACGCGCTTCTCGCGCGGCGGGAGGGTGTGCACCCGCGGCCGC
Organism: Rathayibacter sp. AY1B4; assembly: GCF_002932815.1. Lineage (NCBI taxonomy): Bacteria > Bacillati > Actinomycetota > Actinomycetes > Micrococcales > Microbacteriaceae > Rathayibacter > Rathayibacter sp. AY1B4. The sequence continues at coordinate 220,296 of NZ_PSWN01000003.1, read as the reverse complement.
AGCTGGCTCTGCAGCGTCTCGTCGATGCGGACCGAGAAGCGCTCGCCGCCCTCGGACACGAGGACGAGCGATCCGCCCTCGACGCCGATCACCTTCAGTTCCATCATCGTGGGGACCCTCCTTCTGGACGCGGACCGGGCAAGGATGCCACGCGCCCGGGCGATCGGCCGGGAATACCCCGGGCGGGTCGAAAGTTGGTGCGGAAGGAGGCGGGGCGAGCGGGTGTCAAGAGCCGTTCGAGGTGGTTTGCGAATCGATGCGTCGTGATGCACACTGACCCCGCCGATTTGTTGAACAGCAGAAATAAGAAGTGGATGGGAATGGCTACGGACTACGACGCCCCCCGCAAGACCGATGACGACTCCGAGTCGATCGAGGCCCTGAAGGAGCGAGTCCCCGACAAGATGTCCGGAGTCGTCGACGTCGATGACGCCGACAACCCGGGCGGATTCGAACTGCCCGGTGCCGATCTGTCCGACCTCGATCTGGACGTCGTGGTCCTTCCGCCCCAGGCGGACGAGTTCACGTGCGTGAGCTGCTTCCTCGTGAAGCACCGCTCGCAGATCGACCACGAGGAGAAGCTCGGACCGATCTGCCTGGAGTGCGCCGCTTAAGCGCCTCCCGGCTCCGAAGGACGACCGCTCCGTCGCCGTGATCCCCGGATCGCGGCGACGATGTCGTCCGGGCGGCGGGTGGAGACCAGCCAGTACGGCGTCGGGTCGGCCGGATCCTCGATCGGGACCCGCACCACCTCCTTCACCCAGCCGCGGATGACCAGGTACGCCCGCGCGTCCAGGCGCGTCCCGCGCTCGGCGAACGCCTGGTCCCCCGAGTAGGAGGACGGCTCGCCCACGAGGTCCAGCGGGATGTGCGCGCGGCCGGCGCGCAGCTCCCCCTCCGCCACCTCGATCACGGGGGAGAGGGCCAGCAGCGACAGCACGCAGCCCGCGTACAGAACGACCGCGACGATCACCCCCACCGCGAAGTCGATGGGAGCGAACACCAGGATGCTGGCGGGGATCACGAGGGCGGTGGCGACGAAGAGCCAGGGCGCGGGCCACAGCCTCTCTCGGTAGGACGGCATGACCCTATTGGATCAGACGTTTGGTCTACCCTCGTCACGTGCCTGCAACCGTCGACGTCCCGATCACCGCGGACCGGCTCCCCTCCTACGCCCGTCCGGGCGACGCGGGAGCCGATCTCCACTCGACGGAGGACGTGGTGCTCGCCCCCGGTGAGCGCGCCTCCGTCGGCACCGGGGTGGCCGTCGCTCTCCCGGAGGGCCACGCCGGCTTCGTCGTCCCCCGCAGCGGGCTGGCCTTCAGGCACGGCATCACCGTCGTCAACGCCCCCGGAACGATCGACGCGGGCTACCGCGGCGAGATCCGGGTGGCGCTGCTGAACACCGACAGCCGCGAGACGTACCGCGTCTCGGCGGGGGACCGGATCGCGCAGCTCGTGATCGTCCCCGTCGTCCAGGCGAGGTTCACGGCCGTCGACGAGCTTCCCGAGTCGGTCCGCGGCACGGGCGGCTTCGGATCCACCGGGTACGCCGCCGGCGCCCAGGAGACCAGAATCCACGAGGAGAGCGCATGAGCGACATCCAGCCCACGGCCGGCGAGGCCGCCGAGCCCGTCCAGCAGGACTTCGAGAAGTCGGCGCCGGAGGATCGCGCGGAGGCCGGGCCCCTGGACGAGCGCGAGGCCAACCCGGTCCGCCCCTACATCGACCTCGGCGGGGTGAAGGTGCTTCCCCGCGAGGGCATGCACATCCGCCTCGAGGTCGAGGAGGGGACCAAGCGCGTCATCGCCGTCGGCCTCGACTACGCCGGGTCGACGCTGCAGGTGCAGCCCTTCTCCGCGCCGCGCTCCTCGGGCCTCTGGCACGAGATCCGCGGCCAGATCGCCGAGCAGATCGGCCGTCAGGGCGGATCGACGACGGAGCGCGACGGCGTCTTCGGTCCGGAGCTCGTCGCCGAGCTCCCGATCGCCGGCGGCCAGACCCGCGTCGCCCGGTTCGTCGGTGTCGACGGTCCGCGCTGGTTCCTCCGCGGCGTGATCGCCGGAGCCGGAGCCGTCGACGAGCAGGCGGCCGCCTCGGTCGAGGAGCTCTTCCGCAGCATCGTCGTGGTCCGCGGCAGCGGCCCGATGCCTCCGCGCGACCTGATCCCGCTGAAGGTGCCGACCGGCAGCCAGACCCAGCAGAGCGCGAGCTGACCGGCATGGAGCCGGTGCGGCCCGAGGACCCGGCCCGATCGGAGGAGCCGGTCCGGCCCGAGGTCGGCGACGCGATCGCGCAGGCCGCCCGCCGCTCGGGACTCGGCGCGGTCGCCGACGGCGAGCCGTTCGACGGGAAGGCGCTGCTGCGCACCATGGGCGGCGTCCGGGGGATCCTCGAGGCCGTCGTGCCCGGCATCGCCTTCGTCCTGCTCTACACGGTCACCTCGGAGCTGGTGCTCTCGCTGGTCGCATCCGTCGGGCTCGCCGTGGCGTTCACGGTGGCGCGGGTGCTCGGCCGGACGCCGGTGATCCAGGCCGTCGGCGGGCTGCTCGCCGTGGTGGTCTCGGCCGCACTGGCGCTGTTCACCGGGCGGGGCGTCGACAACTTCGCCCTGGGGCTGCTCACCAACCTCGTCTACGGGCTCGTCTTCCTCCTCTCCGTCGTCGTGCGCTGGCCCCTGATCGGCGTCGCCGCCGGCTTCCTGATGGGGGACGGCACCGCCTGGCGGTCCGATCGGCGCAAGCGCCGCCTCTTCGGCGCCCTGACCCTCGCGTGGGCGGGGCTCTTCCTCCTGCGCCTGGCCGTGCAGTACCCGCTGTTCCTCGCCGAGGACACCACGGCGCTGGGCATCTGGAAGCTGGCGCTGGGCCTGCCCCTGTACGCGCCGCTGCTGGTGCTCACCGTGCTCGCCGTCCGGGCCGAGTACCGCGGAGCCGGCGAGCGCGCCGATGCGGGCGATGCTCCGGATCGTGCATAGAATTGTCTCGACGTCGAGATAAATAGCGCTCGCCTCCCCACGCCGTCGCGGCGAGGTCGACCGGGCGCCTCGGCGTCGAGGAGTTAGGTCCTCCTTGGTGGCAGGCCGCTGTGCGCGGTCGTCAAGATGAGGACGGAGAGCGGCTCCGCCCGTCGGCGGACGCTGCAGTCAGCGAAGGAGAGGGCGACGTGTCCGCGGTAGACAGCTTTGGATCGAAAGACACCCTGAAGGTCGGCTCGACCGACTACGAGGTGTTCCGCATCGACCGGGTCCCCGGTCACGAGAAGCTCCCGTTCAGCCTCAAGGTGCTGCTCGAGAACCTCCTGCGCACGGAGGACGGCGCGAACATCACCGCCGACCACATCCGCGCCATCGGCGAGTGGGTCCCGGAGTCGGAGCCCGACACCGAGATCCAGTTCACGCCGGCCCGCGTGGTCATGCAGGACTTCACCGGCGTGCCCTGCATCGTCGACCTCGCCACCATGCGCGAGGCCGTCGCTGCCCTGGGCGGCGACGCGAACCGGATCAATCCGCTCGCGCCCGCCGAGATGGTCATCGACCACTCCGTCATCGCCGACCTCTTCGGCACCGAGGACGCGCTCGAGCGCAACGTCGAGCTCGAGTACGAGCGCAACGGCGAGCGGTACCAGTTCCTCCGCTGGGGCCAGACCGCCTTCGACGACTTCAAGGTCGTCCCGCCCGGAACCGGCATCGTGCACCAGGTCAACATCGAGTACCTGGCCCGCGTCACCATGACCCGCGAGGTGGGCGGCGCGCTGCGCGCCTACCCCGACACCTGCGTCGGCACCGACTCGCACACGACGATGGTCAACGGCCTCGGCGTGCTCGGCTGGGGCGTCGGCGGCATCGAGGCCGAGGCCGCGATGCTCGGCCAGCCCGTCTCGATGCTCATCCCGAAGGTCGTCGGCTTCAAGCTCACCGGCTCGATCCCGACCGGCGTGACCGCGACGGACGTCGTGCTCACCATCACGCAGATGCTGCGCAAGCACGGCGTGGTCGGCAAGTTCGTCGAGTTCTACGGGGCCGGCGTCGCCGCGGTGCCGCTCGCCAACCGCGCCACCATCGGCAACATGAGCCCCGAGTTCGGCTCCACCGCCGCGATGTTCCCCATCGACGACGTGACCCTCGACTACCTGCGCCTCACCGGCCGCAGCGACGAGCAGATCGCCCTCGTCGAGCAGTACTCCAAGCTGCAGAAGCTCTGGCACGACCCCGCGGTCGAGCCGGTCTTCAGCGAGTACCTCGAGCTCGACCTCGGCACCGTCGTCCCCTCGATCGCCGGCCCGAAGCGCCCGCAGGACCGGATCGAGCTCTCGTCCGCCAAGACGCAGTTCGAGTCGGACCTCACCAACTACGCGGACGTCTCGCACGACATCGTCGACCTGACCATCGCGGAGTCCTTCCCCGCCTCCGACCCCGGAGAGCTGCAGCCGCAGGACGAGCACAGCAGCCACGAGCACACCCACCGCTCGCACGCGCCGGCGACCGCCTCCAAGCCGACCACGGTCGAGCTCGGCGAGGGCGGGACCTTCACGATCGATCACGGCGCCGTCGCGATCGCGGCGATCACCTCGTGCACCAACACGTCGAACCCGTCCGTCATGCTCGCGGCCGGCCTGCTGGCCCGCAACGCGGCGCAGAAGGGCCTGAAGGCCAAGCCGTGGGTGAAGACCACGCTGGCACCCGGGTCGAAGGTCGTCACCGACTACTACGAGAAGGCCGGCCTGACCGAGTCGCTCGAGGCTCTCGGCTTCTACACGGTCGGCTACGGCTGCACGACCTGCATCGGCAACTCCGGCCCGCTGCTCGAGGAGATCTCGACCGCGGTGCAGGACAACGACCTCGCCGTGACCGCCGTGCTCTCAGGCAACCGCAACTTCGAGGGCCGCATCAACCCGGACGTGAAGATGAACTACCTGGCGAGCCCCCCGCTCGTCATCGCCTACGCGCTCGCCGGCTCGATGAACTTCGACTTCGAGGTCGACGCGCTCGGCACCGACTCCGACGGCAACGACGTGTTCCTCAAGGACATCTGGCCCGACGCGGCCGAGGTGCAGGCGACGATCGACTCGTCGATCGACAAGTCGATGTTCGACATGCAGTACGCGGGCGTGTTCGACGGTGACGAGCGCTGGCGCGCGCTGCAGACCCCCGAGGGCTCGATCTTCGAGTGGGACGAGTCGTCGACCTACGTGCGGAAGCCCCCGTACTTCGACGGCATGACGATGGAGACGACCCCGGTCACCGACATCGCCGGTGCCCGCGTGCTCGCCAAGCTCGGCGACTCCGTCACGACCGACCACATCAGCCCCGCCGGCTCGATCAAGGCCGACAGCCCCGCCGGCCGCTACCTCGACGAGCACGGCATCGACCGCAAGGACTACAACTCCTACGGCTCGCGCCGCGGCAACCACGAGGTGATGATCCGCGGCACGTTCGCGAACATCCGCCTGCGCAACCAGCTGCTCGACGGCGTGGAGGGCGGCTACACCCGCGACTTCACTCAGCCGGACGCCCCGCAGTCGTTCATCTACGACGCGTCGCAGAACTACCAGGCCGAGGGAACCCCGCTCGTCATCCTGGGCGGCAAGGAGTACGGCTCCGGCTCGTCGCGCGACTGGGCGGCCAAGGGCACGAGCCTGCTGGGCGTCAAGGCGGTCATCGTCGAGAGCTTCGAGCGGATCCACCGCTCGAACCTCATCGGCATGGGCGTCGTCCCGCTGCAGTTCCCCGCGGGCGAGAGCTGGGAGTCGCTGGGCCTGGACGGCACCGAGTCGATCAGCATCTCGGGCATCGAGGAGCTGAACGAGGGCGTCACCCCCAAGACGGTCCACGTCGTCGCCGAGCCGACCGAGCACTCGGCCGAGGGCAAGCAGACCGTCGAGTTCGACGCGGTCGTCCGCATCGACACCCCCGGTGAGGCGGACTACTACCGCAACGGCGGCATCCTGCAGTACGTGCTGCGCTCGCTCGTCTAGATCAGCCGCAGAGCGTGTGCGCCTTCCCTGCGGGGGAGGCGCACACGCGTTCCCGGGGGCCCCGTGCGTAGACTCGGGAGACGTCCCCACCTCGCTCACGACCCCGGAAGGCGGCGCGCATGGCTGTTCTCGAGACCATCGGCGGTCCTCGCGATCTCGATCGCCTGACCGCGGCCGAGCTCGAGACGCTGGCGCAGGAGATCCGCGACTTCCTCGTGCGCGAGGTCTCGAAGACCGGCGGCCACCTGGGGCCGAACCTCGGCGTCGTCGAGACGACCATCGCGATCCACCGGGTCTTCGACTCGCCGCACGACGCGATCGTGTTCGACACCGGTCACCAGTCCTACGTCCACAAGCTGCTCACCGGTCGCCAGGACTTCTCGAAGCTCCGGCAGCGCGGCGGCCTCGCCGGCTACCCGCAGAGGAGGGAGTCGCCGCACGACATCGTCGAGAGCTCGCACGCCTCCAGCTCGCTGTCCTGGGCGGACGGCATCTCCCGCGCCTTCACGATGACCGGCCAGACCGACCGCCACGTCGTCGCGGTCGTGGGCGACGGCGCCCTCACCGGCGGCATGACCTGGGAGGCGCTGAACAACATCAGCGACGACAACTCCCGCGGGCTGGTCATCGTGGTCAACGACAACGGGCGCTCCTACGCCCCGACCATCGGCGGCATGGCCCGCTTCCTCAACGGCGTCCGCACGCGGCCGACCTACCGCACGATGCACCGCGGCTCCCGGGCCGTCTCGGAGCGGCTGGGCGGCCCCGCCGCCGCCGTCTACCGCGGCGTTCGCGGCGGGCTCCACGGCTTCCTCAGCCGCTTCATCAACAACGAGGCGCTCTACTCCAACCTCGACATCAAGTACCTGGGGCCGATCGACGGACACGACCTGACGGCGATGGAGGAGGCTCTCCAGCAGGCGAAGGACTACGGCCAGCCGGTCATCGTGCACGCGATCACCCAGAAGGGCAAGGGCTTCGGTCCGGCCGTGCACGACCTCGCCGACCAGTTCCACGCCGTCGGGCAGATCGACCCCGAGACGGGCGAGCCGCTGAGCGCGGCCGGGGCCCGATCGTGGACCTCGGTGTTCGCCGAGGAGATCGTCACCCTGGCCGACGAGGACCCGACGATCGTCGGCATCACTGCCGCCATGCTCCGGCCCGTCGGTCTCGACCGCCTCGCGGAGAAGTACCCGGAGCGCGTCTTCGACGTCGGCATCGCGGAGCAGCACGCCGTGACCTCGGCCGCCGGTCTCGCCTTCGGCGGGCTGCATCCGGTCGTCGCGCTGTACGCCACCTTCGTGAACCGCGCCTTCGACCAGGTGCTGATGGACGTCGCACTGCACCGCGCGGGCGTCACCTTCGTGCTGGACCGCGCCGGAGTCACCGGACCCGATGGTCCGAGCCACCACGGCATGTGGGATCTGGCGATCCTGCAGGTCGTCCCGAACATCCGCCTCGCCGCTCCGCGCGACTCCGTGCGCCTGCGCGAGGAGCTGCGCGAGGCCGTGGGCGTCACCGACGCGCCGACCGTGGTGCGCTTCTCGAAGGGGAGCGTCGGCGACGAGATCGACGCCGTCGAGCGCCTCGGCGACGGGGTCGACGTGCTCGCCCGCGCCGAGCGCAAGGACGTGCTGCTGGTCACGGTCGGGCCGATGGCCGCGATGGGTCTCGAGGTCGCCCAGCGGCTCGCGGCCCAGGGCATCGGAGCCACCGTCGTCGACCCCCGCTGGGTCGTGCCCGTGCCCACCAGCATCATCGAGCTCGCCCGCAAGCACCGCATCGTCGTCTCGATCGAGGACGGGGTGCGCGTCGGCGGGATCGGCACGCGCATCCGCCAGGACCTGCGCGAGGCCGGCGTGGACACCGCGGTGACCGAGCTCGGGCTGCCCGACCAGTTCCTCGACCACGCCAAGCGCGAGGAGATCCTCGAGGACGTCGGACTCACTCCCCAGCACATCGCTCGCGACGTCGTCGCGCAGGTGCTGGGCAGCAAGATCCCGGTCGCCCGTCCGCTCCCGGACGAGGTCGAGGCCCGGGACGACGCCCGCAGCGACTGATCGGCCGTCGGGACCCGTCCCTCAGGCGACGCGCGGAAGGGGCGCCGGATCCGATCCGGCGCCCCTTCCGCGTCACTGCACTCCGCGTCAGTCGACGCCGCGGATCGCGGGGTGGTGGAACGTGTCCCCGAACGCCCGCTCGCTCGCGCCGACCCGGTCGAGGTAGGGCGTGAGCCCGCCCATCTGGAACGGGTAGCCCGCGCCGAGGATCAGGCAGAGGTCGATGTCCTCCGCGGCGTGCACAACGTCGTCGTCCAGCATCCGCTTGACCTCGTCCGCGAGACCCGTCTCGACGCGCAGCCGCAGCTGCTCGGCCGTCGTCGGCTCCGTGCCCCCGGCGACGATCGCGACCGCGCGCTTGTCGACGCCCTTCACACGCCCCTTCGCGTCGCGCTCGAAGACGCGGCCGAGCTCGGCGAGGCGGTGCAGGTTGGGGCTGTCGAAGAAGCGGTCGGGGAACGCGGCGTGGTGGGTGTCGAGCACGTGCGCGCCGACCTTGAGGCCCACCAGCTCGAGCAGCTCGAACGGGGTCATCGGCAGGCCGAACGGAGCCAGCGACTGCTCGACGACCTCGAAGGGAGTGCCCGTGTCGACCGCGTGCATCGCCTCGCCCAGGACCTTCGCCAGCACGCGGTTCACCACGAAGCCCGGGGTGTCGCGCGTGATGACGGCGTTCTTCTTGAGCTTCGCGGCGGTGACCATCGCCGTCGAGAGGGTCTCGTCGTCGGTGTGCGGCGTCCGGACCACCTCGATCAGCGGCATGACCGCGACCGGGTTGAAGAAGTGGAAGCCGACGAGGCGCTCGGGGTGCTCCAGCCGCTCGCCGATGCGCTCGACGGAGAGGGACGAGGTGTTGGTCGCGAGCACCGCCGTGGGCGAGACGTAGCGCTCGATGTCGACGAACACGTCCTGCTTCACCGACAGCTCCTCGAAGACCGCCTCGATCACCCAGTCGGCGTCGGCGAAGTCGGAGCGGTCGGTCGTGCCGGTGATCAGCGCGCGGAGGCGGTTCGCGTCGTCGGGGGAGACGCGTCCCTTCGCCAGCAGCGCGTCTATCTCGGCGCGGATGCCCGCGACGCCCTTGTCGACCCGCTCCTGGTCGAGGTCGGTGATGACCACCGGCACCTGGAGGCGGCGGAGGAAGAGCAGCGCGAACTGCGAGGCCATGAGGCCCGCGCCGACCACCCCGACCTTGGTGACGGGCTTGGCCAGCGCCCTGTCGGGCGCTCCCGCGGGACGCTTGGCGCGCTTCTGCACCAGATCGAACGCGTAGATGCTCGCACGGAACTGGTCGCCCGAGATCAGGTCGGCCAGCGCCTCGTCCTCGGCGGCGAAGCCCTCCTCGCGGGTGGTGTTCTTCGCGGCCTTGAGCAGCTCCAGCGCGCGGTACGGAGACGCCGCGACCGTGCCGATCCGCGACTCCAGCTGCTTGCGCGCGATCGAGATCGCGACGTCCCACTTGACCAGCCGCTCCAGCTTGCCGGGCGCGTTCGGCCGCTCCACCTTCACGGAGCCGCCGATCACGCCGTCGGCCCAGCGGAGCGAGTCCTCGAGGAAGGCGGCGGGCGGGAAGATCGCGTCGGCGATGCCGAGGTCGAACACCACCTGGCCCTTGAGCGTGCGGTTGTTCTTCAGCGGGTTCTCGACGACGACCTTGAGGGCGTTCTCGATGCCGATCAGGTTCGGCAGGAGCCACGCGCCGCCCCAGCCGGGGATGATGCCGAGGAAGACCTCGGGGAGCCCGAGCGCGGGGATGGAGGAGTCGACCGTGCGGTAGTCGGCGTTCAGGCCGATCTCGGTGCCGCCGCCCAGGGCGAGGCCGTTGATGAAGGCGAAGGACGGCACGCCCAGCTCGGCCAGCATCCCCAGCGTGCGGTGGCCCAGGCGCGCCAGCTGGCGGCCGAGCTCACGGCTCGGGATGGCCCCGACCTTGCTGAGGTCGGCTCCCGCGGCGAGGATGAACGGCTTGCCGGTGATGCCGACCGCCTGGATCTCGCCGCGCGAGGCGCGCTCCTTCTGCGCCAGGAGGACGTCCGCCAGCTCGAAGAGCGACGCCGGTCCGAAGGTGTTGGGGCGGGTGTGGTCGCGGTCGTTGTCGAGCGTGATCAGGGCGAGCGTGCGGCCGCTGGGCAGCGGCACGTCGCGGACGTAGGAGTGGGTGACGACCTCGCCCTCGGCGAGGTCCACGAGGTTCTCGAATCCGTCGAGCATGGGTCAGCGTCCCTTCCGTCGTCCGCGCTTGCCGTCGTAGTGCGGGTTCTCCCAGATCACCGTGCCGCCCTGGCCGAGGCCGACGCAGAGGGCCGTCACGCCGTAGCGGACCTCGGGGTGCGACTCGAACTGCCGGGCCAGCTGGATCATCAGCCGGACCCCGGAGGAGGCGAGCGGGTGGCCGATCGCGATCGCTCCGCCGTACTCGTTGACGCGCGGGTCGTCGTCGTCGAGGCCGAAGTGGTCGAGGAAGGAGAGCACCTGCACGGCGAACGCCTCGTTGAGCTCGAAGAGCCCGATGTCCTCGATGCCCAGGCCCGCCTTGCGGAGCGCCTTCTCGGTCGAGGGGACCGGGCCGATGCCCATGATCTCGGGCTCGACGCCGGCGTACGCGAAGCTCACCATCCGCATCTTCGCCGACAGGCCCAGCTCCTGCGCGGCCTCGGCGCTGGCCAGGAGCGACACCGTCGCTCCGTCGTTGAGCCCGGAGGAGTTGCCCGCGGTCACCCGGCCGTGGGGGCGGAACGGGGTCCGCAGGCCCGCGAGGCCCTCGAGGGTCGTCTCGGGGCGCGGTGCCTCATCGGCGGTCGCGAGGCCCCAGCCCGCGGCGCTGCGCGTGGCGACGGGGACGAGGTCCGGCTGGATGCTGCCGGCGGCGTACGCGGCGGCGAGCTTCTGCTGGCTCCGCAGGGCGTAGTGGTCGGCGCGCTCCTTCGTCAGGTGCGGGAAGCGGTCGTGGATCCGCTCCGCCGTGCGGCCCATGTTGAGCGCGTCCTCGCCGACGAGGCGCTCGGAGAGGAAGCGCGGGTTGGGGTCGGCGCCGAAGCCCATCGGGTGCCGGCCCATGTGCTCCACGCCGCCGGCGAGGACCACGTCGTAGGCGCCGAACGCGATGCCGCCCGCGGTCGCGGTGACCGAGGTCATCGCTCCGGCGCACATGCGGTCGATGGCGAAGCCGGGCACCGACTTCGGCAGCCCTGCGAGCAGCGCCGCCGTGCGGCCGAGGGTCAGGCCCTGGTCGCCCTGCTGGGTGGTGGCGGCGATCGCCACCTCGTCCACCCGCTCCTTCGGCAGCGCGCTGTTGCGCTCCAGCAGACCGATCATCGCCTTGACGACGAGGTCGTCGGCTCGGGTCTGCCAGTACATGCCCTTCTCGCCGGCACGCCCGAACGGAGTACGGACTCCGTCGACGAACACGACTTCGGATCTCTCGGCCACAATGCCTCCCAGGAACTCACGGTCGCCGTCGATCGTAGGAACCGGCACCGCGCAGCCGGAATCCTTTGCCGCTTCCTACGAAGGGGTTTCGGTGCCCTCGGCCGGCGCTTGGGCCGCTTCGACAAACGCGGTGGCGATCGAGCCCGACGTGGCCTCGACCTGCCAGGCACGGGCGCCTGCGCGGGTGAGCTCCGCGGCGACCGACTCCGCGGTCATCGGCTCGGGCGGGTTCCAGGCCACCCGGCGCAGCAGCTCCGGCGTGAGCAGGTTCTCGACCGGGAGCGAGAGCAGCTCGGCGATCTCGGTGACCACGGCGCGTCCCGCCTTCAGACGGGCGTCGGCGGCCGGGTTGCGATCGCCCCACGCGCGCGGAGGGGGGAGCGTGTCGGCGGCAGGGCGGGTCGGGCTCGGCAGGTCCTCGGTCGTCGTCCCGCGCTCGATCGCGGCCCACCAGCGCTCGACCTCGCCGCGGCTGGCGCGGCCGGTGAAGTCGCGGCGGCCCGAGAGCTGGCCGATGCTGGTCGGGATGTTGCGGGCGACCGCGATGATCGAGGAGTCGGGGATCAGGCGGCCGGGAGCGATGTCGCGCTCGCGGGCGAACGCGTCCCGGGCCAGCCAGAGCTCGCGCGCCACGGCGAGGGGGCGCGGGCCGCGGAGCGAGTGCATGCCGGAGAGGCGGCGCCACGGATCCAGCGGGACCGCCTTCGGGGCGCGCGCGAGCGTCGCCTCGAACTCCTCGCGGGCGATGCGCGTCTTCCGCGCGGCGATGAGCATCTCCTCCATGCGGTCGCGGAGGTCGACGAGGAGCTCCACGTCCTTCGCGGCGTAGACGAGCCAGCTCTGGGGGAGGGGGCGGGTCGACCAGTCGGCGGCCGAGTGCTCCTTGGCCAGGTGGATGCCGAGGAGGTCCTCGACGACGGCGCCGAGGCCCACCTTGGGCAGTCCGAGGAGCCGGGCGGCGAGCTCGGTGTCGAAGATCCGCACCGGGTCCAGGCCCACCTCGCGCAGGCAGGCGAGATCCTGGCTGGCGGCGTGGAGGACCCACTCCTCCTGGCCGATGACCGCCTGCAGGGCGTCCATCCGGCCGATGGCGGGGGGATCGAAGAGGAACGCGCCGGCGCCGCGCCGGTAGACCTGGATCAGGTACGCGCGCTGCGAGTAGGTGAAGCCGGAGGCGCGCTCGGCGTCGACGGCGACGGGGCCCTCGCCGGCGGCGAGGGCGTCGACCGCGGCGAGGAACTCGTCGGGCGTGGAGAGGACACGGTAATCAGTCACGGTTGTTCCGTCGGAAGGCGAGCGGGGTCACACCGTCGCTCGATACGGGCGGGAGACCCGCGAGCATGCACAACAGCTCCCCCCACCCTTCCACGTGAGCGGCGAGCTGCGCATCATCCGGGCTCCAGGAGGCGCGGATCTCGATCTGCGCACCGTCCCCCTGAGCGGCCAGCTCGCCGAAACCGGTGGAGAGCACCTTGGTGGCCGTGCCGGACGCGGCGGAATAGGAGGCGCCCCGCGCCCCGAGGGCGTCGATGAGCCAGGACCAGGCGACCTCGGCGAGGAACGGATCGGTGCCGATCTCGACCTCGAGCGGGGCCTGGGCGAAGCAGACGACACGGAAGGGGCCGCCCCACTGCTCGGGCTCCTCGGGGTCGTAGAGCAGGATGAAGCGCCCCGTGCCCAGCTCGGAGTCGCGTCCGTGCGCGTGCGGCGCGACGTCGCCCGACAGGGCGAGGGCCCAGGGCGCGAGACCCGACGGCGAGGCGATCTCGGACACGGTGAGCTCGGCGCGCGTGGCAGCGGCGCGGATCGACTCCGTCGCGACCCGGAACTCCTCAGGGAGCTGGGACGACGCTGGGAATTCGGGCACGATCGCAGACTAGGGTTCCGACGCGCCCGGGACGCGGAGGCACGCCGGGTGGGCGGCTCTCAGCGCGTGCGGCTCCAGCGGGCGTAGACGGCCCCGGAATCGTCCGCGGCCAGCAGCGTCAGGGCGTAGGCGTCGTCGACGACGGCCGTGCCCGTCGCGACCGGGAGGCCCGGGAGGACCACGCGCGGCGAGGTGGTGAGGCACAGCTCGTCGACCCGGCCCGAGGCGAGGAACTGGCCCGAGAGCGAGGCGCCGCCCTCGCAGACGACGCGGTGCAGGCCGAGCCCGGCGAGAGCCTCCAGGAGCTCGTCGACGCCGATCCGCTCCGAGGAGGACGGGACCGGGACGACCTCGACGCCGGCGGGGAGCCCCTCCACCGCGCCGCGCGACTCCGGCACCAGCAGCAGGACCCGGGAGCCCTCCTGCAGCTCCAGGCGGTGCCCGGCGAGATCGCCCGAGGCGGAGACGACGGCGAGCGGGACCCGCCGGGGGACGCGGTAGCCCTCGGCGCGGACGCTCGCGGCTCCGACGAGGACGACGTCGGCCTGCTCGCGGACGACTCCGAGGATCGTGCGGTCGACGCGGTTGGTCAGCGTCTCGCTGGTGCCGTCGGAGCCGGTGCTGGAGCCGGTGACGCTCGCGATCATGTTCAGGCGCACGCGCACCGCCTCGTCGGGACGCCAGGCGTCAGCGACCGCCGCTCGCGCGCCCTCCTCGCCGATCACGATCGGCGGACCGGCGGGGACGAGCGGCCGGAGGATCATGCGGCCAGGTGCGCGCGGACCTGCCGCTTGGCACGGCCGAGCAGCGCGGTCATGCCGCGCAGGCGCAGCGGCGAGACCGCCTCCGAGAGGCCGATGGTCTGCGGGAAGTCGTCGGGGACGGCGAGCACCTGCTCGGGGGTGAGCCCGGCCAGGCCCTGCGCCAGGATCGACGCGAAGCCGCGCGTCGTGGGCGCCTCGCGGGGAGCAGTGGCGTGCAGGTGCACGATCCCGCCCTCCACATCGACGACGATGAAGACGGGCGCCTGGCACTCCTCCACGCGCTCGAAGAGGTCCGGGTGGTCGCGGTAGCGCTCGGGCAGGTCGGGGAGCTCGTTCGAGAACTCGAGCAGGAGCTGCAGGCGCTCCGGCTTCTCGAGGGCGAGGAACTCCTCGCGGATGTCGCGCAGAGCGTCGGGGAGCGTGGTGTCGGTCATCCGGTCCAGTGTCTCATCGGGGGAGGGGCGGCGGGCGGTCGCAGCGGAGGCCGGGAGCCCGGATCCGGCCCGTCGACGGGCGGATCGGCGCTCCCGGCCTCCGTCGTGACGCGTCAGCGGGCCGCGGGGGCCTCGCCGGGCTCGGCGCCCTGCACGATCGGGACGCGGACGGCGCTGCCCCACTCGGTCCAGGAGCCGTCGTAGTTGCGGACGCCCTCGAAGCCGAGGAGGTGGGTCAGCACGAACCAGGTGTGGGCGGAGCGCTCGCCGATCCGGCAGTAGGCGATGACGGAGTCGCCGTCCTTCAGCCCCGCGCCCTCGCGGTAGATGCCGTTCAGCTCGTCGAGGGGGCGGAAGGTGCCGTCCTCGGCGGCGGCCCTGCCCCAGGGCACGTTCTGCGCGCTCGGGATGTGACCGGCGCGCAGGGCGCCCTCCTCCGGGTAGGCCGGCGCCGTGGTGCGCTGCCCGGTGAACTCCTCCGGGGAGCGGACGTCGATCAGCGGGTTGCCGAAGTGCGCGAGGACGTCGTCCTTGAAGGCGCGGATCTCGGCGTCGCTGCGCTCGACGACGGGGTACTCGGCGGGCTCCGGGGAGGAGGCGTCGGTGGTCGTCGAGCGGCCCTCGGCGAGCCACTTGTCGCGGCCGCCGTCGAGCAGACGGACGTCCTCGTGGCCGAAGAGGGTGAAGACCCAGAGCGCGTAGGCGGCCCACCAGTTGTTCTTGTCGCCGTAGACGACGACGGTGGTGTCGCGGGCGATGCCCTTGCCGCCGACGAGCGCGGCGAACGCGGCACCGTCGATGTAGTCGCGCTGCACCGGGTCGTTGAGGTCGGTGTGCCAGTCGATCTTGACGGAGCCGGGGATGTGGCCGGTCTCGTAGAGCAGGACGTCCTCGTCGGACTCGACGACGACGAGACCGGGAGTGCCGAGGCGCTGCTCGAGCCAGTCGGCGCTGACGAGCCGTTCGGGGTGCGCGTAGGAGGCGAACTTCGGCGACGGATCGGTTTCGACGGACAAGGAGGACCTCCAGGATGGTGCGCGGAGCGCGGGCGTGATTCCACGGCGGGCTACGCTGGAGCCCGCCCTTCAGCGACAGTACGCGTCCGCGGACGACGCCGCACGGAGGGCGCCGTAAGAGTTCGACACAGAACCGCGGCGGCTCCGTGCCCGGTGCGGCCGCCGCCACTGAGCGCACGGACCCGCGCCGTGCGCAGGATGCGAGACGCGAGTGAGCCCCGACGACGTCCGATCGACGAGCAGCCTGACCGCCCGCTCGCCCCAGATCAGCGGGCACGAGATCGCGTCGACGCTGGTGCCCCCGCGCCAGTTCGAGGGCGCCACCTTCGAGAGCTACCGTCCCGACCCGGAGTACCCCTCGCAGGCCGACGCGGTGGAGGCTCTCCGCGCGTTCGCCGCCGGCGGCGGATCCAAGGGCGGCGGAGGCGGCTTCCTGGGCTTCGGCCGGAAGAAGGCCCCCGCGGTCAAGCCGGGCGTGTACCTCGACGGCGGCTTCGGCGTCGGCAAGACCCACCTGCTCGCGGCGATCTGGCACGCGGTGCCGGGCCGCACCTACTTCGGGACGTTCATCGAGTACACCGCGCTCGTCGGCGCGCTCGGCTACGCGGCGACCGTCTCGCTCCTCAAGGGCTCGGCGCTGCTGTGCATCGACGAGTTCGAGCTGGACGACCCGGGCGACACGATGCTGATGACGCGGCTCCTCGGCGAGCTGGTCGCCTCCGGGACCCGCATCGCCGCGACCTCGAACACCCCGCCCAACGCGCTGGGCGAGGGGCGCTTCGCCGCGGCGGACTTCCTCCGCGAGATCCAGTCGATGGCCGCCCACTTCGAGACGATGCGGATCGACGGCACCGACTACCGGCGCCGCGACATCGAGGGCCACGCCGTGGTGCGCACCGACGAGGAGATCGACGCTCTCGTCGCGGCCGCCCCCGCCGGCTCCGTCGTCACCGACGACCCGTTCGTGGACGCCGTGCACCACCTGGGCACCGTGCACCCCTCCCGCTACATCAAGGTGATCGACGGCGTCGACACCATCGTGCTCCGGGGCGTCACCGCTCTGACCGACCAGACCGACGCCCTGCGCCTCGTGGCCTTCATCGACCGGGTCTACGACGCGCAGATCCCGGTCCTCGCCTCCGGGACGCCCCTCGACGAGGTCTTCGGCGGCGACATGCTGAGCGGCGGCTACCGCAAGAAGTACCTGCGCTCCATGTCGCGGCTCATCGCGCTCACCTCGATGGCGCCCCGCTCCTAGGGGCGGATCCGCTCTCCTCCCGGCGTTCCCGGGGTCGTCGTCGTGCCGTCCGCCAGCGCGCCGTAACGCGCTTTTTACACAGGGGCCTCGGCCGTAACCTCCGCGAAACGCGGTGCCTCACGGGACGAAACCTCGCGCCACCAGACTGTCGGCTACCCGAGGTGACCCGACACCCGCGTGTCTCCAGGCCGTGCTCCGACGCAGCGTCCTCGCTCCGGGCTTTTCTCTGCACACTCACGAGAGGTTCAACAATGGATCAAGGCAATACCGCGTTCCTGCTCATCGCAGCCGCGCTGGTCCTGCTCATGACCCCCGGGCTCGCCTTCTTCTACGGCGGCCTGGTGCGTGCGAAGAGCGTCATCAGCATGATGATGCTCAGCTTCGGAGCCATGGGCCTCATCGGGGTCCTCTGGGTCCTGTACGGCTACGCGATCGCGTTCGGCAACGGCCCGTCCGGCCCCGCAGGGACCGACACCTTCGTCGGCATCGACGGCGTCCTCGGCATCGACACCGCCCAGATCGGCCTGCAGGGCATCTACAACGACGCGCTCGGCGAGCAGACGTCGGCCTACCCGACGCTGGCCTTCGCCGCGTTCCAGGCGACGTTCGCGATCATCACCGTCGCGCTCATCTCCGGCGCCATCGCGGACCGCGCGAAGTTCGGCGCCTGGATGGTCTTCGCCGGCGTCTGGGCCACCGTCGTCTACTTCCCGGTCGCCTCGTGGGTCTTCAACTTCACCCTCGGCGACGACGCCACCGTCGTCGACGGCGGCTGGATCGCCTACGGCGTCGGCGCGATCGACTTCGCGGGCGGCACCGCCGTCCACATCAACGCCGGAGCGGCGGCCCTCGCCCTCGCCCTGGTGCTCGGCAAGCGCGTCAACTTCACCAAGGGCGCGCACCAGCCGCACAACCCGCCGTTCGTGCTCCTGGGCGCCGGACTGCTGTGGTTCGGCTGGTTCGGCTTCAACGCCGGCTCCGAGCTCGCCGCCGACGGCATCGCGGCCGTCGCCTTCCTGAACACCATCGCCGCTCCGGCCGCCGCGATCCTCGGCTGGCTCGTCGTCGAGAAGATCAAGGACGGCAAGCCCACCTCGATCGGCGCCGCCTCGGGCGCGGTCGCGGGCCTCGTCGCGATCACCCCGGCGTGCGCCAGCCTGTCGCCGTTCTGGGCGATCGTCCTGGGCGTCATCACCGGCGCCGTCTGCGCCCTGGCGATCGACCTCAAGTACCGCCTCGGCTACGACGACTCGCTCGACGTGGTCGGCGTGCACCTGGTCGGCGGCCTCATCGGAACGCTCTACATCGGCTTCTTCGGCACCGGCGTGGGCCTGTTCCTCACCGGCGACGCGAGCCAGCTCGGCAAGCAGGCCCTCGCGGCCTTCACCGTCCTCGCCTACTCCTTCGTCATGACGCTCCTCATCGGCTGGATCATCCAGAAGACGATGGGCTTCCGTGTGAAGAACGAGGACGAGATCGCCGGCATCGACACGGCCATCCACGGAGAGGCGGGCTACGTCCTGGCGGACTGACCCCCTCCTCCGCAGCACCCGACGGGGTGCCGGCTCTCCGGAGCCGGCACCCCGTCGGCGCGTCCGGGACGGGCGACCGCCGGGCGCGCCCCCGCGGGCGGGCGGCCGCGGATCCGGGCTAGGGTTCCGGGGTGCCCTCCTCGCGCTCGGTCGTGTCCCTGCTCCTCCGACTCCTCGGCCGCGCGGTCGCCCCGCGGCCGGACGCCGGGCCCCGCCCGCAGCGCCCGTACCTGAGCACGACGGCGCCGACCCCGGGCGCGAGCGGAGTGGGCCGCACCGTCGAGGTCGACCCGTCGCGGCTCCGCGGGGTCCGCCTGGGCTACGCGCCCACGCCCGACGGCGACCCGGACCCGGGCGAGGTCGTCTGGACCTGGGTGCCGTACGAGGAGGACGACGGCCGCGGCAAGGACCGCCCGGTGCTCGTGCTCGCTGTCGAGAAGTCGGGGACAGTGCTCGCCGTGCGGCTGAGCTCGAAGGAGCACTCCGACTACCTGGCCGTCGGGACCGGCGGCTGGGACCCGGACGGGCGCCCCAGCTGGGTCGACCCGGAGCGCGTGTTCCGCGTGCACCCCGCCGGGATGCGCCGCGAAGGAGCAGCTCTGGAGCGCGCTCGGTACGACGCCGTCGCCCGGGTGCTCTCGGCGCGGTACGGCTGGCACTGAGCGCTCGACGCCGTCGAGCGGCCGCGAGTGGTCGCCGCTGAGCGCCTCAGGGGAGATCCCTGCCCGTCGAACGAGCGCCGTGCTCCTCGGAGGAGGCGTCAGACCGGGTCGATCGGCACGAAGCCCGCGTACTTCGCGGCGCGGCCGTCCCCGGAGGACGTGCCGGTGAGCCTGCGCCGCACCCACGGCGCGACGTGCTGCCGGTAGTACTGCACGGTTCCGCCGCGCCGGAGTGCGGCCTCGGTAGCGTCGGGCAGCGCGGCGGGCGGCGTGAGCCCGAGCGCCCGCAGGACCCGGTCGGCCACCCGCCGGTGTCCCCGCGGGCCGAGGTGCAGGCGGTCCTCCGACCACAGCGCCGGATCGGCGAAAGCGGGGTCGTGCCAGTTGTCGGCGACGACCACGTCGGTCCGGTGGCTCGTCCGGCGCAGGACGGCGTCGGTCAGCGCGTCCCCGCGGCGGCGGATGAGCGAGCCGAGCGGGAGCCGCGGCGACGGGTCGGCGCCGGCCAGGGCGATCAGCACGACGCCCTGCTCGTCGCAGCGCTCGAGGACGCGGAGGTAGGCGTCGGCGATCCGCTCGATGTCGGCCCGCGGGCGCAGCATGTCGTTGCCGCCTCCGTTGAAGGAGAGGTGGGTCGGGCCCAGGGCGAGCGCGGGCTCGAGCTGCTCGGCGAGGATCGGCGCGATGAGCCGGCCCCGGATCGCGAGATTGGCGTACTCGATCCGCTCGCCCGTGGCCGCCGCCCATCCCGCGGCCGTCAGATCGGCCCAGCCGCGCGGGGTGCCGTCCGGCCGCTCGTCGCCGACGCCCTCGGTGAAGGAATCGCCGATCGCGACGTAGCGGACGGCCGTCATCGGCGGGTTCCGGAGGTGCGCATCGTGGCACTGTACCGCTCCGCGGCCGGGCTCAGGCGCGGCGCCTCAGCGGGGTGACCGGTGCCGAGCGGATGCTGCTGGGGCGGGCCGGAGTCGCGGCACCCGGCGCTGCGGCGAGCAGCTCCTCCTCGGGCCGGATGCCGTGCCGGTGCTCGCGCTCGGGACGCGGGGCGGCCCGGAACCAGGCGGCCAGCGCGGACGACCGGCGGTGCCTCCGGTGGTCGCGGTCCAGCTCGGCGGTGCCCCGGTAGCCGGAGCCCCGGGCGATGCGGTCGAGGCCGCCGAGAGCGACGGGGGTGCTCGCCATCAGGACGGCGGCCAGCTCGAGTCGGCGGAGGGCGAGGTGCTCGTCGAGGCCGAGCCCGTAGCAGCGGCGGAACCGCAGCCGCAGCAGCAGGGCGGGCATCCGCAGCTCGGCGGCGAGGTGGTGGACGGTGAAGCGCCGATCGAGGTAGCGCTCGTTGACGAGGGCGGCCGCCGCGATGGCGACGACGTCGAGCGGCCGGCGGGAGGCGGCGAGGCGAGGGGTGGGGGTTCGGGTGTCCAGGGGAGGCATGCACAGGAGACGCGCGAGGTCCCTGTTCGTGACGCGGAGGCGCGGAATACGTTCGGGGTGGCGCAGTGATCGGTGTCGGACCGGCGCGACCGGCGGGGGCTGTGCCATCGTCGGGAGGGGGCGGAGTCCCCGCCGATCCGGAACCGACACCCAGGAGACGACCGCATGGCGCACGCCGCGCTGATCATCCACAGCGCACGGAAGGTCGACGCGGCCGGGACGGTGGAGGACCACTGGCTCCTCGCGCGGGACGGCGCGATCACGGCGACCGGCACCGGCACCGGCTGGCAGGCGCAGGCGGAGGGGGCGGAGCTGCACGACGCGCGGGGCCTCACCGCTGTCCCAGGCTTCATCGACCTGCACGTGCACGGAGGGGGCGGCTACGGCTTCGACGGAGGAGCGGAGGCGATCCGCGCGGGCCTCGCGCTGCACCGCTCCCGTGGCACCACGCGCTCGCTGGTCAGCCTGGTCTCGGCGCCGCTGGAGCAGCTGGAGTCCTCTCTGGACGCGGTCTCGGCCCTCGCGGCCACCGACCCGCTCGTGCTCGGCGCGCACCTCGAGGGCCCGTTCCTCGCGCCCTCGCGCAGGGGAGCGCACGACCCCGCGGCTCTCGTGCACCCCTCCTCCGGCGCGGTCGGCCGGCTGCTGGACGCCGCCCGCGGACGCCTCGCGCAGATCACGCTCGCGCCCGAGCTGCCGGGAGCCCTCGCGGCGGTGGAGCGGCTCGCCGGCGCCGGCACGGTGGTCGCGGTGGGCCACACCGAGGCGGACGCCGACCAGGCGCGGGCCGCGTTCGACCGCGGAGCCCGGCTGGTCACGCACGCGTTCAACGCCATGCCCGGGATCGGCCACCGCTCCCCGGGCCCGATCCCGGTGGCCCTGGGAGACGAGCGGGTCGCGCTCGAGCTGATCCTCGACGGCCGGCACGTGGACGTCGAGGTGGTGCGGCTCGCGTTCGCGGCGGCTCCCGGGCGCATCGCGCTCGTCACCGACGCGATGGCGGCGGCCGGGCCGGGCGACGGAACGCACCGCCTCGGCCTGCTCGACGTCGAGGTGCTCGGCGGGGTCGCCCGGCTCGCGGGCACCGCTGTGCTCGCCGGATCCACGCTCACGCAGGACGAGGCCCTGCGGCGGGCCGTCGGGCCCGGCCAGCTCGGGCTGCAGGCGTCCGTCGCCGCCCTCACCGCCGTTCCCGCCCGCGTGCTCGGCCGGGGCGACCTCGGCCTGCTGGCCCCCGGGTACCGCGCCGACGTCGTCCTGCTCGACGCGTCGCTCCGCGTGCAGCGCGTCTGGGCCGACGGGCTCCCGTTCCCCGACTCCGCGGACGGCGCGTCACGACCCCGGGTCAGGGCGTCGGCGTCACGGTCCAGGTCCCCTCGGTCTGGACGGCCATGACGCCGGGCAGGTCGGCCTCGAACACCTCGGAGAAGGCGACGGAGTCGCCGAACAGCTGCGGCTGATCGGAGGTCGTGAACACGCGGCCGGAGAACGAGTCGTCCGGACCCGCGGGCGTGTAGTCGACCGTCACGCGCGGGACGTCGTCGGAGAAGAACAGGACGGCCGGGCCGGTGCCGGACTGCGCACCGCTCACCGTCGCGAGGTCGTTCCAGCTCTGCAGGCCGAGCGTCCACGGCCCGTCGGCTCGGACGATCACCTGCTGCTCGACGGGGTCGTCGCGGAAGATCCCGGTCAGGAACGACCCCGTCATCGGGGCGGCGGCCTCGCCGAAGGGCGTCATCCGGCCCGCGGCGGTGACGATCGCCGTGCCGGTGCAGGCCGAGCAGTCCAGGCTCAGGACGACCGCGAACTCGCCCTGCCGCTGGAACGACACGTCGGCCGGGCCGGTGCCCGAGACGGTGGCGGGGACTCCCTCGCCGACCGGCCCGGCGTCGACGACGGTTCCGACCGGCTCGGCGGTCGCCGGAGCGGAGGGGGTCGGGCTCGGAGTGATCAGGTCGGTGATGGCGGGTCTCGGCGTCCGCGAGGCGGGCGCGGACGCCGTGGCGCCCGCCTCGGCCCCGCCGCCGGCGGTGCACCCGCCCAGCAGCAGGAGCCCCGCCGCTGCCGTCGTCGCCACTGCTGCTGTCGTCCCCCGAGCCCTCATGCGTCCAGACTGCCAGGGCTGGTCCGGATCGTCGTCCCCGGAGGGAGTCAGAGGAGCAGGGTGCCGAGGCCCGCGGCGGCGAGGACGACGATCCACGGGGGCACGGTCCAGCGCGTCAGCGCCACGAAGGCGCCGATCGCGAGCGCCAGGGCGCCGGTCGAGCCGATGCCCTCCGTCAGTACCGGGTCGTAGAGGGCGGCGCCGAGCAGTCCCACCACGCCGGCGTTCACGCCGGCCAGCGCCCTCTGCGCGACCGGCAGGTGCCGCAGCCGCTGCCAGAACGGGAGCACGCCGACCACGAGCAGAGCGCCCGGCAGGAAGATCGCGACCAGCGCGATCGCCGCCCCCGCGACGCCATCCGGCGTCCCCGCGCCCACCGCGCCGAGGAACGCGGAGAAGGTGAAGAGCGGGCCCGGCACCGCCTGCGCCGCGCCGTAGCCGGCCAGGAACTCGCTCTGCCCGACCGTGCCGGCGCCGACCGTCTGCGCCTCCAGCAGAGGCAGCACGACGTGGCCGCCCCCGAACACCAGAGCGCCCGCGCGGTAGAAGACGGAGGCGAGACCCGCCGCTCCCTCGCCGGTGAGCGCGGCGAGCAGGGGGAGGCCGGCCAGGAGGAGCCCCCAGAGGGCGAGGGCCGAGACCGCGAGCGCCGTCGGGATCCGGACCGCGAAGCCCGGGCCCTCGTCCGGAGCCGCCTCCTCGCCGCGCAGCCACAGGACGCCGGCCAGGCCCGCCGCCGCGATCACCGCCACCTGCAGCGCGGGCTCCGGGGCGAGGAGGACGGCGACAGCCGCTGCGCCGGCGATCGTCGCGCGGCGGCGGTCCGGTGCGAGCGAGCGCGCCATCCCGAGCACGGCCTGCGCGACGACCGCGGCCGCCGCCGCCTGGAGGCCCAGGAGCCAGCCGGCGGAGGCGACATCGCCCGCACCGGCGACGAGACCGGCGACGAGGACCAGGGCGATCGCCGAGGGGAGCGTGAATCCGCACCACGCGGCGACCAGTCCGGCGAGCCCCGCGCGCTGCAGGCCGACCGCCATCCCGACCTGGCTGGACGCGGGTCCGGGGAGGAACTGGCACAGCGCGACGAGGTCGGCGTACGCGCGATCGGTCAGCCAGCCGCGGCGCACCACGAACTCCTCGCGGAAGTAGCCGAGGTGCGCGATCGGCCCGCCGAACGAGGTCAGCCCGAGGCGGAGGAACACGAGGAGCACGGGGAGGGCGCCGCCCCGCTGCAGCCGACCCGTCTCCGACACGGGGGCATCCTGCCAGACGGCGGTGTCCGGCGCGCGTCGTGTCACCGGAAAAGGGACGATAAGCGGCCGGATAAGCGATTCCTGGTGCGTTCTCTTCCGGTTGATAAAGCGGTGGGTAGAAATACTGAACCCTTTCTCATCCCCTCTGTTAGCCTGATCCGGCTTCCCTTTCCTTCTCGAGGAGAAGGTGATCCGCATCAGTAGCGCGAGCACTGCCGCTCGTTCACTGAACGCCTTCTCCTCCTCTTTCGATCGGTGTACCCGGAACGGTGACGATCGGAAAGGCTCTCTCTTCCGTGACTCCTCAGGACACTGCCGTAGGCGACTCCGCCGACTCCTCCCGCACCGGCTCCCGATCGGGCGGCAAGGCCCTCTCCGCTCTCTCCCGCCGCACGATCCTCGCCGGATCCGTCGCCGGCGCGGGCGCGATCGCGTTCGCGACGCCGGCCCTCGCGGCCGGCGACCTCACCGCGGTGCCCCGACTGCCCGGCGAGGTCTCGCGCCTGTCCACCGCCACGTCGAAGACGGGCGGGAAGCGCTACGAGATCATCGACGTCGTCGTCGCGGGGGACCGGGCGCGCCTGTTCGTGCCGCACGCGACACCTCCGTCGCAGACCAGGGGCGCATCGATGCTCTGGTACTACCACGCCCGCAACGGCACCCACACGGCGCTCTCGAGCGCCTTCGCCTACTCCGCCGACCTCGCCGTGGACCGCGGCATCGTCAGCATCTGCCCGACCTACGGCGGCAGCATCTGGTCGAGCCCGCGGGCGATCGAGATCCAGGCCGCGGTCGCCGCCTGGGCCTCGTCGGTGTGGCGGATCGACGCGAGCCTCCTGCGGTCCGATTCCGGGGGCGGGCCGCTCCTGGCCTGGGCCTACGGGAAGCGGATGGTGCCGAACATCCGGGGCGCGTACCTCTGCAGCAGCTCCTACGACATGGAGGAGCGCGCGGCGAGCGAGCCGGACAAGATCGGCCCCGAGTACGCGGATGCGGCGGCGATCGCCGCCACCAACCCGGCGCGGCTGCCCGCGTCGGTGTGGCGCGGCGCCCGGCTGAGGATCACCGGATCTCCCGACGACGTCATGGTGCCGCTCGCCCTGCACGGCGCCGCCCTGCACGCCGCGGCCCTGCCCCTGGCGAAGGAGGCGACGCTGCGCACCCACCCGGGGGAGGGCACCGACGGCCACAAGGTCCCGAGCTTCACCAACAAGGAGATGATCGACACCTTCCAGCGCTGGATCGCCGAGGGCCCCGTGCCGCAGACGGAGCCCGTGCCCGAGACGCCGCCCGTGTCCACGCTGCCCGGCGCGGGCACCTACGAGAACGGCGCCGCGCAGATCGTCACCACCGGCACGTGGACGACGCTGAAGGCCACCGCGGACAGCGGCGGGAGCATCGCCTACTCGACCAGCTCCGGCGCCTCCGCGACGCTCGCCTTCACCGGCACGAGCATCGCCTGGATCAGCCGACTCACGTCGTCCTCCGGGATCAACGACGTCGAGCTCGACGGCGTGAAGGTCGCCTCCGTCGACCGCTACAGCGCGTCCGCCCGCTCGAAGCAGACGGTGTGGAGCAGCGGACAGCTCGCGGCCGGGCCGCACACGCTGACGATCCGCCGGGGGAGCGGCCGCAATCCGGCCTCGACCGGCAGCAATCTGCTGCTCGACTCCTTCGTGGTCGGCGACGCGACGCCTCCGCCGGCGACGACCCTGCCCGGAGCGGGCACCTACGAGAACGGCGCCGCCCCGATCGTCACGACCGGCACGTGGTCGACGCTGAAGGCGAGCACGGACAGCGGCGGCAGCATCGCCTACTCGACCACCGCGGGCGCCTCCGCCACCCTCGCCTTCACGGGTACCAGTGTGAGCTGGATCAGCCGCCTCACCGGCTCGTCCGGCATCAACGACGTCGAGCTCGACGGAGTCAAGGTCGCGTCCGTCGACCGCTACAGCGCCGCGACGCGGTCGAAGCAGACGGTCTGGAGCAGCGGACAGCTCGCGGCCGGGCCGCACACGGTGACCATCCGCCGCGGAAGCGGCCGCAATCCCTCCTCGAGCGGCACCAACCTGATCCTCGACGCGTTCGTGGTCGGCGACGCCGCTCCGGTCCCCACGGTCACCGTGCCCACGCCGATCGCGGAGTGGTCCTTCGCCGAGAGCGCCGCCCCCTTCGCCTCGGCCGTCGCGGGCGCTCCGGCGCTCCGGCAGGGTGCGGGCTCCTCCGCCCGCGCCGTCGCCACGCCGTTCGGCACCGGAGTCGCCCTCAACGGGACGACGGACCACCTGGTCGTCCCCAAGGGCGAGGTCGGCCCGCTCAACCTGGGCGCCTCGACCGGCCAGGTGACGATCGCGGTGTGGGTGCTCAACTCCGACGCGGACGGCGCCTGCATCGCGGGCGTCTGGGAGGAGTCGACGGTCGGGCCGCTGCGCTCCTACGCGCTGTTCAACAACCTCCCCGAGTACGGCGGCTGGGAGCGCGTGTGCATGCACGTCTCGAAGCTCGGCGGGCCGACGCCCGGCTACCCGTACTCGCGCGACTACTCGGTGGAGCCCCGCCGGATCACGCGCGGCGTGTGGCAGCTGCACGTCGGGACGTACGACGGCGCAGTCGCGGTCTCGTACCTCGACGGCGCCGCCACCGCGTACCCGGTTTACACCGACAAGCTCGGCGCGACCTACGCCAAGAACCCCTACGTCTACCCCGACGGCCTCAACGCGGCTCCGGGCGACTTCGTGGTCGGAGCGGTCGGCCGGGACGGCACGATGATCAACCGCTTCGCCGGCTCCCTCGCCCGACTGCGGGTGTGGGACCGGGCGCTGACCGCGGAGCAGGTGAAGCAGCTCTACTCGGCCGAGAAGGGCGCTCTCTGGTGACGACCCTAGGGCGGTGACACGAGTCCGAGAAGCGGATGATCCGCTTCTCGGACAAGGCCGTGTGAGCAATAGCCGGTGTCCCTCTTTCGAGGATGATTTTATCGGCTGAATTCGGATCTGCGGGCGGCCGCTCCACTGCTGCTCCGCCGTTCTCCGCCGCCTGTGTCCGCTGCGCGCGATTCCGCACTCACGCGGACGTGCGCTTCCGGAGGGGCGGATCGGGAATTCATCGCCCGGCGGCCGCGCAGCCCTGTCCCGGATCTCGGAGTGCGGCCCCGCGCCAGATGCGCACCGGCGCGACCACCTCCCAGCCGAGCGTGAGGTAGAGGGCGCGGCCGTCCGTGCTGGCGACGAGGAGACCGCTCCGTGCACCCTCGGACCGGGCCCAGGCGGTGAGGGCGTCGACGACCCGCCGTCCCAGCCCGCGTCGGCGGAACCGCGCATCGGTCTCGATCCGGTCCAGGACCGCGACCGTCCCGTGCACGGCGGCGGTGCCCTGAGCGGCGACGACTCCGTCGACCAGCAGCCGGACGCTCGCCACTCCGTCGGCGGCCTCGAGCACGGCTCCCGCGAGCAGGGCACCCTCGGCGGTGCGGCCCGGGCCGAGGAGCGCCGCCATCAGGCTCTCGTCGCCCGCGACGAGCTCCAGCCCGGCGGCGGGCGCTAGGCGGGCGTCGTCGCCCAGGCCCATGACCGTCAGCCACTCCCGGGGCCCGGCCGTCCGCTCGGCACCCGCCTGCAGCGCGGAGGGCGACGGATCGACCAGGATCCGCTCCCGCATGCGCGACTCCGCTCCGACATCGACCAGCCAGGCCCCGTCCTCGCGGACGCGCTGCACGCCGCGTGCCCGGCACCAGCCCTCGACCCAGTCGTCCACCCGCTCCGTCGTCGTGATCACGCCCCGAGAGTAGCCGCGACCGGACGGGCGCGATCGTGGGAAGCGGGTTCTCCCGGCGGTGGCCGTCGATCCCCAGCAGGACCGCCCTCGCCCGGATCGCACCCCGCGCACCGCGATCCGCCGGGTCCTCCCGTTGTCAACCTCAGTGCCACGGCGCCGTCCCCGGCCCTACCGTCGGCGCGAGACATCCGCTGCACCGCCGGGACCCTGACGGCCGTGCCGAGAGTGAGGGGCCGATCCGATGCCCAGGCAGGACGGCGACCCGCGGAGCACCACCCGAGTGCTGCGCGAGCTGGTCGCCGCGTTCGAGGATCCGAGGGCCGTGCACCCGGCGCTGGCCCGGCAGGTGCGGAGCGCCGCCCGCGAGCTGCTCGGCGCGTCGGAGCGGGAACCGCTGCGCCTGCGCGTGCGGATGCCGACCCTGATGGTCCCGCGCTCGGTCGTGGACGAGGTGCCCGATCCGCCCCCGGTGCCGCCCGCCGCGCTCTGACCCGCCGGCGCTCGTACACTCGGACGATGCGACACGGCATCGTCATCCTCCCGCAGGACCCGTGGGCCGAGGCCCGCCGGAAGTGGCAGTCGGCCGAGGGCCTGGGCTTCGACCACGCGTGGACCTACGACCACCTCTCCTGGCGCTCCCTCGCCGACGAGCCGTGGCACGCGACCGTCCCCACCCTCACCGCTGCCGCGACGGTGACCGAGACGCTCCGCCTGGGCACGTTCGTGACCTCCCCGAACTTCCGCCACCCGGTGCCGTTCGCGAAGGAGATCGCGACCCTGGACGAGATCTCGGGCGGTCGGACGATCCTCGGGGTCGGCTCGGGCGGCACGGGCTTCGACGCCCGCGTGCTCGGGCAGCCCGAGTACTCGCCCCGGCAGCGGCACGAGCGCTTCACCGAGTTCGTCACCGCACTCGACGCGCTGCTGCGCTTCGAGGAGCCCGGCTCGGGCGGCGTGGACCTCGAGGGGGAGTGGTTCACCGCCCGCTCCGCGCGCATGGTGGGCGAGCCCGTGCAGCGCCCCCGCGTCCCGTTCGTCCTCGCCGCGAACGGGCCGAAGGGCCTCGCGCTCGTCGCCGAGCGCGGGCAGGGCTGGGTCACCACCGGCCCGGAGGGAGTGTCGAGCCAGGAGTGGTGGCGGGCGGTCGCGTCCCTCTCCCGGCGGCTCGATGCGGCGCTCGAGCTGGCCGGGCGCGACCCGCGCACCGTCGAGCGCCACCTCTCGCTCGACTCCGGGGGCGACTACTCCCTCGAGAGCGTCGCCCGGTTCGAGGACATGGCCGGCCGGGCGGAGGAGCTCGGCTTCACGGACGTGATCGCGCACTGGCCGCGGCGCGACGGCGTCTACGCGGGCGACGACGAGGTCCTCTACGAGGTCGCCTCGCGCTTCTGACCGGGCCTCGGGGGCTCCGGAGCGGCCCTCAGACCGCGCGGGCGCTCCCGCGGTCGACGAGACGCGCGGGCAGGAGTCGGATCGACGGCTCCTCGCCGAGGGACGGCTGCTCGATCCGCTCGACGAGCGTGTCGACCAGGTGCGCGCCGAGCTCGGCGGCACCCGTCTCGACGTAGCTGTAGGGGAGCGAGAAGTCGCGGGCGAACTCGGCCGAGTACAGGCTCACGACGGACAGCTGCCCGGGCACGGCGACAGCGCGTCGGCCCAGGATCGCGGGAAGCATCGCGATGGTCCGGTCGCTGTGGACGACCAGCGCCGTGAGACCGGGGTTGTCGTCGAGGAACGCCGTGATCATCGGCTCGACGGCGTCGGCGGCGGTGGCGGCCGGGCGCAGCACCAGCTCGATCCCGAGCCGACCGGCGGTCTCGAGAGCCGACTCGCGGAACCGGAGCCCGTAGGTCCCTCCGCGGTCGAAGACGCGCTCAGGAGGGGTGACGAGACCGATGCTCCGATGCCCGAGGGCGCCCAGGTGCTCGATCAGCAGGCGGGCCGCGTCGCCGAAGTCGAGGTCGAAGACGTCCACCCCGGAGGCGTCCGCGGGCACGCCGAGGGCGGCACCGGGCCGCCGCGAGGCGCGCAGGACGGGCAGCCGGTCGTCGTCGTCCGCGACGCTCAGGAGGATCAGTCCGTCGACCTGACCGGAGCGCGTGAGCCGGCGGACGGCAGCCGCCCCGTCGGCCTCGGTGGCCAGCAGCACGTCGTAGCCGAGCTCGCGGGCGCGGGCCGTGATGGGGAGCACGTACTCGACCATCGCGGGCGCGAACTCGTCCGGGTCGAAGTGGACGAGCAGGCCGAGCGCCATGGTGCGGCGCGTCGCGAGCGCCCGTGCTCCGGCGTTGACCGTGAAGTCGAGCTCGGCGATCGCGTCCTCGATGCGCTTGCGCGTCTCGGGGGAGATGCTGCGCTTGCCGGAGAGGACGTACGACACCGTGCTGCGCGAGACCCCTGCCGCTTTCGCGACGTCTCCGATCGTGGCCATCTCCACCCCCGCTCGAACCGTGTCGAGAGTGGCAGTGCGGCGCGGCGCACGCAACTCGGGCGCCGCGTCCCCGGAGCGAGGACCGGACGCTGCGGCTCCGGCGCTCTGCTCGTCCACGGCGCGCTCGTCCCCGTCGGGGAACGTCCGGTCCCGACGACACGTCGACGCGGCCGGGCGCACGAGGTGCCCGGCCGCGTCAGGGCGTTCTGGACGGATCAGCCGCAGCGCGCCGCACCGTAGGCCGGTGCCGTGGATCCGCTCGCCGCAGCGCCGTCGACCGTCCCCGCGATCCGCACGTCGAGAGCGCCGGCTCCGACGCTCGCAGCGCGGGTGCTGAAGGCGGCCGAGACCGTCTTGCCGGGAGCGACCCCGGTGAAGGTCTTCGTGCCCCAGGCCGAGCCGATCGTGACGTCAGCGGCGACCGCGCTGGTGTTGGTCGCCGTCCCCGTGATCGTGACCTTCCCCGCGGTGCAGCGCGAGGCCGAGGTGCCGGTCACCGTCAGGCCCGTGGTCCGCCCGACGAAGGGCGTGACCGAGATCCTGTCGATGTTGGGCGCGTACTGCGAGGTGAGCAGGACGCCCGGGAAGGTGTCGGAGAGGTAGGTCGTCCCGTCGAAGCCCGGGAGCTCCTTCGAGGTGATCGCGATGGTGTTCGAGCCCTTCCTGAGCGTGACCGGCACGCTCAGGTCCCACAGCTGGTTCTGGTGGAACGTGTG
Source organism: Rathayibacter sp. AY1B4 (assembly GCF_002932815.1). NCBI lineage: Bacteria > Bacillati > Actinomycetota > Actinomycetes > Micrococcales > Microbacteriaceae > Rathayibacter > Rathayibacter sp. AY1B4. Next base: position 189,589 of record NZ_PSWN01000003.1, on the reverse strand, counting down.
CGGGAAGAGCACGCGCTGCGTCACTCCGTTGACCGTGATGTCCGCGTGGCGGGCGAGCGGGTCGGGGTTGTAGTGCGTCGCGGGGGACTGCTCCTCGTTGGAGTAGCGCAGCGTGAGCGCGTACGTCCCGTCCTGCTCGGCCTTCACGTCGCCGAAGGTCAGGGTCGAGTCGCCGTCGCGTCCGCCCCCGATGTTCCCGACGGCCTTGCCGCCCGACGCGAAGGACAGGTCGCGGACCGTGGCGGGGCCGGTGATCGTGGCCGCCTCCGCCTCATAGCTCGTCGTCGCGGGCGGGTTCGCGCTCGCTCCGATGACGATCCGATCGACGAGGAGCGTGCCGCTCGTGCCGACGACCTCGATCTTGTTCACGCCGCCCGAGAGGAAGACCTGACGGGTCGAGCTCGCGCCCACCGGCCCGACCTTCACGTCGTTGACGTAGAGGTCGCCGGTGCCGCCGCCCAGGGTGTCCACCGTCACGGAGGACGGCGCGTCCTTCGCGGAGTAGCCCCAGACGGTGGTGGAGGCGCCGCTGGTGAGCGTCGCCGTGCCCGAGCCGGAGACGCCGGCGCGGGAGTAGTCGGCCGTCGCTCCGTTCTCGAGCGTACCGGTCTCGGCCTCGTGGATCGAGGTCGCGGCGGCCGCGCTGGGGAGGGAGAGCTCGATCTTGTCGATGATCGCGTCGCCCACGGTCGACTTCGTGCCGGCGAGGTTCTTCGCGGCGAGCGAGATCGTGTGGGTGCCGGCGGTCAGCGTCACCTTCGTGTCCGCGTGGTCCCAGACCACGAACTTGTAGGCCAGCGGAAGGAGGATCTCCTGCTCCGCAGCGCCGTCGACGCTCAGGAACGCGTTGATCGGACCCTGCTGGGCGTTGGCGGCGTAGGTGTTGAGGGAGTTGGCGAAGACGCTGAGGTCGTACTCGCCGTCCTTCGGGACGGTGACCGCGAAGTCGAGCTTCAGGTCGCCGCCGGTGCGGATCCCGCCGACGTTGCGTCCGCCCGAGGTGTAGAAGCCGCCGACGTTGGTCGGCGAGCCCTCGGGTCCGTTGAGGTTCCGCGATCCGGTGTAGCGGGCGTCCTCGGCCTCGTACTTCTGGCGGAAGTCGACGGGCGAGGCGGACGGCGACGACGCGTTGGCGCCCGGGGTCAGGACGACCTCGTAGGCGGAGTCGACGTCGAGCGCGGGCAGGGATCCGCCGAAGTCGAGCGAGAGGGCGCCGTCCACGACGGACGCGTCGAACTCCTTCACCGTCTGCGGGGCTCCCGAGTCGCCGACCTGGCCGGTCCAGCGGATCTCGCTGACCTCCACGTGGACCTTCGAGCCGAAGGTGGCGGCCGGGATGCGCTCGAACGCGACCTTCTGCGAGCCGCCGACGCCTCCGAAGAGGGCTCTCGCCTGCTTGGCCGCGGTGTCGAGGGTCGCGACGCCCTGGAGGGTGTAGCTCTGGCCGGGCTTGGGCGGCGTGACCGCGACGGTGTCGCCGGTCATCGAGGCGTAGGCGTTGAGGAGCCACCACTGGCCGTTGGCGCGGTTGGCCTGCACCGCGGAGTCGGAGAGGTTGCCGTCGATGTTCCAGTAGGCGATGTCGCCGTCGACCTTCTTGTCCTCGAGCGCGCTGATCCACTGGACCATCTGGCCGGGCACGGAGGTGTGGTAGTTGAAGGCGTACTCGTTGAGGTTCACCGGCAGGTGCTTCCCGGCGTAGGACGTGCCCGCGTACAGCTCGTCCTCCCAGGCCCGGAAGCGGTCGACGTTGGTGCGGATCTCACCCGGGGCGCTCAGCTCGTGCCAGGTCATCACGTCGGGGACGGTGTCCTGCTCGAGCGTGTGGGTCATGAACCCGCGGACCTGGTCGTAGAGGACGCTGGTGTTCGGTCCGGCGATGCGGGCGTCGGGCATCCTGTCGCGGATCAGCGCGTAGGTGCTGTCCCAGGCCGCGAAGAACGCGGTCGGGTCCTCCAGCCAGCTCTTCCCGTCGTAGCTCCACTTCCCGTTGCCGAACATGTTGCCCTCGGGCTCGTTGAACGGCACGAACACGATGTTGTCCTGGTACTCCTCGGGGAGCGCGAGCACCTGGTCGACCTGCGTGGCGATCTTCGCCTGGTAGTCGGCCAGCTTCTCCTGGGGAGTGCTGCCCGGCCACTCGTAGGGGAAGCCGCGGTAGATGTCCGTCATGTAGATGTAGGTGTCGCCGTCCGAGGTGTCGGCGACGGCCTTCGCGACGCTCAACGCGTCCGCGCCCGGATGCTGCGGCCCGTCCTGCGCCTTGGTCGAGACCGTGCGCAGGTCGATCCCCTCGAGGAGGTTGTCGGAGGGGAGGCCCTCGCCGTAGACCCCGTAGAGGGTGCCGGACGCGCCGCCCATGAACTCCCCGGTGCTCGTGCCGAGGTCGATGGTCATCTCGTCGAGTGCGCGCACCGTGACGGTCGCCGTGACCGCGGTGCCGAGGCCGGTGACGGTGCCCTTCACGGTGAAGGTGCCGCGCTTCGCGTACGCGGAGGCGGGGACGCTCTCCCAGGTGACCGGGGCGTCGCGGTTCACGCCGTCGGAGTAGGTGGCGGGGACCCCCGGCAGGGCCGGCGCGACGCCGATGCCGGTGGTGACCGCGACGCTCGTCGAGAGAACGCCGGTGACGGCCGGCGCGGCGTCGCCCGCCAGACCCCGGACCTGAGCGGCGGTCAGAGCCCGGTCGTAGACGCGGAAGTCGTCGATCGCTCCGTCGAAGTAGGGGTGCACGTTCCAGAGCGCCCGGCCGATGTTGCCGCTCTTGGAGGCGGAGGCGGAGTAGAGCTGCTTCGCGAGGTCGACGGAGGCGGGAGCCGTCGCGACCTGCAGACCGTTGAGGTACAGGGTCACGGTCGTGCCGTCCATCGTCGCGGTGACGTTGACCCACTGGTCCTTCTGCAGCGGCGAGGAGCTGGAGACTCCGGTCTCGCCGCCGTCCTTCAGCTGCTTGATGATCGCGCGGGCGCTGCCGCCGTCGAACGACGGAGCGAAGGCCGACGCGGCGTCGGGGCTGATGCCCAGGCACCACAGCCACTGGAAGCCTCCGGTGCCGGACCACTTCGTCCAGGCGGAGACGGTGGTCTGCGTCACGCCCTGGAAGAGCCCGTTCGGCACGGTCAGGTACGGCGCGGAGGTCGAGTCCGCCGCGCCCCCGGGAAGGTCGATCGCGGTCGTACCGGCCTTCCGACCCGCGACGTACGTCGCTCTCGCGCTGTTGACGACGGTGCCGTCGAGCTTCTTCGACGAGAGGTCGGCGACCGTGGATCCGGACACCTGCCCCTGCTCGAAGTCGTACTGGAGGATGAGCGCGTCGGCGGGGACGGAGGTGTCGGCCGCGGAGGCGGACTCGGCGCTCGGGAGAGCGACGGCGAGGGCGGCGAGTGTCGCGGCACTCAGCGCGAGGGCGAGGGAGCGGGTGCCGCGCCTCGGGGAGGACATCGTTGTCACGCTGGTCACTTTCTGTGGGGACAGCCGGCCGGACGACGGCGGGCGTCGGTCCGGGGTCGGAGCAACAGTGCTTCGAACCGGTTCGACAAAACTAGGTTCCGCGCCTGCGACACGCAAGAGGACCTGAGAAGTTCCTCGTCCGGCTCGCAGGTGACGGCAGTCGCTCCGGGCTCTCGCCGGGACCCGTCAGCCCGCCGGAGCGGCCGTCGCCGCGACGCTCGACGGTGAGCGGACGGGTCCGAGGGGGGCGCGCATCGCCGGGGGAGTGCTGCTGATCGGGATGCTCGCCGGATGCACGGCGGGTCCCTCCGCTCCCGTCGACGACCAGATCATCGTCGCCGCGGAGACCGGCGACCGGCCCGCAGGAGGACGTCCTGGACGCGGTCGAGGGGAGCCGCCCGGACTGGCTGAGCCCCGACGGCGTCCTCCCGCGGTGACCCGCAGGACCGCGGCGGCCTGTGCCGCGTGCGGGAGGATGAGGGCATGACGCTCCCTCCGCCGACGCTCCTCTCCCCGCCGCTCCAGGACCGGCTGGCCCGGTGGTTCGACGGGGAGGCGCCGCCGGCCCCCTCGGTGAGCTGGGCCCTGTTCGACCGCACCGGGCTGCTCGTCCACCACGGCCGCGGCGAGCACCGCCTCGACGGCGCCGCTCCCGGGCCCGGGACCGTGCACCGCATCGCCTCCATGTCGAAGAGCTTCGAGGCGGCGGCGGTGCTGATCCTGCGCGACCGCGGGCTGCTCCGCCTCGACGACCGCGTCGCCGACCACGTGCCGGAGTTCACCGACCCGCTCGACTCCGCGGGCCTGCCGCTGCCCGTGACGATCAGGATGCTCCTCAGCAACTGCTCGGGGCTCCCGGAGGACAACGGCTGGGCCGACGACGTCATGGCTCTGACGCGGGAGGAGTTCCTCGAGGTCGTCGGCCGCGGGCTGACCTTCACGGAGCGGCCGGGTGAGGTCTACCAGTACTCCAACATCGGCTTCTGGCTGCTCGGCGTGCTCGTCGAGAACGTGACCGGGGAGGACTTCCCGACCTTCGCGACGCGGACGATCCTCGAGCCGCTCGGCCTCCACGACACCCGCTACGACAGCGGCGACTACCCTGACGGCACCGACCTGGCGGCCGGCTTCAGCACCTTCGACGACGGAGGGACCTGGGTGCCCCGCCCCGTGACCGGCACCGGAGCGGGCGCCTGCGCCGCGAGCATGTTCAGCACGGTCGGCGACATCGCCCGCTGGAGCGGCTGGCTCTCCTCCGCGTTCGAGGGCGAGGACGGCGCGGACGACGACCCGGTGCTGAGCCGTGCCTCCCGCCGCGAGATGCAGCGCGGCTGGACGCCGGTCCCCGCGCTGAGCCCTCGCGCCGTCGAGAGCACGCTCGACGGCTCCGCGTACGGGTTCGGCCTCGTCGTCGAGCACGACGTCCGCTTCGGCGGGATCGCCCACCACTCCGGCGGCCTGCCGGGCTGGTCGTCGAACATGCGGTGGCATCTGGAGTCGGGCCTGGGGGCCGTGGTCTTCGCGACCGCGAACGGGGCGAAGCTCGCCGCCGCCGCGACGGGACTGCTCCGCGCCGCCCTCGAGGACACCGCTCCTCCGGCGCGGACCATCACCCTCCTCCCGTCGACGCTCGCCGCGGCCGCCGCCGTCGAGGCCGCGATCGTCGCGGGAGACCTCACCCGGGCGGGGGAGCCGGGCAGCGGCGCCCTGTTCAGCCCCAACCTGCTGAGCGATGTGCCGGCCGACGTGCGCGCCCGCCGCCTCGCCACGGCGATCGCGGGAATCGGCGGGCTCGCCGAGGACCCGACCGCGAGGCCGCTGGTGGAGCGGCTGCTCTGGAGCGCCTCCGCGGCGCAGGCGGCCTTCCTCCTGCCGGGCCGCGACGGAGAGCTCGAGTGCCGGCTCGAGACCACGCCGACCGTCCCGGCCCTGATCCAGCGCCTCGAGATCGTCGTGCGCGAGGCTCCGACGGCTGCCCTCCCGGTCGTGCGCTTCTACCGCCCTCGGGCCGGCTAGCGGTCGAAGACGAGGCGCGGACGCGGCGGACCTCGACGCTCCCGCACCGAGAACGGCGGGCGGCCCTCGAGGGACCGCCCGCCGTCACGCTCCCGCGGTCAGCGGATCGTCGTGCTCGCCGTGTCCGCGTTGCTGCGGATGGACGGGTCGGGCGTCTTCGTCGAGAACGCCGCCGCCAGCGCGGTCGCCGTGCCCGAGACGGCCGCCCTCACCGTGATCTTCTCCGACACGGTCCGCCCGTCCGCCAGGCCGGCCCGCTGGAACACCACCACGTTCCCGACCCTGGTGTACGAGCCGGTCGCAGAGACGAACTGCACACCCGCGGGCAGGACGACCTGCGAGACGACCGACGCCGACGCAGCCGGACCGGCGTTCGTCGTGATGAGGGTGTAGGTGAGCGTCCTCCCCTTCACCGCCGAGGCCGGCCCGGAGAGGTCGACGCGCAGATCGGCCTTCGTCGCGACCTGCTTCGGCGAGACCGTCAGCGTGCTCGTCGCCCGAGCCGTGCCCGCCGAGTTCGCGGCCTGGATGCTGAAGGTGGTGGTCCCGGCCGTGGTCGGCGTCCCGGAGAGGCGCCCGGTCGCGTCGAGGGTGAGCCCGGCGGGCAGTGCGCCGGAGACCAGGGAGACCGACGGAGCGGGCGTGCCGCTCACCGCGTAGCGGAAGTCGTAGGCCGAGCCGACGACGCCGGCCGCGACCGTCCCGGAGAGGGTCGGCGCGACCGTCGGCGACGAGACGGTGACGGTGCTGGTGGTCTCCGCGGAGGCGGTGCCGGCGCGGGCCGCCAGCGTGAACGTGAAGGTGCCCGGCGCGGACGGAGTCCCGGTCAGGCGCCCGGCCGGAGTCAGGGTGAGGCCGGACGGGAGCGCACCGGAGGAGACGGCCACCGACGGCGCGGGGAAGCCCGAGACGGTGTAGCCGAAGTCGTAGGGGGTGCCGACGACGCCCGGCCCGGGGGTACCGGAGATCCCCGGTGCAGCGGCGGCGGGGGAGACGACGACGGTGCTGGTGGTCTCCGCGCTCCCCGCAGCGCTCGAGGCCCGCAGGGTGAAGGTGGAGCGTCCGGCGGTCGTCGGCGTCCCGGTCAGGCCGCCACGAGCATCGAGGCTCAGGCCGGCGGGGAGCGTTCCGGAGACGAGCGAGACGGTCGGCGCCGGTATGCCCGTCACGCTGTAGTCGAAGTCGTACGGGGTGCCCACCGTCGCGGCGGGCGGGTCGCCGGCCAGGGTCGGCGCGACCGTCGTCTCCGCCACGGCGAACGTGTGCGGGGCCCCGACGGTGGCGCCGAAGGGGTTCCGCGCGGAGACGGCGAAGGTGGACGTGCCCGCGGTCGTCGGCGTGCCGGAGAGGACCCCGGACGCGCTGAGGGACAGGCCGTCGGGGAGGGAGCCGGAGGCGATCGCGAACGAGGCGGGGCGGTCGGCCGCGAAGGTGTACGAGGCCGCCGCTCCGAGCGACCCGGACGCGGGAGGAGCATCCGCCGTCAGGACGGGACGCGGGCCCCGGGCGAGCACGTGATCGGGTCCGGCGGCGAGAGCCGTCGTGCCGGCGAGGCCGGCGGGGAACTGCAGCTGCCCGGCCGAGCTCCGGCCCCAGCCGACGATCGTGCCGTCGCCCTTCAGCGCGAGGCTGTAGTCGGACGCGGCGGCGATCGCCACGACCCCGGACAGGCCTTCCGGCACCGTGGTCTGGCCGTAGTCGACGACGACCGAGTCGGAGCTCGCGCCCCAGGCGACGACGGTGCCGTCCTCCTTCAGCGCGAGGCTGTGGGTCTCTCCCGCCGCGACGGCCACCACGCCCTCGAGCCCCGCGGGGACGTCGGTCTGCCCGTAGAGGTCCCAGCCCCAGGCGACCACCCTCCCGCCGGACACGGCGAGGCTGTGGCGCCGGCCCGCGGCGATGGCCGTGACGCCTCCGAGGCCGGCCGGGACCAGGCCCTCGCCCAGCCCGTTGCTGCCCCACGACGTGACGGTGCCGTCGCTGCCGAGTGCGAGGCTGTTGTCGCGGGAGGACGAGATCGCGACGATCCCGGTCAGCGCGGCACTCCTCGAGACCTGCCCGTCGCCGTCGTAGCCCCAGGAGACGACGGTCCCGTCGCTCTTCAGCGCATGGCTGCTGTAGTCGCCGGCGGAGACCGCGACGACCCCCGTGAGACCGTCGGGGACGCTGGTCTGCCCGTACGACCCGCGGCCCCAGGCGACGACCCCGCCGTCGCCGTTCGCGGCGAGGCTGTGGGTCCGGCCCGCGGCGAGGGAGAGCACGCCCTCGACCCCGGCCGGGACCGTGGTCTTCCCATCGGTGCCGCTTCCCCAGGCCGCCACCCCGAGGACAGGGGCGGACGGAGCGGCGACCGCCGCGAGAGGAACGGCGGTGCCGACGAGGAGCGCGACGGCCGCGGTCAGCCCGAGCAGGCCCCGCCGGAGCCGCCGCGCCGCTCCTGGATCCCGCGGCTGCGACGTGCCGTCCTCGACGGCGGGCGGACGAGGGACGGTGCTGGAGCGCATGTGCTGCCTTCGATCGGGACGGCCCTCATCGGCCGTCCTCGAACCGTGGCACGGCCGTCCCGCCGCTGACAATGTCCTCTAGCGGCCCTGTCCGGAAGAGGGCGCCGCGGAGCTCCGCGGAGGGGACGTAGGCCCGGTCTCACTGCGGCCGAGCGCTCCCGCCGCGGGCCCGTGACGGTCAGCGCATCCCGAGGGACGCCGTCGCGTCCTGACCGCTCAGCGGGGTCGGAACGGGGACCCCGACCCTCCCGCGTACGGGGCGTCCGCCTGGTCGAAGTCCCAGCGGCCCGCGGTGGACGGGCGGACGACGGGGGTCTTCGTCGGGGTCGGCGTCGCCGACGGCGCCGGCGCGGCGGCCAGCCCGGCGTGCCAGCGGAAGATCGCGTCGATGCCGTCCTGGTTCACCCACGACGGTGCGTTGTGGCCGAGCGCGTGCGTCCGGACGGTCGCCTCCCTGGCCGTGGCCGTCGCCTTCTTCACGAGGGCGAGCCCGTGCAGTGCCGACGGCACGCTCGGGTCCGGGTGGGCCGTGTCGGACACCACCGCGCGGATGTTCGCGCCGGCCCAGGCGGAGGCGGGCAGCCGCTTCGGGTTGTGGGAGTCGATCTGAGCGGTGCTGCCGCCGAAGGCACCGCCGATCGAGAAGCGGCCCCGCGTCGTGCGGTCGTGGGTGTCGCGGAGGTCGTAGACGCCGTTGACCAGGTAGACGCCGTTGATGCCGGGGAAGACCCGCGCGCCGTAGTCCTCGCAGGCGAGCGCACCACCGGCCGACATCGCCCAGAGGTAGCTCGCGGCGATCGGGAACTGGCCGGAGAGGTAGGCGTAGCCGTTCCGCTGGTGCTTCTGCGCGGTGTCGTTGGTCCAGATCGTGCCGCCGAGCGTCTGGCAGATCGCGACGGCGCCCCGCTCGACGGCGAGCTCGGCCGGGTACGCGAAGACGCTGGACAGCGAGGTGTGGTCGGCCTGCGCGGAGTGGATGAACCAGATCACCGGTACCGCCGCGGCCTGCCGCGGCTTCACCGTCTGCGGCACGAAGATCCGCGCGAGGTCACCCGCGATCGAGACCGTGAGGACGTCGTAGAGCACGCCGCGGTTCTTCGTCCTCACGTTGATCGTGCGGGTCCTCTCCCCGGGCAGGCCTGGCACGGGGGAGGCGGAGGCGGAGGCGGCCGGGAGCGTCGCCGCGCCCAGAGCGAGAGCACCCGTGAGGGCGACGCCGACGACGGTGCGCCGCCGGAGGCCGGGAGTTCGAGAGGGGGGTCCTGCGGAATCGTCGGGGGACACGGAAGCTCCTCGTGCAGGGACCGCGGGCCGACGAGGTCGGCGGAGCGGTCCGGGTCGGCGGGGGGTGTGCCCACAACGGTAGCCGGAGGACCGGCCGGACGACCCGTCGATGCGCGCCACTCGCGGGACGGCGGAGGGACGACGCCGCAGGGGCGGAACGATCCACGGCTCGGCGACCGCATCGCCGGCGGATCGAGGCGCTCCGGAAGCGAAGGAGAGGCCCGTTCCTGATCGCCCGCCCCGCCGGTTCCGACCCTTTCGCTCCGTTCGGGAGCACTTCCCCGCACCGGTCCGGCCCCCCGGTGTGAAGGCTCCCAGGTTCCTCGCGCTCGTCGGCGGTCCGGAACGACCACGCCGTCCGACCTGTCCTCCCGTCGACCCGCCCGAGCATCACTCCAGCACAGGCCCCAGCTCCGCCAGGACCTCCGCGACCCGGGCCCGCGCCCGTGCATCCAGCCCGCGGACCGGACGCGGGAGGCAGCGCGCCTCGGCGAGACCGAGCTGCTCCGCCATCGCCGCGACCACTCGGTAGCTGCCGCCGTGCTCCGCGAAGAGGTCCCAGACGGGCTGCAGGCGCGCCGATCCCGCGATCGCCGCCGCCTCGTCGCCCGACTGCGCCGCCCGGGCGATCGACAGCGCCGTCCGCGGGAAGAGGCCGCCGATCACCGAGTACCAGGCGTCGCAGCCGCCGAGCAGCCCGCGCGCACCCGCGGCGTCCCCCGAGACCCCGACAGTGACCCCCTCCGGCACCCGCGCCCGGATCTCGCTGACGCGCGCCGCCGCGGCGCCCGGTCCCTCCGGCACGCCGGGGATCTTGAGGGAGGCGACCTGCGGCAGCCGGGCGACGGCCCCGTAGAGGTCGTCGGAGAAGGAGAAGCGCGTCGTCCCGGGGTTGTCGTACACGACGAGCGGCACCGAGAGCTGAGCCGTCACGTCCTCGTAGAGCCCCAGCACGTCCTCGTCCGTCAGCGGCTGGTAGCCGAGCGGCGCCAGGAGCACCGCGCTCGCTCCGGCGCTCTGCGCGTCCTCGGCGAGCGCCAGCACCTGCGAGGTGCGCAGCGCCCCGATCCCGACCACGACCGGCACCGGGCCGGCGCTGCGGACGGCGATCTCGGCGGCGCGCCGGCGCTCGCCGCGGTCCAGGTACGGAGCCGAGCCGGTCGAGCCCAGTGCGCCGATCGAGTCGACTCCCGCCCGCGCGAGCCGCTCGACGAGAGCGGCGAACGACCGCTCGTCGATGCTGTCGTCGCGGAGCGGAGTGAGGGGGAAGGCGCTGAGTCCGGTGAGCACGTCGGTCCGTTCGCTGGGGGCGGGAGGGGCCCGGCCAGTCTCTCCGGCGGCAGGGGCCCGGTCGAGGCCAGAACCGCCGGGGGCCGGGGGACCAGCCGTCACTCCGCGTCGAGCACCACTCGGGAGTGGAGTCCGAGCCGGTCGAGGAACGCCTCGTCGTGGCTGACGACGACCAGGCCGCCCCGCCAGGCGGCGAGAACGTCGACGAGGTGGTCGGTCGTGGCGAGATCGAGATCGTTCGTCGGCTCGTCGAGCACGAGCAGCTGCGGAGCGGGCTGCGCCAGCACGAGCCCGGCGAGCGCGACGCGGAACCGCTCGCCGCCCGAGAGCGACGCGATCCTCCGATCGACCACGTCGCCGCGCACCAGGAGCCGCGCGAGGGCGTTCCGCAGCTCGACCGCAGGACGATCCGGCGCGGCCCGGGAGACGTGCTCCCGCACGGTGGCCTCCTCGTCGAGGAGTCCCTCGCGGCGCTGGGGGAGCCAGCCGACCCGCTCCGTCAGCGGTCGGGCCGTGGTGCCGGCGAGCGGATGCTCCCGCGCACCCGGCGCATCGACGAGGTGCTCGAGCAGGGTGGTCTTCCCCGTCCCGTTCGCGCCGACCACGGCGATCCGCTCCGGCCCCTGGAGCACCGTCGTCCGACCGCGCACCGTCACCTCCGCCAGACGGCGCCCGGCCGCGACCCCGGGGTCCGGCAGGTCGAGGCGGACCCGGTCGTCGTCGCGCACTGCCCGCGACGCGGCGTCGACCTGCTCGCGCGCCCGCGCCTCCGCGGCCCCGTGCCCGGAGCGCAGCCGTCCCGCGGTCGCCTCGGCGCGTCCTCTCCGCGCGTTCGCGAGGATCGCGGGCATCGACTCCGCCGATCGCGCCCCCGCCCGCGCCCGACGGGCGATGGTCGTCTCCGCCTCGATGCGCTGCCGCCGCTCGGCGCGGTGAAGCCGGTCGGCGTCGCGCAGATCGCGCTCCGCGGCGGCCTGCTCGAGGGCGAGCCGCTCCTCGAACGCCGAGAACGTCCCGCCGGAGGTGCGGACCGCCCCGTCGCGCAGCTCCGCGATCTCGTCGACGTGCTCGAGCAGCTCCCGGTCGTGGCTGACGAGCACGAGCGTCCCGCGCCACCGGTCGACCAGGTCGAGCAGAAGCCCTCGGGAGCGCCGGTCGAGGTCGTTCGTCGGCTCGTCGAGCACGGCGATCGGCCGGCCGCGCAGCCGGACGCCGGTCACGGCCGTGAGGACGGCCTGCCCTCCGGAGAGGGTCGCGACCGGCCGCAGCAGGTCCGCCTCCTCCAGGTCGAGCCCGGCGTCGCCGAGTGCGGCGAGCGCCCGGGCCTCGAGGTCCCAGTCGTCCGCGAGCACCTCGAAGTGCCGCGGATCCGCGTCGCCGCGGAGGATCGCCTGCAGAGCGTCCAGGCGATGCCGGATCCCGAGGAGATCGGCGACGGTGTCGTCGGGCCCTCGCCGGAGGCGCTGGGGCAGCAGGTCGACGGGTCCCGTCGTCGAGACGCTCCCGGCGGTGGGGGAGAGGCCGCCGGTGACGAGGCGGACGAGGGTGGATTTGCCGGCGCCGTTCGCGCCGACGAGACCGGTGCGCCCGCGGCCGAACGCAGTGGTCACGCGGTCGAGGACGACGGAGCCGTCGGGCCAGGCGAACGTGCAGTCGTGGAGGACGACGGCGGGCGGGGTGGTGCGGGAAGTGGAGGGCACGGTGCTCCAGGGGTCGGTGTCGGCGCACGACGACCACCGGGCTCCGAAGGAGCAACGGCTCGCCCCTGAGGGGCGGGCACGGGGGACGTCAGTGCGAGAGCAGCTGCTGCGTCGTGGACGCAGTACCGGTGCTGGGGCGCAAGAGTCCGTCTTCCGTGCGGGGGGCCCCCGTGACCGCGAGCCGCTGGATCGGCCGGTGTGGCGGCCGCACCGACGTCGCGGCTCGCGACGAGGTACGGGTCGACCGTACGTGCCCGTCGGACCCGCGCGCAACCGTGACCGACTGCTCGTCCGCGGCCTGCGTCCGTCGGTGCCGTCGCGCGGCTCGCGGCGGACGGCTCTCCACCCACGGCGGGACGGCCGGACCGCCCTGGTATGCACGCTGCTGCCCACCGGTCGAGGGAGTCGCCGGCGGGCCCTCCCGTCGCCGGGCCCTCACTACGCTGAGCCCATGGTGACCATTCGCGACGTCGCGGCCGATGCGGGGGTGGCCCGCAGCACGGTGTCCTACGTGCTCTCCGGCAACAAGAAGCTCCCGGAGGCGACCCGCCTGCGCGTGCTCGCGAGCGTGGAGCGGCTCGGCTACCGGCCCGACCCGATGGCGCGGGCCCTGGCGCTGCGGCGCACGAACATCCTCGGCTTCTTCGCCTCCGTCGATCCGGAGTCGCGGCAGACCGATGTCGACGTCTTCATGCGCTTCGTGCGGGCGGCGATGTACGCGGCCCGCGCCCGCGGCTTCGACCTGCTGATGATGGGCACGGGCGAGGGGGAGCTCGCGCGCGACGTCCTCGCCGATGCGCTCGTCGTGATGGACATCCGCCGGGACGACCCCCGGCTGCCGGTCCTCGCGAGCATCGGCCTGCCGACCGCGCTGGTCGGCTACCCGGGCGAGGGCAGCCCGTTCAGCGCGATCGACCTCGACTTCGACGGCGCGGCGCGGGTCGCCGTCGACCACCTCGCCGACCTCGGGCACGTCGAGATCGCGGTCCTCGGGATGGGCCCCGACGCCTACGAGAGCGGCTACGCCTTCGCCCTGCGGTTCCGCGAGGGCTTCCTCGACCAGTGCCGCCTGCGCGGCGTGCGGGGAGCCGTCATCCCCAGCACCGACGACGTCGACGACTGGTTCGAGCAGGCGCAGGAGCAGCTCCCCGGCCTGAGCGCCGTGGTCACGCACGGGCCGGGCGTGCTCGAGCCGTTCCTGCAGCGCCTCAGCGGCCTGGGCCTGCGCGTCCCGGAGGACTGCTCGATCATGACCATCGCCCCGGAGGCGGTGATGCGGCACGCCGACCAGCCGGTCACCGTGGTGGACCTGCCCGGCGACGAGATGGTCTCGCGGGCGGTCGACCTGGTGCTCGACGAGCTCGCCGGCACCGCGACTCCGGGAGTGACGGAGCTGCTGCCCGCGGTCGTCGTGGACCTGGGCACCACCGCGCCCTTCTCGCCGGGCACCAGCCGGGGCGTCGTCCCCTCGTGGCGGCGGGCGCGCGGCTGACGTCGCCGGGTCGTCCGGAGCGTTCCCCGGGCGATCGGTGAACCGGTTCTCCGAAATCTATTGAACCGGTTCTCCGACTCGGTTAGGCTCGCCACGACTTCCGGACGGACCGCCTCAGCGGGCGCCCCCGGAGGGTCTTCCCGGCGCGAGCGCTCCGCTCGTCCCGACCGTATTCAGAGAGGAATACCGTGAAGAACAGCATCCGACGGGCCGCAGGCGCCGCCTCCCTCGTCCTCATCGCCGGAGTCGCCCTCAGCGCGTGCAGCGCACAGGGAGCGGGCGACGACTCGTCGAAGTCGCTCACCCTCTGGGACAGCTTCACCCAGTACGACGCGTCCTCCCCCTACGGCCAGCTCCTGGCCGGCTGCGAGGCCTCGACCGGGATCACCCTCGAGCGCACCTCCGACCCCGACCTCACCACCAAGCTCCTGCAGTCGGCCGCGTCGAAGACGACGCCGAACCTGGTCGTCCTCGACAACCCCAACGTCGCGAAGTTCGCCGACACCGGCCTGCTCGTCGACAACGCCGCCTCCGGGCTCGACACCAGCGACGTCCTCCCGAACGTGCTCGCCGCCGGCCAGCTGGACGGGAAGACCTACGGCTCGTCGATCGGCTCGAACACCCTCGCGCTCTTCTACAACAAGGCGCTCTTCGAGGCCGCCGGCGTCACTCCGCCGACGACCTGGGACGAGCTGACCACCGCCGCGAAGGCCCTCACCGCGGGCGACGTCACCGGGCTCGGCTTCTCCGCGATCGGCACCGAGGAGGGCACCTTCCAGTTCCTGCCCTTCTTCTGGGGCTCCGGTGCGACCCTCGAGGACATCTCCTCCGACGACGCCGTCTCGGCGCTCGCGCTCTGGACCGACCTGGTGAAGAGCGGCTCGGCCTCGCAGGCGAACGTCAACGCCAACCAGCAGGACGTCCGCGACCAGTTCCTCGCGGGCAAGCTCGGGATGATGGTCAACGGCACCTGGCAGCTCTCCGCCCTCGACGAGGCGGGCATCGACTACGGCGTCGTGCCGATCCCGGCGAAGGACGGGGGAGCGGCACCGAGCCCGCTCGGCGGCGAGTTCGTCGAGGTGGTCGCCTCCGACGCCGCGAAGCAGACCCTCGCCACGGAGTTCGCGCAGTGCGTCATCCAGCCCGACAGCCTGAAGGCCTGGGCGGCCGGCCAGTCGTACATCATGCCGTACGCCGACGCGGCCGCCGAGCAGGCGACCGAGGACCCCGCGCTCCAGCCGTGGGTCGAGGCCATCTCGGTCGCGCAGGGACGCACCAGCGACCTCGGCGTCGCCTACCCGGACACCTCGAAGGCGCTCTGGACCGCGATCCAGGAGTCGCTGACCGGCTCGAAGACGCCGCAGGCGGCCCTCGACGACGCCGCGGCGAGCCTGAAGTAGCGGCCGCATGACCGACCCCGCCGTGCTCACGGCGCCGGTCGCGGGCGGGGCGGCCACCAGGCCGCCCGCCCGCCGCCGACCCCGCTCCCACCTCCGCCTCGCCGCCGCCGCCTTCATGGCGCCCGTGGTGATCTTCCTCGCCGTCTTCTTCGTCTACCCGATCATCCGCGGCGTCGTCCTCAGCCTCCAGGACTTCGGACCGTCGTCCTTCGTGACCGGGATCGCCCCCTTCGTCGGCTTCGACAACTACGTCACGGTCGTCACCGATCCGATCTTCGCGAGCATCGCCTGGCACACCGTGGTCTTCACCGTGGTCTCGCTGGTGGGCCAGTTCACGATCGGCATGGCCCTGGCGCTGTTCTTCAGCCGCCGGTTCCCGCTCTCGGCGACGTTCCGCTCCCTCATCCTGCTGCCGTGGCTCCTGCCGCTGATCGTCTCGGCGACGGCCTGGCGCTGGATCTTCGACCAGCAGTTCGGCATCCTGAACGCCGCGATCGGCACGCCGGTCGGCTGGCTGACCGATCCGTCCGTCTCGCTGTGGGCGGTCATCATCGCCAACATCTGGCTGGGCATCCCGTTCAACATGGTGCTGCTGCACGGAGGCCT
The DNA here is from genome assembly GCF_002932815.1 of Rathayibacter sp. AY1B4. Classification (NCBI taxonomy): domain Bacteria; kingdom Bacillati; phylum Actinomycetota; class Actinomycetes; order Micrococcales; family Microbacteriaceae; genus Rathayibacter; species Rathayibacter sp. AY1B4. The sequence continues at coordinate 173,847 of NZ_PSWN01000003.1, read as the reverse complement.
GCAGGGCATCCCCGAGAGCCTCTACGAGGCCGCGGCACTGGACGGCGCCTCGCGCTGGCGGTCCTTCTGGAGCATCACCTGGCCACTGCTGCGACCGGTGACCTCCGTCACACTCCTCCTCGGCCTCGTCTACACGATCAAGGTGTTCGACGTCATCTGGATCCTCACCAAGGGAGGCCCGGCAAACAGCTCGCACACCCTCGCGACGTGGGCCTACGAGCAGTCCTTCACCGACCTGCAGTTCGGAGTCGGAGCGGCGGCCGGCCAGATCCTCGTGATCGTCGCCCTCGTCTTCGGCGTGATCTACATCCGCGCCCAGCGCAAGGAGGACCTCGGATGAACCGGCACACCACAGGGCTGCGCCGCGGGATCGACGTGGTCATCGCGATCGTGCTCTGCGGCTTCCTCCTCTTCCCGCTCTACTGGATGGTCAACGTCTCGCTGACCAAGCCGCAGAACCTGATCCAGACCCCGCCGAGCCTGTTCCCCGGCGACCCGACGCTCGACGGGTACGTGCAGGCGTTCTCGACGCAGCTGCCGAACCTCATCACGAGCCTCGTGATCTCGATCGGCTGCGTGATCCTGACGCTGGCGATCGCCCTGCCCGCCGCCTTCGCGATGGCGAAGTTCCGGGTGCGGGGGACCGGCGTCGTGATGTTCGTGTTCCTCCTCGCCCAGATGATCCCCGGGATCGTCCTGGTCACCGCGCTGTTCGCGATCTACAACGCGCTGGGGCTGCTCAACACCTATCCGGGCCTCATCCTCGCCGACGCGACCGCCTCCGTGCCGTTCGCGGTGATCATCCTCCGGGCCTTCATGCTCGGCATCCCCGACGAGCTGATCGAGGCCGCGCGGATCGACGGTGCGAGCAACTGGCGCTCCTTCGTCTCGATCGTCATCCCGCTGAGCCGGAACTCGATCGTGACCGCGGGCCTGTTCTCGTTCCTGTTCGCCTGGGCCGACTTCCTCAACGCGAACTCGCTCACCTCGGGCAACAGCATCGTGCCGTTCACCCTCGGCCTCTACCGCTACATCGGATCGACCACCACCAACTGGAACGGGATCATGGCGACCGCCGTGATCGCCTCCATCCCGGCCGCCGTGCTGCTGATCGTGGCCCAGCGCTACGTCGCCGCCGGGGTCACCGCCGGCGCGGTCAAGGACTGAGCGCCGTGCCCGACTCGAGGAAGCAGGAGCACATGGACACCGACCAGTTCGCGCTCGAGGGGGACCGCCTCGTCTGGCGCGGCGACGGCGAGACCGTCGTCGTCGAGCCGTGGGGGAGGGACAGCGTCCGGGTCCGCGCCCGCCGGTCCGGGGAGGTCCTCGACACCGACTGGGCGCTGATCGCCCCCGAGCGCCACGCGCCGGAGGTCTCGATCGAGGGACCGCGGGCGACGCTGCGTGCCGGCGGCATCACCGTCGTCCTCGAGCAGCAGGAGGGCTACGGGTACCAGACCGGCTACCACGAGCTCTCCTGTTCCCTCTCCTTCTACGACCGTCGAGGGGAGCTGCTCTTCCGGGAGCTCGGGAGCGGGGGAGCGCTCAAGCTGCGCGCCCGCGAGCAGCGTCCGCACCTGGGCGGCGACTACCGGCTGACCGCGCTGTTCGAGACGCCCCCCGACGAGAAGCTGTACGGGATGGGGCAGTACCAGCAGGACATCCTCGACCTGAAGGGCTGCACGCTCGAGCTCGCGCACCGCAACTCCCAGTCGAGCGTCCCGTTCGTGCTCTCGAGCCGCGGCTACGGCTTCCTCTGGCACAACCCCGCGATCGGCCGCGCGACCTTCGCGGCCAACCGCACGGAGTGGTCCGCCGAGTCCTCCCAGCAGCTCGACTACTGGGTGACCGCGGGGGAGACCCCGGCCGACATCACCCGGGCCTACGCCGACGCCACCGGGCACGTCCCGATGATGCCCGAGCACGGCCTCGGCTTCTGGCAGTGCAAGCTGCGCTACTGGAACCAGGAGCAGCTGCTCGAGGTCGCCCGCGAGCACCGGCGCCGCGGCCTGCCGATGGACGTGATCGTGGCCGACTTCTTCCACTGGCCGCACATGGGCGACTTCCGCTTCGAGGAGGAGTTCTGGCCGGATCCGTCGGCCATGGTCGCCGAGCTGCGCGAGCTCGGGATCGAGCTGATGGTGTCGGTCTGGCCGCAGGTGTCGGTCGAGTCCGAGAACTACATCGCGATGAAGAAGGGGAACCTCCTCGTCAAGGCCGAGCGGGGCCTGGACCTGCACATGCAGTTCGAGGGTCCGAGCGCGTTCTACGACGCGACGAGCCCCGCCGCCCGGAGGTTCGTCTGGGAGGCGTGCCGGCGCAACTACGGCGAGCACGGGATCCGGCTCTTCTGGCTCGACGAGGCCGAGCCCGAGTACGGCGTCTACGACTTCGACAACTACCGCTACGCCGCCGGCCCCGCCGTCCAGGTCGGCAACCTCTACCCGCAGGCGTTCTCCCGCGGCTTCTTCGAGGGGCAGACCGAGGGCGGAGAGACCAAGATCGTCAACCTCGTCCGCACCGCGTGGGCGGGCAGTCAGCGCTACGGCGCGCTCGTGTGGTCGGGCGACATCCACTCGACCTTCGCGGACCTGCGCCACCAGATCACGGCCGGCATCCACATGGGCGTCGCGGGGATCCCGTGGTTCACGACCGACATCGGAGGATTCGCCGGGGGAGACCCGTCGGATCCGGAGTTCCGAGAGCTCCTCGTGCGCTGGTTCCAGTTCGGCGCGTTCAGCCCGGTGATGCGCCTCCACGGCGACCGCGCGCCGTCGGCCCCGGTCACGGCCGCCGACGGGAGCCGCCGCGCCGCGACCGGAGCCGCGAACGAGGTGTGGAGCTTCGGCGAGGAGGCCACGCCGATCCTCACCCGCCTGCTGCATCTTCGCGAGACCCTGCGCCCGTACACGCGCGAGGCGATGCGGGAGGCGCACGAGCTGGGCCAGCCGGTGCTGCGAGCGGTGTTCCACGAGTTCCCGGGGGACCCGGAGGCCTGGGATCTGGCCGACCAGTACCTCTTCGGCTCGGACCTGCTCGTGGCTCCGGTCACGCACGCCGGAGCCGTCTCCCGACGGGTCTACCTGCCCGCCGGGGCGCGGTGGACGGAGCTCTCGACGGGCGCCGAGCACGAGGGCGGGCAGTGGATCGTCGCCGACGCGCCCCTGGCCGTCATCCCGGTCTTCGCGCGCGACGGTCGGCAGGCGCACCTCGTCGGGCAGCTCTGAGCGGAGGCTCCCCGCTGACCGGCGGGTTCCGCCGCGAGGAGCGCCCCGCGTCAGCCCGTCCCCGCGAGCCAGAAGTCGACCGCGTCGGGGGACGGGCGCCCGGCGACCCGGACGACGTCGCCGAACTCGAGCACGCTGTCCGGATCCTCCTGGACGGCCGGCCACCGCTCGCGGCCGGCGGCGTCCGGATCGCCGTGGGAGACGAATGCGAGCCAGCGCGCGGTCATCTCCTGCTCGAGCCGGCGGTCGACGTCCGTGTAGTCGGCGTCGCCGTCCGCCCCGAGGTTCCCGTACGCGTACATCACCTCGGCGCCGTGGTACGCGCCGAACCGCTCGAGTCCGCTCTCCGGGGGAGTGCGCGTGAAGATGTAGGCGTGGACGCCCGCCCGCCCGGTCCGGGCGGCCGTCAGCGCCCAGAGCCGCATCGGGGCGGTCATCGTCCGGTCGCTGCCGGCGCGCAGCCGGGAGTCGACGACCTGATCCTCGACGGCACCCGGGTACAGCGCGAGGAATCGGTCCGCGTCGTCTCCGTGCTCCCGGCGCACCTCCTGCTCGTAGGCGTCCGGATCCGAGTCGACGCCTCCCAGCAGATCGAGCGAGGTCTCGTCGGAGTTGCTGCCGAGCAGGAGGGGGACGTCGTTCTGCCGACCGGCCTCGTAGACGGCGAGCGGCGTGTCGGGGAGGACGACGCCGTCGATCGAGGGCCACCAGTGCTGCGAGAGGCCCGCGGCGGCCGAGACGATGCGCTCGGCCGGCAGGGCCCTCATCTCGGCGAAGCTCGCCCCGCCGAGCGCCTTGCTCAGGCGCGCAGCCGCCTCCCGTGCGGTGGCGGCGTCGTCGTAGAGGTCGCCGTCCTCGCGATCTCCCGCCGACCCCAGGCATCCTCCGCTCTCCCCGATGATCCCGTGGAGGAGGCCGGCCGCGAGGGGCGAGGCCCCGAGGATGCAGGCGCTGCCGGAGCCGGCGGACTGGCCGGCGACCGTCACCCGCCCCGGGTCCCCGCCGAAAGCGGCGATGTTGTCCTGCACCCACTGCAGAGCGGCGACCTGGTCGAGCAGTCCCTGATTCCCCGGGGTGCCGCCGCCGAGCACATCACCGGCGAGGAATCCGAGGACGCCCAGACGGTAGGCGACGGTGACGACCACCGCGCCCCGGGAGGCGAGCGCCGCGCCGTCGTAGGCGGGGAGGGCGCCGGACCCCGAGACGAACGCGCCGCCGTGGAGGTAGACGAGGACCGGGCTGGAGTCGCCCGCCCCGCCGGCCGGCGTCCAGATGTTCAGGCGGAGGCTGTCCTCGTCCGTCGCGTACCCGCCGAGGAGCGTCTCCTCCAGCGGCAGGTCGAGCACGCGGGTCGCCGCTCGGGAGAGGAACGTCGGCTCCGGCTGAACGGCGGAGGGGCCGAAGTCGTCGGCCACGAGGGTCGCCGACCGCTGCGGGGCCGGGCGGGGCGCCTCCCAACGCAGCGGGCCGACCGGGGGAGCGGCGTAGGGGATCCCCGCGAAGGCGTCGACCCCGGCCGCGGCGTCGTGCACACCGACGACGTCGCCCTGCCGGGTCGTGACCGGGGCGGTGTGCGGACCGGCGAGCGTCCGCGTCGCCGGGAGAGGACCCGCGGCGAGGGCGACGGCTCCGACGAGCCCTGCGGACGCGACCCAGGCCGCCGTACGCAGCATCCAGTGCCGGTGCCGCCAGCTCCTCGAGACGGCCGCGATCAGGACCGCGGCCGCCGCGACGACGAGCCACCCCCACCACTCCACCCGGTTCAGCCAGGCGAGGACCGCCCCGATGAGCACGACGGTCGCGGCCGGCAGCCACCGGGACCGTCGCCGACGCGGTGCGGGCGTCTCGGTATTCGATACGGTATGCATTGAAAACGAAACGTACTGAAAAGGCTCACCCTGCGCAAGGATCCGCCTAGGCTGGTGGCGTGGTCACAGGCGAGCAGGCTCCGGTCCGGCGGAGGAGCGAGACGCGACGACGTCTCCTCGCCGCGGCCGCCGAGCTCTTCGAGAGCACGGGCACCATCGGCCAGCGCGTCGAGGACATCTGCGCGCAGGCGGGCTTCACCCGCGGCGCGTTCTACTCGAACTTCGCCGGTGTCGACCAGCTCTTCCTCGCACTCCACGAGGAGCAGGCCGCGAGAGTGTGGGGGAGCCTGCAGGAGGCCCTCGACGTCCAGCTGCAGGAGGAGCACCGCGCGGCGACCCTCGACGGCGCCGTACGCTCCCTCCTCGACGCGCTCCCGTCCAGCCGCGAGTGGTTCTCCCTGCGGTCGGTGCTCCTGGCACGCGCTGCCGCGGACCCGGAGTTCGCCGAGCGGATGATGATCGACGACGACCGCGTCTCGCGCGAGCTGGGCGAGCGCTTCGCCGCCCTCGCCGCCGTGCACGGCCGCGTCCCCGCCGTCGAGTCCGCCGTCCTGGCGAAGGCGGTCGTCGCGGCGCACGTCGGGTCGGTGAGCCAGTGGCCCGTGGACACCAGCGCCGCGCTCACGCAGCGCCTGGTCGTCGCCGCGGTGATCCGAGGTCTCACCGTTGAAGCGCCCGGTCTGTCACCGGAGCCCGACGGCGATCGATGACGTCCTGGCGCAGGAGCGATGAGAGGAGCCGATCGCCATCCCTACAGAACGGGACTTCGGTCGAACTGACATAATGTGCATTATCGGATAACGGCGGAAGGGCCGGACGGACCGGGACCGAGGCCGCCCGACGGTCCGGCACGTCATCAGCGGACAGGCGAATGCTCCACCCACGGCTCGACGTCCTCGTACCAGCACGTCTCGGTTGGAGTGTCGAAGCGCGTGACCAGCCGCAGCTGCGGATCGACGGTCATCGTGCCGCGGACGCCGTCGTCGGCCTGGTCCTCTCGGGCGCCCGCCGGAACGAGCGTCAGAGGTCCTGCGAGCGCTCCCGCAGGTTCACCATCACCGCGGCTGCATCGAGAAGGATGCTCACGACGCCCCGGTGTCCGCCGACGGACGGACTGCGCCCACGACGGCATCGGACTCCCCTGATGCCGGTCCGCTGCCGTCGACCGGGGTCATCCGTCGAGGAGCGCAGACCCGTGCGCCGGCGTCAGCCCCTGGTGAGGATCAGGCGAAGTCGGAGATGTCGCCGACGAGGCGGGTGTTGTCCGCGGGGATCGGCTCGACGGCCGCCAGAGCGACCTCGGCCGCGAACTCCTGCACGTTGTAGAGCTTCCCGGCCGACTCGCGACGCGAGCTGATCGCGCCCGGGTTCGCACGCTCCAGCAGGGTCGCGGTGATGGTGCCCTCGATCATGTCGCCCGAGACGACGACGAACTCGATCCCGCGCTCGGCGAGCTCACCGATCCGCTCGCGCAGGGCGTCCTCGCCGGCGCGCTTGGAGAGCGCGACGGGCTCGTACTCGGGCATCGTGGGCGTGGTCCGGATGAAGTGCGCCTGGTGGCTCGTGACGAACACGACACGGGAGCCCTCGGAGAGCAGCGGCAGCGCCGCCTCGAGCACGGCGACCTGCGAGTCGCGGTTGAGGACCATCGCGTAGTCCTCCCCCATGTTGCTCTCCATGCCGCCGGAGGCGTTCAGGACGAGCACGTCCAGACCTCCGTACTCCTTCTCGATGCGCGAGAAGAGCTCGGCGCGCGACTCGGCGTCGGTGAGATCGGCGCCGACGGCGATGGCGGTGCCGCCGGCTTCGACGATCTGCGCGACGAGCTTGTCGGCGCGCGGCGCCTTCGAGCGGTAGTTGACGACGACGCGGGCTCCGGCCTCGGCCAGGTAGCGGACCGTGTCGGCGCCGATGCCGCGGGACGACCCGGTGACGAGAGCGCGCTTGCCGTCGAAGGAGCCGGGGGCGAGGGGATTGGACACGGGTATTCCTCCAGAACGCCGGCTCGGAGACCGGATCGGGCACGATGACGGGCCACGGCCCGACGGAGGAGTCTACCAAGGGCCCCGAGACGGTCGGCGCACCCGCTCTCCCAGCCCTCGTCCGGGGGGCGTTGATAGCCTGGGAATGCTCGTCGAGGGGAAGGAGCACACAGCATGGACGCTGTCACCCAGTACGCGTGGATCCTCTGGCTCGCGCTGATCCTCATCTTCGTGATCGTCGAGATGATCACTCTCGAGTTCACCTTCCTGATGCTCGCCGTCGGCAGCATCGGCGGACTGCTGACCGGTCTGGTCGGGGCTCCCTTCTGGGTTCAGGTGCCCGCCGCGGCCGTCCTCGCCGCCCTCCTGCTGTTCACCGTCCGTCCGCCGCTGCTGCGGCTGCTGAAACGGGGCGGCGATCCCACCCCCAGCGGTGCGGACGCTCTCCTCGGGCTCTCCGGCAGCGTCGTCCTCGCCGGCCCCGGAGCCGGCCAGGTCAAGCTCGCCAACGGCGAGACCTGGACCGTCCGCCTGTCCCCGCTCGTCGAGGACCGCACACTCGGAGTCGGCGAGAGAGTCGTCGTCACCGCCATCGAGGGCGCGACCGCGGTCGTCGTCCCCGCCGAAAGGAGCACACCGTGACACCGTCCTCCGTCGTGACGATCGTCGTCGTCGCCGCCGTCGTCCTCTTCGCCCTGGTCGTCCTCTTCCGAGCGGTCCGCATCATCCCCCAGGCCACCGCCGGGGTCGTGGAGCGCCTCGGCAAGTACCACAAGACCCTGCTGCCGGGCCTCAATCTCGTCGTGCCGTTCATCGACCGGGTCCGCCCGCTGATCGATCTGCGCGAGCAGGTCGTCTCGTTCCCGCCCCAGCCCGTGATCACGGAGGACAATCTCGTCGTCTCGATCGACACGGTCGTCTACTTCCAGGTGACGGACGCCCGCGCGGCGACCTACGAGATCGCCAACTACCTCGGCGCGGTCGAGCAGCTGACCACCACCACGCTCCGCAACGTCGTCGGCGGCCTGAACCTCGAGGAGGCGCTGACCTCCCGCGACAACATCAACGGGCAGCTGCGCATCGTCCTCGACGAGGCCACCGGCAAGTGGGGCATCCGCGTCGGACGCGTGGAGCTCAAGGCCATCGACCCGCCCCTCTCCATCCAGGACTCGATGGAGAAGCAGATGCGCGCCGAGCGCGACCGTCGAGCCGTGATCCTCACCGCCGAGGGCACCAAGCAGTCCCAGATCCTGAACGCCGAGGGTCAGCGCCAGGCCGCGATCCTCGCTGCGGAGGGCCAGGCGAAGGCGGCGGTCCTGCGGGCCGAGGGTGAGGCCAAGGCGATCACCACCGTCTTCCACGCCATCCACGAGGGCCGCCCCGACAGCGAGCTCCTCGCGTACCAGTACCTCCAGACACTCCCCAAGATCGCCGAGGGCAGCGCGAACAAGCTCTGGGTCATCCCGAGCGAGCTCACCGAGGCGCTGAAGGGCATCGGAGGCGCGCTCGGCCAGCGCGGCCAGTCCGCCCCGGCGGTCCGCCCGCAGGACGCGGCACCCCCGTCGGCGCCTGCGGCGTCCGCGCCTGCCGCATCCGGGTCCGTCGGCTCCACTCCTGTCGAGCCCGGATCCGACACGTCCGCCCCCGTGGCGCCCGCGACGACCGACGGAGCCCCCGGCTCGGCGCCCACTCCCCCGCCGCCGGCCGTCTAGCCGCGGACCCGGTCCGCGATGCGCACCCCTGAGCGACCCCTCGCCCTGAGCGGGCCGACCCCCCGGGTGATCGCGCATCGCGGGTTCGGCCCGCAGGCCGAGGGCAACACGCTCGCCGCCTTCGAACGCGCCCTCGCCGCGGGTGCGGACCTCCTCGAGACGGACGCGCGCGCCTCCCTCGACGGGGTCGCCGTGCTCGTCCACGACGCCGAGGTGATCGACCGCTCCGGCCGCCGCCACGTCGTCGCCGCCACCCGGTGGGAGGAGCTCGCCGACCTCCGACTGGTGGGCGGCGCCCGGCTCGCCTCTCTCGAGCAGGCCCTCGCCGCACTCCCCCGCGCGCACTTCAACATCGACGTGAAGTCGCGGGACGCGATCGACCCGGTCGTCGTGGCGGTGTCCGGCGCCGCCGCCGCGGAGCGCGTCCTGATCACCTCGTTCTCCGAGATCCGTCGAGCAGCGGCCCTCCGCCGTCTTCCCGGCGCCGCGACCTCGGCGTCGGCGGTCCGCTTCGTCGTCGCCCTGGTCGCCGCCCACCTCGGCGCCGCCCTCCCCGTGCGTCTCGCTCTCCGCGGCATCGACGCGCTCCAGGTGCCCGAGCGCGCGCTCGGCCTCCGCGTCGCGGAGCCGCGGATCCTCGCCCGGCTGCGGGTGACCGGCTGCGAGATCCACCTCTGGACCATCGACGATCCGGAGCGGATGGAGCAGCTCCTCGCACTCGGGATCGACGGGCTCGTGACCGACCGCACCGACCTCGCCCGAGCGGCCGTCGACGCCTTCCTCAGCGCCCGTCAGCCACGCCCTCAGGAACCGCGGAATACGCCTCCGACCTGAGGATTCTCTGGCAATGGCAGGGACGGGAAGACCACCTCCAGGTACGACGTTGACACTGGGGAAGCACAGCGAGAGGAGACCACACAATGGCAGATCGAAGCCTGCGAGGAATGCGGCTCGGATCCCAGAGCCTGCAGAGCGAAGAAGGCGTCGTCTTCTCCCCGCGATCGACGTACGAGTACCACTGCGCGAACTGCGGCCACGACACCGACATGGTGTTCTCGGCCGATGCGGAAGCGCCGGAGACCTGGGAGTGCCGCTCCTGCGGTCACGAGGCCACTCTGATGGTGGACTCGAAGCCGGTCGTCGTGGACAAGGGCGAGCAGAAGGCTCCGCGCACCCACTGGGACATGCTGCTCGAGCGCCGGACCCGCGCGGAGCTGGAGGAGCTGCTCGAGGAGCGGCTCGCCTATCTGCGCGCCAGGCGCGGCGAGCACAAGATCGGCGCGTAGCGCCGGTCAGCGGGAACGGCGTCGCGGCTCGCGCGTCCTGAGGACGAACGAGACCATGCCGATGAGACCGGCGGCCAGGAAGTACCAGCCGAGGTCTCGCGCCCACACCAGAGCCGGGGTCGTGGTGGAGCTGAGGGGGACCTCGTCCACCATGGCACCCGGCTCGAACCATGTCAGGGAGTCGATCGTCCCGCCGTCCGGCCCGATGATCGCACTCGTCCCGACGGTCGAGATGTTGACCACGCTGCGCCCGGTCTCGATGGCCCGCAGGCGGGCGATGGCGAGCTGCTGGACGCTCTCGTCGGTCCGGCCGAAGTCGGCGTTGTTGGTCTGCCCGAGGATGACCTGGGCTCCCCCGTCGACCATCGCGTTCGTCAGCGCGTCGTCCGAGATGTCGAAGCAGATCGCGATGCCTGCGAGGACGCCGTTCACGTCGAAGACGTTGGGACGGGTGCCGATCGAGTAGTCGCGGCTCACCAGGTCGACCAGGTCCGGAGCGAACATCCGCCAGAACGCCCGGTCCGGCATGTATTCGGCGAACGGCACGGGATGCACCTTGTCGTAGACCTGCGTCGCCCCCTCCCCCGCCTTCCAGAGCAGCGAGCTGTTGTAGAAGACGTCGTCCGAGGGGTTCGTGATCGTGCCCACGATGAACGGCGCGTCCATCGTCCGGCTGAGGTAGTCGAGGACGGCGGCCGACTGGGCGTTCCGGGTCGGATCGATGTCGACGCCGTTCTCGGGCCACACCACCATGTCGACGTCCTGGTCGAGGATCGGCAGCGTCGCCGAGGTGTGGTCCTCGAGGATCTGCCCGCGGTAGCTCTGCGAGAAGAGGCCCGCATCGGAGTCGCCCTGGACGGCGGCGATCCGGGTCGTGCCCTCCGTCGGTGCCGGCCAGGCGGGGAACACCAGCGCCACGATCGCGAAGCCCGCGAGAGCGCTGACCCGGGCGGAGGCCGGGACGGACGTCTCGCGGACGGCCTGCGCGAGCACGGCGGCGAGGAACGCGACCACGAAGCCGAGGCCGGCGAAGCCGATCCACGCCGCGAGACCGGCGAGCGGGCCGAGGGACTGCGAGATCGCGAGGCGGCCCCAGGCGAAGCCGCCGTAGGGCCAGACGCTGGTGATCGACTCGCGCCCGATCCAGAGCGCCGCCAGGAGGACGGGGAGGCCGACCATCCGGCCGAGCGGTCCCGTCCAGACGCGGTGGCCGCGCGTGGAGACGACCGCCATCAGCCCCGCCGAGAACGCGAAGAAGATCGCCTGCAGGCCGGCGAGGGCCGCCCACGGGACCGGGCCGAGGTAGAGGGTCAGCCACTCGATGTGGACACCCCAGAAGACCGCTCCACCGACGAGGCCGACGAGGGCCCCGCTCCAGAAGCCGCGCCCCGCCAGCGCGAACAGGATCGCCGCGGCGCCCACGATCGCCAGCGGCCAGACATCGGAGTCGGGGAAGCCGCGGTCGAGCACGGCGCCGCCGAGGGCGGCGAGGGGCAGCGCCACCCACAGCGGAACGGTCCGCCCGTCGGGCGGAGGAGCGACCGGCGTCATGCGACGGTCGAGTACGCGACGATGCCGCGGCGGACCAGGTCGAGGGCGGTCCGGGCCGCGCGGCCGACCTTGCCCTCGGCGACGACGGAGAGCTGGTCGAGGAGGTCGATGGTCTGCTTCGCCCAGCGCACGAAGTCGCCGGCGGCCATGTCGGACTCGCGGAGCACCATGTCGAGCGGCATGCCCTTGGCCCACATGTTCATCGACAGCGCCAGGCTCGTCGAGATCGGGTTGCTGCCCGGCAGGCGGTGCTCCCGCTCGACGTCGTCGAGCCGGGCCCACAGAAGCTGGGTCCTCTCCAGCGCCTCGGGGAACGCGCCGCGGGGCAGGAACTGCTCGCCGAGCGTCCCCTCCTCGCGTCGCGGCTCGAAGACCAGGCAGCACGCCATCGCCGCGAGGCCGGCCGGATCGAGCTCCGTCCACGCCTGCTTCCGGAGGCACTCGGCGACGAGCAGGTCCCGCTCCCCGTAGATCCGGCGGAGCGTGCGACCGTTGGGCGTCAGCGAGAGCTCGCCGACCTCGTCCCGGCGGAAGTAGCCGAGCTCGAGCAGCACGTCCGTGATGTGGTCGAAGATGCGGGCGACGGCGCCGGTGCGCGAGCGGATCTGGCGCTCGATCTCGTCGGTCTCGCGGCGCAGCTTCCACCAGCGCTCGGCCCAGCGCGCGTGCTGCTCGCGGTCGGAGCAGGCGTGGCACGGGTGCGCCTTCATCCGGCGCCGCAGGCTCGTGAGCTGTCCCTGGCGCTTCTCGCGCTCGGCGTGGGACGCGGACTCGCCGCGCACCGCGCCCCGGCGCTCGAGGTCGCCGATCTCTCGGCGGATCGCCGCGTACTGCTCGAAGTCGCCCAGGTGGCACTGCATCGCCGTGACGTAGCCCGCCATCGACTCCTCCTGCTGGCGGACCCGGCGGGCGAGATCGACGACGGACCGGTCGGCCTGGAACTGCGCGAACGACGACTCGAGGATCTCGCGCGTGCGCACCCGCCCGAACTGCTCGATCAGGTTCGCGGCCATGTTGTAGCTGGGGCGGAAGCTGGAGTTGAGCGGGTAGGTCCGCCGGGAGGCGAGGGACGCGACCGCCTGGGGGTCCATCCCGCCGCGCCACTGGATCACCGAGTGGCCCTCCACGTCGATGCCGCGACGGCCCGCCCGGCCGGTGAGCTGGGTGTACTCCCCCGGTGTGATCGGGACGCGCGCCTCGCCGTTGAACTTCTCAAGCTTCTCGAGGACGACCGTGCGGGCGGGCATGTTGATGCCGAGCGCGAGCGTCTCGGTCGCGAAGACCACGCGCACGAGCCGGCGCAGGAACAGCTCCTCCACGACCTCCTTGAAGGCGGGGAGCATCCCGGCGTGGTGGGCGGCGACGCCCCGCTGGAGTCCGTCGAGCCACTCCCAGTAGCCGAGTACCGCGAGGTCCTCGTCGCGGATCGTCCGGCACCGCTCCTCGACGATCGCGCGGATCTCGTCGCGCTCGTGGCGCTCGGTGAGGCGCACGCCCGACCGCAGCACCTGGCGCACGGCCTGGTCGCAGCCCGCACGGCTGAAGACGAAGAAGATCGCGGGGAGGAGGTTCTTGCCGCGGAGGATCTCGACGACCTCCGAGCGCAACACGAGCTCCTCGGTGCGCTGCTCCGGGTAGCGGCCGCGACCGCCTCGGCCGTTGCGGCCGCCCCTGCCGCCGCGCTCGACCCGGGAGCCGCCCTGGGCCATGCGGGCGAGCTCGGGGTTCACCCGGTTCGTCGCCGCCCGACCGGAGGAGTCGAAGAGGTCGACCAGCTTGCCGCCCACCAGGACGTGCTGGTCGAGCGGGACGGGCCGCTCCTCGGAGACAATGACCTCGGTCTCGCCCCGGACGGTCTGGAGCCAGTCGCCGAACTCTTCGGCGTTCGACACGGTCGCGCTGAGCGAGACCAGCCGCACGCGCTGCGGGAGGTGGATGATGACCTCCTCCCAGACGGCGCCGCGGAAGCGGTCGGCGAGGTAGTGCACCTCGTCCATCACGACGTAGGCGAGGTCGCGCAGGAGGTCCGAGTCGGCGTACAGCATGTTGCGCAGCACCTCGGTCGTCATCACGACGATGCGGGCGCGCGCGTTGACGTTGGAGTCGCCGGTCAGCAGACCGACCTCGGAGGCTCCGTAGTCCTCGACGAACTCCTGGAACTTCTGGTTGCTCAGCGCCTTCATCGGCGTCGTGTAGAAGACCTTGGCCGTCGGGTCCTGCATGGCCAGGTGGATCGCGAACTCGGCCACCGCCGTCTTGCCGGCGCCGGTGGGCGCGGCGACGAGGACGCTGTGGCCGTCGTCGAGAGCGCTGCAGGCCTCGTACTGGAAGGGGTCGAGGTCGAACGCGAGGGTCGAGCGGAACGCCTCGACCCTCGCGTGGCCCTGGCGCGTCCGGAACGCGGCGAACCGCTCGGCGGGAGACGGTCCAGTCACGCGGGCAGGTCGGAGGGGCTGCCGTCGAACACCAGCTGGCGCTTGGCGGCGCGCCGGTCGTGCAGGATCGCGATCCCGCAGGCGAGGAAGAACAGGAAGATGATCGGGATGGCCAGGAGGAACATCGAGATCGGGTCGGCCGCGGGGGTCGCGATCGCCGTGAAGAGCACGATCGCCATGATCGCGATGCGCCACGACTTGAGGATCAGCATGCCGGGGAGGATGCCGAGGAAGTTGAGGAGCACCAGGAAGACGGGCAGCACGAAGGCGATGCCGACGACCAGCACGAGCTTGAGAACGAACTCGTAGTAGATCTTGGCGTCGAGGAAGCTCGCCGCGTTGCTGCCGGTGAAGCTCGTCAGGAGCTCCACGATGTGCGGGAACACGAACCAGCCGGCCGCACAGCCCGCGAAGAACAGCGGGATGGCGGTGAGGATGAAGCCGAGGCCGTACCGCATCTCCTTGCGGGTCAGGCCCGGGACGAGGAACGCCCAGATCTGGTAGAGCCAGACCGGGCTCGCCAGGACGATGCCCACCGTGATGGCGATCTGCAGCCGCAGGTCGAAGGCACCGGCGATCGTCGGGAAGTTGAGGATCGCCTCCTTCCCCTGGGTGGAGGCCACCTCGGAGATCGGAGCCTTGAGGGCCTCGAAGACCCACTCCGAGACGAACCATCCCGCGACGCACGCGATGACGATCGCGATCGCCGACTTGAAGAGCCTGTTGCGAAGCTCGACGAGGTGCGCCCCGAGCGACATGCGCCCGTCGGGGTTCTTCGTCCGCTTCGTCCGTGGCTTCTTCGGTGCCACGGACGTCATTACTTGAGCGGGGACTCGGGCGGCGTGGTGGTGCCGGTGCCGGTGGTCGTGCCGGTGGATCCGGCGACGGTGCCGGTGGTCCCCTCGGTCGACTCACGGCGCTCGGTGCCGTCCTCGTCCTTCATGGTCTTGACCTCGCTCTTGAAGATCCGCATCGACTGCCCGACACTGCGGGCCAGCTGCGGGAGCTTGGGCGCACCGAACAGGAGGAGGATCACGGCGAGGATGATGAGGAGGTGCCACCCCTGGAGGCCAGCGAACATTGCAGACTCACTTCACTTGTCGGTTGCGGTGTACGAGGAGCTTACCCCGTTCGACCCGTCCTGACCGGCGGAGATCGATCCTGTCGCGACGTGCGTCACGCCGGCCCTCGTGCGCACGCCTCACGTCGTCGCGATCGGCGAACAGCGACGAGGGCGGACGGTGCGGCAGGTCGTCCGTCACTCCAGGACTCAGTGTCTCGAGTTTCGCGGTGACCTCGGACAGCTGTCCGAGGAGCACCTTCCCCTTGCGCCAGTAGGAGAGGGCGAAGAGGACCAGCATCGCCAGAGCGCCCAGCGCGAGGCCGAGCCAGATCAGGATCCACGACCACCAGGTCACGACGGCTCCCCCTCGTTCGCGGCGAGCGCGGAGGCCGCCCAGTGCGCGACCGCGGTGCGCGCCTCGGGGGGTGCCACCACGGTGACGAGACCCGCCAACGACGCCACCAGGCGCGTCAGTCCCTCCAGATGGGCGACGCGGAGACGGACGAGGACACCGTGGTCCTCCTCCCCCGGCACGGGATCGGGGAACTCGGCGTCGGCCGCGTAGTCGCCCAGCAGCACGACGGCGCTGGGAGCGACGCGCAGGTCCACGACGAGATCGGAGGCGGAGGCCTCGAAGAGCCGTTCCGAGAGGGTCACCTCGTTGCGGCGCCGGACGATCGGCGTCCCCGTGTCGCGGAGGGAGCGCATCCTGTCGACCCGGAACGTCCTGACGCCCTCGCGGAGGTGGTCCCATCCGCGCAGGTACCAGTCCCGGTCGACCGATTCGAGCACGAAGGGGTCGACGAGCCGGGACTCGGTCTCGCCGCGGGCGCTGCGGTAGTCGAAAGCGACCTGCGTCGCCGAGCCCATCGCTGTCCGCAGGAGCGCCACAGCGCTGTCCGCGCCCGTGCCGCGCGAGACCGCGACCGCGCTCGGGGCCGAGGAGGCGCCGCGCGCGAGCTTCCCCATCAGCGAGGCGATCCGGTCGTTGCCCTGGTTCTCGGGCAGCGCTGCGAGGTACTGCATGCCGGCGATGAGGGCGGCGGCCTCCCGCGCCGAGAACCTCGGCGAGTCGTCGATCGCGACCTGGTGGGTGAGGACGACGTGGTCGTTCTCCTCGAAGTCGTCCCAGCCGATGTCGAAGAGGTCGTTCGCCTGGTACTGCGCGGTCTCGCCGGGGATGCCCGAGACGGCGATGAGGCGCACCGCGCGGCGCACCTCCTCCTCCGGGATCTCGAAGTGCGCGGCGACCTCGGCGACGGAGACGCGACCCCGGTCGAGCAGGTAGGGAACGAGGGAGAGGAGGACGGCCAGTCGGTCGCGCGCCTGCAGGGAGCGGGGTCTAGCCACGGGGATCCCCTCCATGGTCGTCCAGGGTGCGGCGGAGGCGGTCGAGGACGCGGCGGCGGAGCTCCTCCGGCTCGAGCACCCGCACCTCAGGACCGTGACCGGCGAGCTCGTCCGCGAGCACGTCCGGGTCGGTGTAGTGCAGGCGCAGCAGGCCCTGGCCCTCGCCCTCTGCCTCGGCACGCCCGCCGAGACGGAGGGCGGCGTCGGAGTCGGGGGCGACGCGCAGGAGCGCGCTGTTGCGCTGCAGGATCTCGTCGAGCTGGGCGAGAGCGGTCGCCGCGTGGTCCCCCTCCGCGGGAGGCGCGGTGCGGCCGGTGGACGCGACCGGCCCGACGATCCGCGACAGGAGGAAGGTCCGCGTGCCCTCGGCGCCCTCGTCCCAGCCGTGGAGGTGCCAGCGCCCCTGGTGGTTCACCAGGGCGCGGGGCTGCACGGTGCGCACGCGCGGCTCCTCGCCGCCTGGCTTCAGGTAGGGGAAGCGGACGACCTGGCCGCGGTCGAGCGCGGCGTTGAGCGGCTCGAACGAGGCCTCGCGGACCCGGATCGAGGGGCTGATGCCGATGACGGGGTCGACGGACTCGACCCCTATCGAGCGCAGCTTGATCAGCGCGCGCCGCGACTCCGCCGAGAGCGTCCCCTCGCGCCAGACCGCCCCGGCCAGGCGGAGCAGCGCGAGCTCCTCCGGATCGAAGGTCAGGTCGGCCGGGAGGTCGTAGCTGCGCTTCGCGATGCGGTACCGGACGGTCTGGGTGTTGCCCGGGTCGCCCGGGGCGTCGACCGTCTCGATCGGGATGCCCAGCTCGCGCAGGTCGTCCTTGTCGCGCTCGAACTGGCGCTCGAGCGAGGTCCGGTCGCCCCGGCCCACCCGCTGCCGGTAGCCCTGCACCGTCGAGAGGACGTCGGCCTTCGTCAGTCCGTTCTCGGCCGCGACGAGCGCGAGCACGAGGTTGAACAGACGCTCCTCGGCCGGGACGCGGCTCGAGGACGGGGCGTCGGAAGGCACGCCCTCCAGTCTAGGGCCGGGCCCGGTCAGACCTTTCCGAGGATGTCGGCGACGAAGATCAGCGTCGCGCCGCCGGGGATCCCGCCCTGGGGGGAGCCCTGGTCGCCGTAGCCCTGGTCGGGCGGGATGACCGCGATGACCTGGGATCCGACGGGCTGGCCGATGAGGGCGTCGGCGAATCCGGCGATGACTCCGCCCTGGGTCGTCGAGCCGTCGGCGGCCGTGAAGACGGCGGGAGCGCCCTTCTCCCAGCTGGAGTCGAACACCTTCCCGTCGCTCCACTGCCAGCCGGTGTAGGCCACGACGACCTGGTCGCCCTCGGCGACGACGTCGCCGTCGCCCTTCTTGAGCTGGGCGATGCGGAGGTCGGTCGGCGCGTCGCCGGAGGGCTTCGCGAGCCCCGGGCGTCCGTCGTCGCCGAGCGTCACCGTCGGGAAGCCGTCGGGCGCGGGCTGGGCGGCGCCGTTCGCTCGGGCCAGGGAGGCCTCGCGGACGTCCGCGACGAGCACGAGCGTGTCGTCCTCCGAGATGCCGAGCTGCGACGAGGACTGGCCGAAGCCGTCCTCGGGGGCGATCGCGATGGCGACGCGCGAGCCGACCTGCGTGCAGAGGAGGCCCTCGTTCAGGCCGACGAGCCCGGCTCCGCCGACGCCGAAGCGGGCGGTGCTCGACCCGTCGTAGGGCGAGGTCTCGAGGACCGTGCCGTCCGCGCCGTTGACCAGGGTGTAGTCGATGGTGACGAGCTGGCCCTTCTCGAGCGGTGCGCCCGAGCCCTCGATGAGGGTGCTGACCTGCGTGCCGTCCGCCTTCAGCGGTGTCGGGACGCTGACGTCCGGCTTCGCTCCGAAGTCGCCCGTGGCGCTGACCGCCGCCGAGGAGTCGCCGGAGGAGAAAGGAGCGTCGCAGTCCGCCTGCGAGGAGGACGCGGTGCATCCGGTGAGAGCGGCGACGATGCCGATGCCGGCGATGAGCGCGGTGGTCCTGCGCACGGGTCCTCGATTCGAGAGAAGGGGAGCGGTGACGCCCGGGGTGGAGACGGCCCGGAGGCCGGGAACAGCTTAGAGGATGCCCTCGTCGTCGGGCTCCGCGGTCTCCTCGCCGAACCCGCGGGCCCGGGAGAGCTCGGCGCTGGTAGCGGACTCGCGGACCCGCTTGCGCAGGCTCTTGGGGCTCACGGCGCGCTCGCCGAGCGCGCCGGGGGTCCAGGCCTCCACGTCCTCGTCGCTGAAGTCCGTCTTCGACGGGCGGCGCTTGAGCTCGGGGAGCACGGTGTCCGGAGCGAGCCGGCGAGCGGTGATGAGGAAGCCGGTGTGGCCGATCATCCGGTGGTCCGGCCGGACCGCGAGGCCCTCGACGTGCCAGCCGCGGACCATGGTCTCGTTCGACGACGGGTTCGTGAACAGGCCCGAGGCGCGGATCGCCTCCGCCGTCCGCGAGAGCTGCGTGACGGTCGCCACGTAGCAGAGGAGCACTCCCCCGGGCGTGAGCGCCTCGGCGGCGACGTCGAGGCACTCCCAGGGCGCGAGCATGTCGAGCACGACGCGGTCGGCTTCGCCGGACGGGACCGTGCCGGGCAGCGCCTCGACGAGGTCGCCGACGGTGACGCTCCAGTTGTCGGGCGTGTAGCCGAGGAAGGTCTCGATGTTCGCCCGTGCGACATCCGCGAACTCCTCGCGCCGCTCGAACGACGACAGCCGGCCGGTCGGACCCACCGCCCGCAGCAGCCAGAGCGAGAGCGCGCCGGAGCCGACACCGGCCTCGACCACGCGGGCGCCGGGGAAGACGTCGGCGAGGGCGAGGATCTGGGCCGCGTCCTTCGGGTACACGATCGCCGCGCCGCGGGGCATCGACATCACGAAGTCGGCGAGGAGAGGGCGCAGCGCGAGGTGCTCGACGCCGACGGTGTTGGTCACCACCGAGCCGTCGGGCAGCCCGATCACCGTGTCGTGCTCGATGCCGCCCCGGTGCGTGTGGAACACCTTGCCGGGAACGAGCGTGATGGTGTTCATCCGCCCCTTGGGTCCCGTCAGCTGGACGCGGTCCCCCGCGCGGAAGGGTCCGGAATGCTGCAGTGCCTCACCGGTCATCGGCGGGCCTCCGTCTCGGTCGTGGCCGGGCCGGAGCCGCGGTGCTCGGAGGACACCGTCGCGAGGTCCGCGACGGTGCGGCCCGCGAGAGTGGGCCAGAGGGCGTAGGGGGCGGCGGGGTCCAGCTCCAGCTGGTGCGGGACGCCGATCGCCGCGGCTCCGGAGGCGACGGCCGCGCCGAGGCCCGTGAGGGAGTCCTCGATCGCGACGCAGGCGGCGATGTCGACGCCGAGGGTGCTCGCGGCGAGGAGGTACGCCTCGGGGTGGGGCTTGCTGCGCTCGACCATGTCGCCGCTGACGACGGCGGCGAAGGCGGGGAACGGGATCCGGTCCACGACGGCCGCGGCCATCCGCGAGATCGACATCGTGACCAGCGCCTGCGGCACTCCCGCCTCGGACACCGCGCGCAGCAGCTCGAGCGCGCCCGGTCGCCACGGGATGCTCACGGCCAGCTGGTCTACGACCTCGTCGGTCATCCGGTCGATGATCGCGTCGACGGAGAGGTCGACGCCCTTGCCCTGCAGGATGCGGGCGGCGGCGGGCAGGCCCGAGCCGACGAGTCCCATCGCGTCCTCGTGGGTCCACACTCCGCCGAAGGAGGAGACGAGCGCGTGCTCCGACGCCATCCAGTACGGCTCGGTGTCGACGAGCGTCCCGTCCATGTCCCAGAGGACGGCGGCGGGGGCGGACGCTCCTCCGAGCGGCTCGGAGGACAGCGGCCGGGCGGAGGTCTCGGGAGTCACGAGCGACCATGGTACCGGCAGGGCCGCGCCCTTCCCCGGCCGCGGGCCGAGAGCGAACAGGGCGGCCGATCCCGCCGGACGGGACGGGCGGGGCCGGGGGCGGTCCTATCCTGGTCGGAGGGACAGGCGCGGTGTGCGCTCCCCGCACATCGAGCCGAACGCGGAGATCCTGCCTATGAACGTGATCACGGGGAACGTCCTGGTCGTGGCCTTCGAGGGCTGGAACGACGCCGGGGACGCCGCCAGCGGCGCGCTGCGGCTGGTCAAGGACGCCGGGGAGTACGTGCCCCTCTTCGCCGTCGACGCCGAGCAGTACTACGACTTCCAGTACACCCGCCCCATGCTCTCGATCGGCGAGGACGGCCGCCGCAGCCTCGCCTGGCCCGGCACCCAGATCTTCGGCCCGGCCGACACCTCGGTCGACGCCGAGAGCGCGCTGTACCTCATGATCGGCACCGAGCCCTCGCGCAGCTGGAAGAGCTTCGCCGCCGAGGTCGTCGACGCCATGCTCGCGATCGACATCTCCGCCGTCGTCTTCCTCGGCGCGATGCTCGCCGACGTCCCGCACACCCGGCCGATCTCGATCTTCGCCTCGAGCGAGAACGCGGAGCTGCGGAGCTCGTTCGAGCTCGAGCGCTCCAGCTACGAGGGGCCGGTCGGCATCCTCAGCGTGATCGGCGAGGCCGCGCAGAAGGTCGGCATCCCCGCCGTCTCGATCTGGGCCTCCGTCCCGCACTACGTGCACAACGCGCCCTCGCCCAAGGCGATGCTGGCGCTGCTCGAGAAGCTCGAGGAGGTCGTCGGCCTGGCGATCCCCCGCGGCGACCTCGTCGAGGAGGCGGAGGAGTGGGAGCGCGGCATCGACGCCCTCGCCGCCGAGGACGAGGAGATGGCGTCGTACATCGCCCAGCTCGAGCAGGCGCGCGACACCGTCGACTCGCCGGAGGCGAGCGGCGAGGCGATCGCCCAGGAGTTCGAGCGCTACCTGCGCCGCCGCGGCGACGGCCGCTCCGGCGAGGAGCCCTGGCGGCCGTAGCCTCCACCGGCGCCCGCTCGTCCGAGACGGTCGTCGATCACTGGACTGTTCCCGACCGATGACACTCCGGGCCGCCCTGACGGGACCCTGACGGGACTCGAGCCGTACGGGACTCGAGCCGGACGGGACTCGAGCCTTAAGGGGTTCAGGCCGGGCGCACCCCGAGCAGGGCGTCGACCGCGTCGCGCAGGAGCGACGGGTCGTCCACGCCCTCGGTCAGTGCGGCGTCGACGACGGCGAGGGCGGCCGGAGTGCCGAGGTCGTCGGCCAGCGCCTCGCGCAGCTGCGCCAGCACCTCGAGCGCCGAGCGCGGTCCCACGGCGGCGAGGGCCGCCTCCCAGCGCACCAGGCGCGCCTCGGCCGACGGCAGGTCCTCGGGCAGCCACTCCCAGTCGGAGCGGTAGTGGTGCGCGAGGAGCGCGAGGCGGATCGCCCGCGGGTCCGCGCCCTCGCTCCGCAGACGGGAGACCAGCACCAGGTTCCCGAGCGACTTGCTCATCTTCTCGCCCTGGTAGGCGACCATCCCGGCGTGCGCGTAGGCGCGGGCCAGAGGACGGCCGGACAGCGAAGCGGCGTGGCCGGCGCTGAACTCGTGGTGCGGGAAGACCAGGTCGCTGCCGCCGCCCTGCAGGGTGAACTCGGGTCCGAGCCGGTCGAGGGCGATCACCGAGCACTCGATGTGCCAGCCCGGACGGCCGCGGCCGACCTCGGCGTCCCAGGCGGGCTCGTCGGCGCGCTCGGCCCGCCAGAGCAGCGGATCGAGGGGGTCGCGCTTGCCGGCGCGCTCCGGGTCGCCCCCGCGCAGCGCCGAGAGGCGGGCCATCGACTCCGCGTCGAGCCGGCTCTCGCTGCCCAGGTGCCAGACGGCGCTCTCGGCTGCGGCGATGTCGTAGTAGAGGTCGCTCGCGCCCTCCTCCGCCGCGTCCGGAGCAGCGACGCGGTAGGCGACGCCGTCGCGCTCCAGGCGGGCGACCGCTTCCGCGATGGGATCCACGGTCTCGGTGACTCCGACGTAGTGCTGCGGAGGCAGGACGCGCAGGGCGGCCATGTCGCCGCGGAACAGCTCGACCTGCTCCTCGGCGAGGTCGCGCCAGTCGACGCAGGTGGCCGTCGCACGCTCGAGCAGCGGGTCGTCGACATCGGTCACGTTCTGGGCGTACTCGACCGTGTAGCCCGCGTCGAGCCAGACGCGCTGGACCGTGTCGAAGGCGAGGTAGGTCGACGCGTGCCCGAGGTGGGTGGCGTCGTAGGGCGTGATGCCGCAGACGTAGAGGCTCGCGACTCCGCTGGGCGCGTCGAGCTCGACGGGGCCGGCGGTCGCGGTGTCGTGCAGGAGCGGTGCGCTCCCCCGGCCGGGCAGGGCGGGGACGTCGGCGGCGGTCCAGGCGCGCATCTAGGCGGCGATCAGGCCGGTGGCGAGCGCGACCATCAGGACGACGCCGAGGACGATGCGGTACACGACGAACGGGAGGAAGCTGCGGCGGGAGATGTAGCTCATGAAGAACGCGATCACGACGAAGCCGACCACGAACGCGACGATGGTCGCCACGAGGGTCTCGAGCCCGCCGACCTGGACCTGGTTCGGGAGCACGACCGGGTCGCTGATGCTCTTGTACAGCTGGTAGAGACCGCTGCCGAACACCGCGGGGATCGCGAGGAGGAAGGAGTAGCGCGCCGCCGCCTTGCGCTCGTAGCCGAGGAAGAGGCCGGCGGTGATGGTGCCTCCCGAGCGCGAGACGCCGGGGATCAGGGCGAGCGCCTGCGCGCCTCCGAAGATCAGGCCGTCGCGGACTCCCAGGTCGCGCAGGCGGCGCTTCTTCGCGCCGACCGCGTCGGCGATGCCGAGCAGGATGCCGAAGAGGATGAGGGTGGTGGCCACCACCCACAGGGAGCGGAGGGTCGTCTCGATCGCGTCCTGGAAGACGAGGCCGAGGACGATGATCGGGAGGCTGCCCAGGATGATGAGCCAGCCCATGCGGGCGTCCGGGTCCGAGCGCGGGATCCGGCCGACGAGGGAGCGCGCCCAGTGCGACACGATCCGCACGATGTCGCGCCAGAAGTAGATGATGACGGCGGTCTCGGTGCCCAGCTGCGTGATCGCGGTGAACGCGGCTCCGGTGTCGCGGCCGCCGAGACCGGGCAGCAGCTCGCTGACGATCCGGAGGTGGGCGCTGGAGGAGATGGGGAGGAATTCGGTCAGACCCTGGACGAGTCCCAGGATCAGCGCGTCGAGCAGGCCCATGCGTCACTTTCGAGGAGGGCTGGGGCGTCGTCGGCCAGCAGTCGGTCGGGATCGGTCGGTGCTGACCCCGTCCGCGGCGCCGTCAGGAGCTCAGCAGGAGATCGGTCAGGACCTTCCTGCCAAACACTAGTGCGTCCAGTGGAACGCGCTCGTCGACCCCGTGGAACAGCGCCGGGAAGTCCAGGGAAGACGGCAGCTGGAGCGGCGCGAACCCGTATCCGGTGATGCCGAGCGTCGAGAGCGCCTTGTTGTCGGTGCCTCCGGAGAGCAGGTACGGGAGGACCTCGGCGCCCGGATCGAACCGGCGGATCGAGGCGGCCATGCTCTCGACGAGGGGGCCGGCGAAGGGCACCTCGAGTCCGATGTCGCGGTGCTGGACGAGGATCTCGACGTGCTCGCCCGCGAGGACCTTCAGCCGCTCGAGCACCGCATCCTCCTCGCCGGGGAGGACGCGCACGTCGATGGTGGCCTCCGCGGTGTCCGGGATGACGTTGGCCTTGTAGCCGGCCGACAGCATCGACGGATTGGCGGTGGTGCGCAGCGTCGCGGCGATGAAGCGCGAGGCGGTGCCGGTGGCGAGTGCCAGCTCCTCCGGAGTGCTGCGCTGGGGGTCGTGGCCGAGCAGGCGGGCGACCTCGTCGAGCAGCTCGCGCGTGGTGTCGGTGAGGCGCGTGGGCCACTCCTCGCTGCCGATGCGGGCGATCGCCTGCGCCAGCCGGGTGACGGCGTTCTCGGAGTTGATCTGCGAGCCGTGCCCCGCCGTGCCGTGCGCGCGGAGGGTCAGCCACATCAGCGCCTTCTCGCCCGTCTGCACGAGGTAGGCGCGCTTGCCGGCCAGCTCGATCGAGTAGCCGCCGACCTCGCTGATCGCCTCGGTCGCTCCGGCGAACAGCTCGGGCCGCTCACGGGCCAGGAATCCCGATCCCCGCACGCCGCCCGCCTCCTCGTCGGCGAAGAAGGCGATGACGAGGTCGCGGGAGGGGCGCCGCCCCTCGCGGAGGATGTCGCCGAGCGAGGCGAGGATCATCGCGTCCATGTTCTTCATGTCGACCGCGCCGCGGCCCCAGAGCATGCCGTCCTTGATCTCGCCGCCGAACGGGTCGACGCTCCAGTTGTCGGCGACGGCGGGCACCACGTCGAGGTGCCCGTGGACGACGAGGGCGCCGCGCTCGCGGTCCTCCCCCGCGACCCGCGCCACGACGCTCGTGCGTCCCGGGTCGGAGTCGATCAGCTCCGGCTCGAGGCCGAGGTCGCGCAGCTTCGCCGCGACGTACTCCGCGGCCGGGCGCTCCGGCTCCGCCTTCCCGTCGCCGTAGTTGCTGGTGTCGAAGCGGATGAGATCGCGCGCGATGAGCGCCGTCTCGTCGAGGGTGCTGTCGGTCACGGGCGCGCTGTCGATGCTGTCGGACATGCGGGCAACGGTACCGGCGCGGGCTCGACGGCGCGCGGAGGCCGGTGGGCCGCGAGGTGGCGTGAGAGGCTCCGGAACCGTGCTAATGTCTTCTTCGGCCGCGGAAACGCAGGTCAAAGGAAACACTCGTCCGGGTGGCGGAAATGGCAGACGCGCTAGCTTGAGGTGCTAGTGCCCGTATAGGGCGTGGGGGTTCAAGTCCCCCCTCGGACACACTGATCGGAACCCCTCGTCTCTCCTCGGAGAGGCGGGGGGTTCCGTCGTTACCGGCACCGTCCCCTCCTCGCGCCGGCGGGAGGGATGCTGTGGGCGGAGTGTGCAGACGCCCCGGCTCCTCACGAGGAGACGGGGCGGCTGCTGCATCGGACGGGCGCTTCTGCAGCGGACGGGCGCTCCTGCACCGCAGGGCCCTCCCGCACGGACCGAGCCTCGGTGTCAGACGCCCACTGCTGCCGGCGACCAGCCGAGAGCCGGAGCGATCGATTCCACGACAGTGCGCAGGAGCCGCGCGTTGTACTCGACCCCGAGCTGGTTGGGAACGGTGAGCAGCAGCGTGTCCGCCTCCTGCACGGCGGCGTCCGCAGCGAGCTCGGCGGCGACGGCGTCCGGCTCGCCCGTGTAGCTGCGGCCGAAGCGGGCGCGGACGCCCCCGAGGGTGGCGACCTGGTCCTGCTCACCGCGGCCGCCGAAGTACAGACGGTCGAGATCGCTCGTGATCGGGAGGACGCTGCGCGAGACGGAGACGCGCGGGGTGCGCGCCCAGCCCGCCTCGCTCCACGCGGCGCGGTACTCGCGGATCTGGCGGGCCTGCAGCTCGTCGAAGGGCACGCCCTCCTCCTCCAGCAGCAGCGTCGACGACTGCAGGTTCATGCCCTGCTCGGCCGCCCAGCGCGCGGTCGCGAAGCTGCCGGCACCCCACCAGATCCGGTCCTCGAGGCCGGGCGAGCGCGGCTCGATCGAGAGCGGGAGCGACTGGCGCGTCATCGCCGGATCCGACTGCGCGACGGGTGCCCCGGCGAGCGCCTCCCGGAGGATGCGCACCTTCTGCCGGGCGAGGTCGGCGTCGGTCATCCCCTCCGGGGGGACGAAGCCGAACGTTTCGGACCCGCGCAGGGCGGTCTCGGGCGATCCCCGGCTGACCCCGAGCTCGAGCCGGCCGTCGGAGATCAGGTCGGTGGCGGCCGCCTCCTCCGCCATGTAGAGCGGGTTCTCGTAGCGCATGTCGATGACCCCGGTGCCGATCTCGATGCGGCGGGTGCGCGCGGCGATCGCCGCCAGCAGCGGGAACGGCGAGGCGAGCTGCGGCGCGAAGTGGTGCACGCGGACGTAGGCGCCGTCGATGCCGATCTCCTCCGCCGCCTCCGCGAGCTCGATCGTCTGGAGGAGGACGTCGCGAGCCGAGCGGGTCTGAGACCCGGGGACCGACTGGTAGTGGCCGAAGGAGAGGAAGCCGATACGCGAGACCATGCCTGCCTCAGCGCTCGGGGGTCCCCCGCTATTCCCGGGTGGTGTGCACGGCGGACCCCGAACCGCGACAGAGCTCCCGAGGAGTCCTCAATACACGTATGGTGGTCGCGTGCCCGCTGATCGGGGCGGAGGGGGTCGTCGTGGAGCGGATGGTCGGTCGCCTCGGGGCGACTCTCGGGGTCGCCATGCAGACGATCAGCGGGTCGCAGGTGCAGGCAGGCGCTCTCCGTCCGCAGCGGAACCGGGCGCCCGGTCGCGTCTCCGCGTCAGTGCGCCTCGAAGTCGGCGGAGACCGAGGCGGTGACCTCGATGTCCTCCGGCTTGAGGGCCAACGGCTCCTCAGGAGAGGAGAACGCCTTGGCGCGGCTCATCATCGCCGAGCCGCCCTCGATGCGCGTGTGCGGCCGCAGTCCCGGCTCGAAGAGGGTCAGCACCCGCACCTCGGTCAGGCCGAGAGCCGCCGCATAGGCCTCGGCCCGCTCGCGCGCGTCGCGGACGGCAGCGGTGCGGACCTCGCGCTCGATGCCCGAACGTCGTGCCGCCGTCACGTCCCAGTCGACCCCCGAGATCTGGATCCCCGGCACCTCCGAGATCGAGCCGACCCAGCGCCCGAGAGCCGCGAAGTCCCGGTACTTCACCCGGACCCCGGCGGCCGCGACATGGAACAGCTGCGTGACGTCCGAGTCCTTGATGTACCGGCGGATCGAGGAGACCGAGATCTGATCGGAGGACCACCAGGTGGCGGCGCCGGACGCCTGCTCGGCGGCCGCCTCCTCACGGACCCGCGCGTGCAGGGCGGTGACCTCGGCGAGCGCCTGGGGCCGGGATCGCGACTCGCGCCGGATCTCGAGGCGGACGGTGCCCCGCTCGGCGGGGTGGAAGTGCTGGGCGAGACCGGCGACGGTGATGGTGACCATGGCCCCATCGTGCCGTACGCACCCCGTCAGCTCCGAGCGGCGAGCATCTCCCGGATGCGGTCGGCGAGGGCCCGCTCCGTCGTCAGGTTGCTGACCAGCTGGGCTCGGTGCCCCCCGCAGGCGCCTGGGAGGGGAGCTCCGCTGCTCGGGTCGACCCGGCCCAGCAGTGCCCGCTCCCCCTGGGCGATCGAGGCCTCGAGCAGGGCGAGCCGCCGCTCGAGCCTCTCGGTCTCGAAGCTCTCGGGCGTGATGTCGGACTCGCGGAAGTGGCCGGCTGTGGAAGTGGGGACGCTCATCGATGATCCGTTCCGTCGGGGGCGCCCAGGAGCGGCGCCATCACCAGGAAGACACCGGAGAACGGCGATCATGACGCGAAGGCGCGAAATGCACTGAGAAGTGGCGCGCCACCGGCGGTCAGGAGCGGAAGACGGCCAGGTTCTCGTTCTCCACGATGGCGAGGGTGCGGACGAGGCGGGTGTAGCGCTCGACGAGCTCGCCCTCCCCCGCGCCCTGTCCCAGCAGGGCCGAGATGCTCTCGGCGGGGAAGAGGGAGACGATCTCCATCGCGACGGCCCGCGCGTGCTCGGAGGAGAGAGTGCGCGCGTACTCCAGAGCGCGGGTCAGCTGCGGCCTCTCCTCCCCCTCCGGACTCGCCGACGGCGCCGTCGTGGCGGCATGCCCGAGGACCGCCACGAAGACGCGGGCGATCTCGTCGACCCGGAGTGCGCGGACCAGGGTCAGCAGACGCGAGGAGACGCGGGAGACGCCGCGCGCGAGGAGCTCTCCGCTGAGGGCGCGCACCTCGATCACGTCGCCGCCGCCGAACTCGCCGGAGACGCGCTTGATGCCCGAGGCGAACAGGCTCGAGCCGGCTCCGATGCTCCGCTCGGCCTCGAGGTTGATCTCGACGCGGCCGCGGCCGGTGGCCACTCCGGAGATCCAGCGCTGCTCCACGGGCGGATGCGCGTGCACGGCGCGGACGAGGGTGCCCGGGCCCGGCCCTCCCAGGGCGCCCAGGATGACCTCGGGGGTGCGCGCCCCGGCGATCCTGGTCGAGACGCCGTTGTGCGCGGCGAGCTCGGCGGCCCGCAGCTTGGAGCGGATGCCCCCTCGGCCGGTACCGCCCTTCTGCACGCCGATGCGGCGCAGCTCCGAGATGCCCAGCTCCTCGAGGTGCACGCCCTCGGCGATGCTGCCGGCGAAGACGCCGGGGACGTCGGTGAGCAGCAGCAGCAGGTCCGCGCCGAGGAGCATCGCCAATCCGCCGGCGACGCCGTCGTTGTCCGAGCCGGCGGAGTCGATCGTGTCGTTGCCGTTGACCACGGGCACGACTCCGGCGTCGAGGGCGTGGCGGATCGCCTCGGCGACGTGTGCCATCTGCCGGGGAGAGGCGAGGTCGGACTCGCCGATGAGGATCTGCGCGACCAGGGCGCCCGAGAGCTCGGCCACCGAGCGGTAGAAGCCCATCAGGACGGTCTGGCCCACCGCTGCCGCCAGGCGGGCGCTGATCGGCTCCTCCTGCGAGCGGGCGAAGAGCGCCCGGCCCGAGGACACGGCGCCGGAGGAGACCAGCACGACGTCCCAGCCCAGCGCGCGGGCGGCGAAGGCGCTCTCGAGCGCGCTGGCCAGGAGAACGGGATCCGGACCCGACTGCTTGGTGACCGAGCTGGACCCCATCTTGACCACGAGGGTCCTTCTGCGCGGCGCGGCCGGGGCGGTGGCGTCGGAGTCGGCGTGGTCGGGCAGGGCGTCGGACATGGCTCCCATGGTAGAGGCGCGGCAGGAGGCCCTCCCTCGCCGAGACCCGGTGCAGAACGCCCCCGGACGGGGATGTCGGAGGCGGATGCGAGACTGACCGGGACGTCTGGAACCTCCTCCTCAGTGCGCCTCGCCGGGCGGTCGCGGAGGGGTCCGAGCGGCTCGCCGGTGGATGTCGGTGGCGATTGACATACTCGAACACATGTTCGAACATGGGCAGATGAGCCCCCCTTCACCCCTCGTCTCCGCGGAGACGGCCGAGGCCGCAGAGCCCCTTCTGCGGCAGCTCGCGTCGGTGAAGGAGCTGCAGTCCCGCATCCGGGACATGCAGGCGACCACTCTCGAGACCAGGAGCCTCGCCACCCTGCCGGCCTTCTCCTCCGTGCTCCCGGGCGGCTCGCTCAAGCAGGGTGCCGCCTACTCGGTGGAGGGCTCGATGAGTCTGGCGATGGGGCTGCTCGCCGGCCCGTCCGCCGAGGGCTCGTGGTGCGGCGTGGTGGGCGTCCCGGAGTTCGGGGCCGAGGCCGCGGCCGGCATGGGGATCGACCTCGAGCGCCTGGTGCTCGTGCCCGCACCGGCCGAGCACTGGCTCACCGTCACCGCCGCTCTGGTCGATGTGCTGACCGTCGTGCTCACCCGTCCGCCCGCCTCCGTCTCCTCGGCCGACGTCTCGCGTCTGGGAGCACGACTGCGCCAGCGGGGTGCCGCGCTCGTGGTCCTCGGCGAGTGGCCCCAGGCCGAGGCGCGGCTCAGCATCCGCAGCAGCCGCTGGGAGGGGCTCGGCGACGGCCACGGCTACCTGCGCTCCCGGGAGGCGATGGTCGATGTGGTCGGCCGGGCCGGCACCCGGGTGCGCACGGTGCGGATGAGCATGCCCGGCGTCGAGAGCGCCTTCGGC
Source organism: Rathayibacter sp. AY1B4 (assembly GCF_002932815.1). NCBI lineage: Bacteria > Bacillati > Actinomycetota > Actinomycetes > Micrococcales > Microbacteriaceae > Rathayibacter > Rathayibacter sp. AY1B4. The sequence continues at coordinate 143,811 of NZ_PSWN01000003.1, read as the reverse complement.
TCCCGGGTCGAGCACGGCCGCCTGCACGAGCGGGCGGTCTGAGATGGCGAGCGCACCCGAGCTGCGGCGGACGATCCTCGTCTGGTGCCCCGACTGGCCCCTCCTCGCGGCCGCCGCCGACGCCGGCCTCAGCGACGAGCACCCCCTGGCCCTCACGGAGAAGAGCCTGGTCTTCGCCTCCTCCCCCGCTGCCCGGGCGGAGGGGGTCCGGCGGGGCATGCGCGTGCGCGAGGCGCAGTCCCGTTGCACGGGTCTCGCCGTCCTCCCGTACGACCCGGTGCTCGACCACCGGGCGTTCGAGCCGCTCATCCAGGCGCTCGAGGAGATCACCCCGGGCGTCCAGCTGATCAGGCCCGGTCTGTGCGCGATCCGCGCCCGCGGTCCGCGCCGCTACTACGGGAGCGAGCAGAGCGCGGCCGAGGCGATCCTGCAGCGGCTGGCCGAGCTGGGTCTCCCCGACGCCCGCATCGGGATCGCCGACGGGCTCTTCGCCTCCGAGCTCGCCGCGAAGCACTCCGGCCGCCCCGTCGCCGTCGTGCCCCCAGGAGCAGCGGCAGGCTTCCTCGCTCCTCTCCCGCTCGACGCCCTCGAGACCGAGTCCGTCGCAGCCCCTGCACGTGCTCCCCGCCGGGGGGACGACCTGGTGGCGCTCCTGCGCAGACTCGGCGTCCGCACCCTCGGCGCCTTCGCCGCCCTCCCTCGCGAGGACGTCGCCGCCCGGTTCGGACCGGACGGCGCCCACGCGCACCTCCTCGCCGCCGGTGCGGAGTCGGAGACGGTGGTGCCCCGGCTCCCGCCGGAGCGCCTCGACCGGGCGATGGAGTTCGAGCCCCCTCTGGACCGCATCGACCAGGCCGCCTTCGCCTTCCGCGTCCCCGCGGAGGAGTTCGTCGCCGGGCTCACCCGCGCACAGCTGGTCGCGACCGCCATCCGCATCGAGGTCGTCAGCGAGCGCGGTGAGGTCTCCTCCCGGAGCTGGCTGCACCCGAGATGGTTCACCCCGGGCGACGTGCTCGACCGGGTCCGCTGGCAGCTGCAGGGCAGCGGGGAGATCGACACCGGTCTCGGAGCGCCGATCTCGCGGCTGTGCGTCGAGCCCGAGGCGGTCGACGCGATCGGCAACCACGAGCAGGGTCTCTGGGGCACCGCTCCGGAGGAGCGCGTCCACCACGGGCTGAGCCGCGTGCAGAGCATGCTCGGGCACGAGGCCGTGATGACCGCGTCGATCGGAGGGGGTCGATCCCTCCGCGACCGCCAGCACCTGATCCCCTGGGGCGACCGGGAGCCGGGCGACGCACGGCCGAGGACCCTGCCCTGGCCCGGCTCCCTGCCGCCGCCCCTCCCGCCGACGGTCTTCGCGGAGCCCGCGGCCGTGCTGGTCCGCGGACCGAGGGGCGAACCCGTCGCGGTCGACGAGCGCGGCGCCCTCAGCTCCGTGCCCGCCTACTTCACCCCCGGGACCTCTCAGGCACGCCTGGAGCCCCTCGCCGGATGGGCGGGTCCCTGGCCGATCGACGAGCGCTGGTGGGATCCGAGCACCGCCGTCCGCTACGACCGCTTCCAGGTGGTCGACGCCGCCGGTGTCGCCTGGCTGCTGCTCTGCCTCGACGGGGTCTGGGCAGCAGAGGCCCGCTACGACTGAACCGGAGCATCCCTCCACCACCGCGAACGAGCACCGAAGGAGCCCCGATGGGCTGGAACAACCCGCCGATCCCCTGGTCGGAGTTCGAGCGCCGCCTCTCCAGCGGCAAGCGCGCCGACGGCACGGTCATCCGGGGCGACGGCGGCGACAGTCCGGCCTGGTCGCACAAGCGCCCCGCCTACGTGGCCGGGGACGACGTCCGGCCGCCGGCTCATCCGGTGCCCTACGCCGAGCTGCACGCCCACTCCCACTTCAGCTTCCTCGACGGGGCGAGCAAGCCGGAGCAGCTGGTCGAGGAGGCGGTCCGGCTCGGCATCGACACTCTCGCGCTCACCGACCACGACGGCCTCTACGGCATCGTGAGGATGGCCGAGGCCGCGCAGGGGCACGCCGTCCGCACGGCCTTCGGAGCCGAGCTCTCGATCGGGCTCACCTCGCCTCAGAACGGGGTCGCCGATCCGGAGGGGACCCACCTGCTCGTCCTCGCGCGCCGCGAGGAGGGCTACCACCGCCTCGCCCGTGCGATCACCACCGCCCAGCTCGCCGGAGCCGAGAAGGGCAAGCCGAGCTACGACCTCGAGGAGCTCGCGCGCGCCGCCGACGGCCACTGGATCGTGCTGACGGGCTGCCGCAAGGGAGCGGTCCGTCACGCGCTCGCCGCCGCAGGAGTGGCCGCGGCCGAGCAGGAGGTCCGCGAGCTCGTCCGGCTCTTCGGTCCCGCCAACGTCCTCGTGGAGCTGTACGACCACGGGGATCCCCTCGCCTCGCGCGCCAACGACCAGCTGGCGACGATCGCCGAGAAGCTCCGGCTGCGGACGGTCGCCACCGGGAACGTGCACTACGCCCGGCCGGAGGAGCGCCCCCTCCAGACGGCCCTCGCCGCGGTCAGAGCACGCCGGAGCCTCGACGAGATGGACGGCTGGCTCCCCGCAGCGGGCGGCGCCCACCTGCGCTCCGGCGCCGAGATGGCCGAGCGCTTCGGCCGCTACCCCGGCTCCGTGGAGAACACGGTGCGCGTCGCCGACGAGATCGCCTTCGAGCTCGGCCGAGTCCGGCCCCGGCTGCCGCGCCAGGAGGTCCCCGAGGGGCACACCTCGATGAGCTGGCTGCGCGAGCTCGTGCGCGAGGCCGTGCCGGCCAAGTACCCCCGCGCCGACGCCGACGTCCTCGCGCGCCTCGAGAAGGAGCTCGCGGTGATCGAGCAGAAGGACTTCCCGGGCTACTTCCTGATCGTCCACGACATCGTCCACTACGCCAAGCGGAACGGCATCCTCTGCCAGGGACGCGGCTCGGCCGCCAACTCGGCGGTCTGCTACGTCCTGGGCATCACGGCGGTCGACTCGATCTTCTACGACCTGCCGTTCGAGCGGTTCCTCTCCAGCATCCGCGACGAGGAGCCCGACATCGACGTCGACTTCGACTCGGAGCGGCGCGAGGAGGTGATCCAGTACGTCTACCGGAAGTACGGACGTCTGAACGCGGCCCAGGTCGCCAACGTCATCACCTACCGGCCCAAGTTCGCCGTGCGCGACATGGCCAAGGCCCTCGGATACAGCGCCGGGCAGCAGGACGGCTGGTCGAAGCAGGTCGAGCGGTGGGGGTCCGTCACCGAGAGCACCGACCACGACATCCCCGAGGACGTGGTCGCCCTGACCACCCGGGTGCTGGGCACGCCCCGGCACCTGGGCATCCACTCCGGCGGCATGGTGCTGACCGACCGGCCCGTGGGCGAGGTCTGCCCGATCGAGCCCGCCCGGATGGAGGACCGCACCGTCCTGCAGTGGGACAAGGACGACTGCGCCTGGATGGGCCTGGTCAAGTTCGACCTCCTCGGGCTCGGGATGCTCGCCGCCCTGCAGTACACGTTCGACCTCGTCGCCGAGCACGTCGGCGAGAAGTGGGACCTCTCCACCCTCCCCCGGGAGGAGAAGGGCGTCTACGACCAGCTCTGCCGCGCCGATTCGATCGGGGTGTTCCAGGTCGAGAGCCGGGCGCAGATGGGCACCCTCCCCCGGCTGCAGCCGCGCCGCTTCTACGATCTGGTGATCGAGGTCGCGCTCATCCGCCCCGGCCCCATCCAGGGCGGTGCGGTCCACCCCTACATCCGCCGCAAGCTCGGCGAGGAGCCGGTGACGTACCAGCACCCCCTCCTCGTGACGCCGCTCAAGCGCACCCTCGGCGTGCCGCTCTTCCAGGAGCAGCTCATGCAGGTGGCCGTGGCCGTCGGCGACTGCAACGCGGAGGACGCCGACCTGCTGCGCCGGGCGATGGGGTCCAAGCGCGGGACCGAGAAGATCGAGACCCTCCGCGAGCGGCTCTACCAGGGGATGGCCCGCAACGGCATCACGGGCGAGGTCGCGGACGACATCTACCTCCGGATCCAGGCCTTCGCGAACTTCGGCTTCGCCGAGAGCCATGCGATCAGCTTCGCCCTGCTGGTCTACGCGAGCGCCTGGCTCCGCCTGCACTACCCCGCCGCGTTCACCGCCGCGCTGCTGAGGGCGCAGCCCATGGGCTTCTACGCCCCGCACACCCTGGTCGCCGATGCCCGGCGTCACGGAGTGGAGGTCGTCTCGCCCGACGTCAACCGCTCCCTGGCGCCTCCCGGGCTCGAGGCGAAGGAGGACGCCCCCGCACGCCGGAGGGGCGGCGCCGCCTACGGGAGCGACGACTGCCTCCGCGCCGATCAGCCGCCCACGGGACTGTTCGACCGCACCGAGCACTTCCACACGGACGACCACAGGCGCGACAGCGGCTTCGTGATCCGGCTCGGGCTGGCAGGGGTGAAGGGCATCGGCACCGCGCTCGCCGAGCACATCGTCGCCGAGCGCGAACGCGGCGGACCCTACGCGAGCATGGCCGACCTCTCGCGTCGGGTCGGCACGACCGCGGCTCAGCTGGAGGCCCTCGGCGCCGCGGGCGCCTTCGACTCGCTCGGTCTGCAGCGTCGGCAGGCGCTCTGGGAGGCCGGCACCGCCGCAGGCGACCGCGAGGAGTTCCTCGCCGGCTCCACGGTCGTCGTGCAGCCCCCGCTCCTGCCGATGCTCTCCCCTCAGGAGCGCGTGGTCTTCGACTTCTGGGCCACCGGCATCTCGCCCGACGACCATCCGCTGCGCCACCTCCGCGAGGGGCTCGCTCGCCGCGGCGCCCGCTCCTCGGCCGATCTCCCCGCCATCCCCTCGGGGACCCGGATCGAGGTCGGCGGGGTCGTGATCCACCGCCAACGTCCCTCCACAGCCGGTGGAGTGACCTTCCTCAACCTCGAGGACGAGCACGGGATCCTCAACGTGATCTGCTCCGTCGGAGTATGGAACCGCTACCGCCGCGTGGCCCGCGAGGCACCCGCCCTGCTGGTCAGGGGGATCCTCGAGCGCTCCGACGAGGGGGTGACGAACCTCCTCGCCGACAGGTTCGAGACCCTCACGGTCGGCGCTCGCACCACCTCCCGCAACTTCCGATGACCCCTCAGCGGCACCGCCCGCTCGCCCCACGAGAAAGCGACACCATGACCACTCTCGACCACGCCGCTCCCGCTCCGCACCTCGATGCGCCGCTCCTGAACGACCGCGAGCTGCGCGAGCGCGTCTCCTCGCTGATCGGACCGGCCTACCGCCGGGCCCTGTGGCCGATCTTCCTCGACCGCGACGGCGTGCAGCTGCCGATCCTCTACCCGGTGGACGGACTCCCCGTGCACCCCGACGAGGAGAAGACCGAGCGGATCGTCGCCACCCTCGCCAAGGCCGTGGCGCACCAGGACGTGGGCTCGCTCGCCTTCGCCCTGGAACGTCCCGGGCGCGCCTTCCTCGGCGAGACCGACCGGGTCCTCGCCCGTCACCTGGCGGCGGCGTGCCACAAGCGGGCCATCCCCCTCCGCGCGCTCCTGCTCGTCCACGACGAGGGAGTGCGGGTCGTGACCGCGACGGAGTACGCCGCGGTCGCGCTCTGAGCGCTCGGGCCCGAGGCGGCCGTTCAGGACAGCGGCGGCCGGCCACCTGAACAGCCGGCCGCCACGGACCTCAGGCGCTCAGGCGCTCAGCGTCACCAGCAGCGAGGAACCGCCGAGATCCACCTCGGTGTCCCCGGGCTGCACCGCGTACTCCCCGACGCCGAGCAGCGTCTCCGCCACCTCCGGCAGGGCGATGCGGGCGGCGGACTCGCCGACGTTGATCGCCACGGTCACCCGACCGCGGCCGAGAGTCAGCCAGCGGGCCTCCTCGTCGAACTCCACGCGGAGCGACCCGAAGCGCGGGTCCGTCAGCTCGGGGTAGCGGCGGCGGATCACCGCCAGCTCGCGGTACACCTCGAGGGTGCGGGCGTGACGCCCCTCCCCGACCTCAGACCAGTCGAGCCGCGAGCGCAGGAACGTCTCCGGGTCCTGCGGGTCGGGCACGACCTCCGGGTCCCAGCCCATCTTCGCGAACTCCTCGATGCGGCCCTTCGCCGTCGCCTCGCCCAGATCCTTCTCCGGGTGCGAGGTGAAGAACTGCCACGGGGTCGACGCCGCCCACTCCTCCCCCATGAACAGCATGGGAGTGAAAGGGCCCAGCAGCGTCAGAGCCGCGGCGATCGCGAGGCGCCCCTCGTCGAGGGTCGCCGTCAGACGGTCGCCGACCGCCCGGTTGCCGATCTGGTCGTGGTTCTGGCTGCAGACCACCAGGCGCCAGGTCGGCATGTGCTCGGTGTCCACCGGACGGCCGTGGTGGCGGCCGCGGAAGGTCGAGAGGGTGCCGTCATGGAAGAAGCCCCGCGTCAGCACCTTCGCGAGGGCGCCGAGCGGCGCGAAGTCCTCGTAGTAGCCCGTGGTCTCCCCGGTCAGCGCGACGTGGACCGCGTGGTGGAAGTCGTCGCTCCACTGCGCGTCGAGCCCGTAGCCGTGCGCCTCCCGCGGAGTGATCAGCGTCGGGTCGTTGAGGTCGGACTCGGCGATCAGCGTCAGAGGGCGCCCGACGTGGGCCGACAGCACGGCCACCTCGCTCGCCATCTCCTCGAGCACGTGCACGGCCCGCTCGTCCGAGAGGGCGTGCACCGCGTCCAGGCGCAGGGCGTCGACGTGGTAGTCGCGCAGCCACATCAGAGCGTTGTCGATGATGTACCCGCGAACGGTGTCCGAACCCTCGCCGTCCAGGTTGATCGAGCTGCCCCAGGTGTTGGCCTTCTCGTTCTTGAGGTACGGGCCGAACTCCGGCAGGTAGTTGCCGCTCGGGCCGAGGTGGTTGTAGACGACGTCCTGGACCACGCCGAGGCCGGCGCGGTGGGCGGCGTCCACGAAGCGCTGGTACGCCTCGGGTCCGCCGTACGGCTCGTGCACGGCGTACCAGAGGACGCCGTCGTAGCCCCAGTTGTGCGTTCCGTTCACCGCGTTGACCGGCAGCAGCTCGATGAAGTCCACGCCGATCGAGCGCAGGTGCTCGAAGCGCTCCGCCGCCGCGTCCAGGGTGCCCTCGGGTGTGAACGTGCCGAGGTGCAGCTCGTAGATGACGGCGCCGGCGAGCTCGCGCCCGGTCCAGGCGGAGTCGCCCCACTCGTGCGCCGAGGGGTCGAACGTGCGCGAGAGCTCGTGCACGCCCTTCGGCTGGCGGCGCGAGCGGGGGTCCGGCAGCGGACCGCTGCCGTCCACCCGGTACCCGTAGTCGACCTCGCCGGTGGCCGGGGCCGACGCGGGCGCCCGCCACCATCCGTCGTCTCCGTGGCGGGTCATCGTCAGCGACGAGTCGTCACCGAGAAGGAGCTCGACCGTCGAGGCCTCGGGGGCCCAGACGTCGAACCGCTCGGGCCCGGTCGTCGGGAGTGCGTAGCGGTAGGGAGTCGTGCTGATCACTGCTGTCTCCAGGAGGGGTCGTATCGGTCTGCGGTGCGGTGGCGGAACCGGTCAGGAGACCGGGGCGAGCAGTGCCACGGGGAAGTCGGCGAGGATCTCGGCGACCGGAGTCACTCCTCCCGCGAAGGTGCGGCCGGTGAGGACGTCCTCCATCGGGTGCCCGGGCAGGACCACGACCGTGCCGTTCCACCCGCCCGAAGCGGCGAGGCCCTCGGGGAGCCGGGTCGCGACGGTCAGCGCGCCGCCGCGGTCGAAGGCGATCGCGTGCTCGGCGGCGGGCCCGATCGCAGGGACGGCGGTGTAGCGGGTGAACAGCTCGGGGCGGTCGCGGCGGAGCCGGAGGGCGCGCGAGGTGACGAGGAGCTTCGCGGCTCCCTCGGCGTCGATCGCGGGCTTCCAGCCGCCGTCGATCCGCTCCAGCAGCGCTCGACGCTGCCCGAAGTCGACCTCGCGGCGGTTGTCCGGGTCGACGAGGGAGGTCTCCCAGAGCTCGCTGCCCTGGTAGACGTCCGGGATGCCCGGGGCGGTGATCTGCACGAGCTTCGCGGCGAGGCCGTTCGACCAGCCGGCGGCCGACACCCGCTCGACGGTCTGCTCGACCAGCCGGCGGACGGCGGGCTCGTCGAACGCCGCGTCGATCGCCGCGTGCATCCGCTTCTCGAACTGCTCGTCAGGAGCGGTCCAGTGCGTCGAGTCGTCGGCCTCGCGCGACGCCTTCTCGGCGTAGGCGTGCAGGCGCTCGCGGCTCGCGGGCCAGGTCCCCACGACGGCCTCCCAGAGCAGGTGCTCGATCGGGCCGTCGCCGAAGCCGACGAGGGCGTGGAGCTCGCGGAGCGTCGCCGCCCACGCCTCCGGGTCCTCGGCCAGTGCGGTGATGCGGGCACGGGTGTCCTCGCCGCGCTTCGTGTCGTGGGTCGAGAGCGTGGTGAGCGAGGCGGGGAACGAGGCCTGGCGCACGGCCTGGCGGCGGTGGAACTCGACCAGGTCGATCGCGAACTCGTCCGGGTCCGCTCCGACCTCGTTCAGCGAGGTGAGGCGGCTGAAGCGGTAGAACGCCGTGTCCTCGACGCCCTTCGCCATCACCATGCCGGAGGTCTGCTGGAAGCGCACGGACACCGGCGTGCCGGTCTCGCCGAGCGCCGCGGCGACCTCGTCGATGGTCGCGCGGATCTCGGGACGGCGGCGCACGGCGTCGACGCGGGCGTGCTCGAGGTGCTCCGCTCCGTAGGGGAGGTAGCTGCGGTAGACCGGGTAGGTCGCCAGGAGCTCCGCCAGCGCGTCGTCCGCTCCCTCGATGCCGGGGATCAGGCGGGCCAGCCGCAGGACCTCGGAGCGGAGGATCCCGTCCGCGATGCCGCGCTTGGTGTCGTGGATGAGGTCGGCCCACTGCAGCGGGGCGCCCTTCCCCGTGAGCTCGGCGTCGAGGCCCTCCAGCACGGGGCGGGCGTCGGGGTCGACCAGGATGCGGTCGACGTCGGCCAGGGCGTCGTAGCCCGTGGTGCCGACGGTCGCCCAGTGCGGCGGGAGCTCCTCGTCGCCCTCGAGGATCTTCTCGACCCAGATCGGCGCGCCGCCGATCGCGCGGGCCAGGTCGTCGAGGTATCCGCCCGGGTCGGCCAGGCCGTCCGGGTGGTCGACGCGCAGGCCGTCAGCGAGCCCCTCGGTGAACCAGCGGACGATCTCGGCGTGCGAGGCGTCGAACACCTCGGGCCGCTCGACCGTGATGGCGGCGAGGGTGTTCACCGCGAAGAAGCGGCGGTAGTTCAGCTCGGCGTCGGCGCGGCGCCAGTTCACGAGCTCGTAGCTCTGGCGCTCGTGCACCGTGCGGCCGGAGTCGCCGGGCTCGGCGGTGCCGGGCGCGATCGGCAGGCGGTTCTCGTAGTAGTGCAGCTCGTCGCCGACGACCTCGAGCGCGTCGAGCTCGCTGTCGCTGTCTCCCTCGCTCGCACCGTCGCCGAGGATCGGCACGCGCAGCTTCCCGCCCCCCGCCTCCCAGTCGATGTCGAAGGCGGTGGCGTAGCGGGAGGACTTCCCGTTCCTCAGCAGGTCCCACCACCACGAGTTCTCGCTCGGGGTCGCGACGCCCATGTGGTTGGGGACGATGTCGATGAGGACGCCGAGGCCCTCCGCCCGCGCCGCGGCCGAGGCGTTCGCCAGGCCGGCCGCGCCACCGCGGTCGGGATCGACCTCGGTGTGGTCCACCACGTCGTAGCCGTGGTCCGAGCCGGGCTCGGCCTTCAGCAGCGGCGAGAAGTACAGCCAGTCCGCTCCGAGCGCGCGCACGTAGTCGGCGACGCTGGCGGCGTCGTCGAGGTCGAACGCCGACCGGATCTGGAGGCGGTAGGTGGAGGCGGGCAGACGCACGTCAGGCTCCTGTCGAGGGTGCGGTCGCGGAGTCGGTCGACTCGGCGTGGGGGCTGGTGGGTCCCGTCGAGGAGACGATCGGGATGGCCGAGGTGGCGGCCAGGGACGCGAGCGAGGCGGCGACCGAGTGGTCGACCTCGGGCTCGGGGGTGCTGTGCTCCTGGAGGATGACGAGAGACTTCGCCTGGACGGTGAGCATCGCCCCCGCCGGACGCGGGATCGAGTCCGCCTCGGCGCCGGCGGTGTCGACGAGGACGCTCCACTCGAGCGCGTACTCGTCGCTCGGGATCGCGAACTCGACGTCGACGTCGTCGGCGTTGAAGTACAGGAGGAAGCTGTCGTCGGTGACGGGGCGCCCGCGCTGGTCGCGCTCGCGGATCCCGTTGCCGTTGAGGTAGATGCCCACCGATCGGCCGAGACCGGAGTCCCAGTCGGACGGGGACATCTCGGTGCCGGCAGCGGTGAACCAGACGATGTCGGGCAGGGGCTCGCCGTCGCCGCGCAGGACGGGGCGGCCGTCGAAGAAGCGCATGCGTCGGAAGGTCGGGTGCTCGGCGCGCAGGCGGATGAGCGCCGCGGTGAACTCGAGCAGCGGCCGGTCGGCGTGCGCCCAGTCGATCCAGGTCAGCTCGCTGTCCTGGGCGTAGGTGTTGTTGTTGCCGTTCTGGGTCCGGCCCAGCTCGTCGCCGTGGAGGATCATCGGGACGCCCTGGGAGATCAGCATCGTCGCGAGGAAGTTCCGCTGCTGGCGTGCCCGGAGCGCGAGCACCCGCGGGTCGTCCGTGGGGCCCTCCACTCCGTGGTTCCAGGAGCGGTTGTGCGACTCCCCGTCGTTGCCGTCCTCGCCGTTGGCGTCGTTGTGCTTCTCGTTGTACGACACCAGGTCCCGGAGGGTGAAGCCGTCGTGCGCCGTGACGAAGTTGATCGAGGCGACCGGGTAGCGGCCCGAGTGCGCGTACAGGTCGGCCGAGCCGGTGAGGCGCGAGGCGAACTCCCCCAGCGTCGACGGCTCGCCGCGCCAGAAGTCGCGGACCGTGTCGCGGTACTTGCCGTTCCACTCCGTCCACTGGGGCGGGAAGTTTCCCACCTGGTAGCCGCCCGGCCCGACGTCCCACGGCTCGGCGATCAGCTTCACCTGCGAGACCACCGGGTCCTGCTGGACGAGCTCGAAGAAGGTGGAGAGCCGGTCGACGTCGTAGAACTCGCGTGCCAGCGCCGAGGCGAGGTCGAAGCGGAAGCCGTCGACGCGCATCTCCGTCACCCAGTAGCGCAGCGAGTCCATGATCAGCTGGAGCGAGTGCGGGTGGCGCACGTTCAGGGTGTTCCCGGTGCCGGTGTAGTCCATGTAGTAGCGCTTGTCGTCGTCGACGAGGCGGTAGTAGGCCTCGTTGTCGATGCCGCGGAACGACAGCGTGGGGCCGAGGTGGTTGCCCTCCGCCGTGTGGTTGTAGACCACGTCGAGGATGACCTCGATGCCGGCCGCGTGGAGCGCCTTCACCATGCTCTTGAACTCCTGGACCTGCTGGCCCTGGTCGCCCGTGGAGGAGTAGGTGTTCTGCGGAGCGAAGAAGCCGATCGTGTTGTAGCCCCAGTAGTTCGAGAGGCCCTTGTCCATCAGCGTCGAGTCGTTCACGAACTGGTGCACGGGCATGAGCTCGATCGCCGAGACGCCCAGGTGCTTGAGGTGGTCGATCACCGCGGGGTGGGCGACTCCGGCGTAGGTGCCGCGGAGCTCCTCCGGCACGTCGGGGTGCGTCTTGGTGAGCCCCTTCACGTGCGCCTCGTAGATCACGGTGCTGTCGTAGGAGGTGCGCGGGCGGCGGTCACCGGCCCAGTCGAAGAAGGGGTTGATGACGACGCCCATCATCATGTGCGGCGCCGAGTCCTCGTCGTTCGTCGAGTCCGGGTCGCCGAAGGTGTACGAGAAGAGGGACTGGTCCCAGTCGATCTCCCCCGAGATCGCCTTCGCGTAGGGGTCCAGCAGCAGCTTGTTCGGGTTGCAGCGGTGGCCGGCATCGGGGTCGTACGGTCCGTGGATGCGGAAGCCGTAGCGCTGGCCCGGCTGGACCTGCGGGAGGTAGCAGTGCCAGACGTAGGCGTCCGACTCCTGGATCTCGACGCGCGTCTCGGTGCCGTCCTCCTCGAAGAGGCACAGCTCGACGCGCTCGGCGATCTCGCTGAACAGGGCGAAGTTCGTGCCGCTTCCGTCGAACGTCGCGCCCAACGGGTAGGCGGTTCCGGGCCAGGTCTCCACGAGACTCCTCAGGGGATTGTTCTCGGGCAGTCCGGGAGACGCCGATGTGCGGTCTGCGGATGCCCGACGTCGGGGGTGATGGTCCGTCACTTCCGCGACGGACCGACTGCTCAGCTTAGCGAGCGTGTCTCGAGCATTCCCCTGACGGTCAGCGCTCATCGCGCGGTCCTCCTCCGGTGGTCACGACCGGCGGCCGGAACCGCCGTCCGGTTCGTCCTGCGGGCGCATGAGCGGGCAGGTCGTTCCGGTGGGTCACGCTCGAACAGTACGGTCGCGCCCGGTCCGCCGGGGAGGGCTGGCGCCGCGCCGGGTGCATCGGCTAGAACGCGCCGGAGGGACTGTCCGGCGCACGCGGAGGGGCCGGCCGGGCTGGGCGGGAGCAGCGATCGGCTCCGTCGTCGAGAGTGCGGCGCCACGTACCGGCGCGCCTCACCGCGATCAGTGCGAGCCGAGCCTGCGCCGCAGGAGATCGATCCGCGCCTGCAGCTGGGTCACGCTCGCCTGCGCCACCGCGGGTCCGCCGCAGAGCCGGCGCAGCTCGGTGTGCACCTGGCCGTGCGACTCGCCCGTCCCCCGTGCCCACAGGCCGACCAGGGAGTTGAGCAGGCTGCGCTGCTCCTTGAGCGTGCGGTAGAGCGGTGCCGGGATCTCGCTCGCCGGCTCGGCCGGGGCCGCCGCCCCCGCGCGGCTGCCGGCGCGCTTGGCCTGCCGCTGCTGCCGGTGCTGGAGCAGCTCCCGCACCTGGTCGGGCTCGAGGAGCCCCGGCAGTCCGATGAAGTCGAGCTCCTCCTCGCTCTCGACCTCGACCTCCATCCCGAACTCGGCGCCCTCGTAGACGACGCGGTCGAAGGTGGCGGCCGAGCCGATCGACTCGAAGCGGCCCTCCTCCAGGAGATCCGAGGACGCCTTCTCGCTGCGCTCGGCGTCGGCCATCAGATCGGCCTCGGGGTACTCCTCGTCGTCGGAGGTCCTGCGGTCGAGGGCGTGATCGCGCTGCAGCTCCATCGAGCCCGCCAGCGCGAGCAGGCCGGGCACGTTCGGGAGGAACACCGAGGCGGTCTCGCCGCGGCGCCGCGCGCGCACGAAGCGGCCGATCGCCTGGGCGAAGAACAGCGGAGTCGACGCCGATGTCGCGTAGACACCGACGGCGAGCCTCGGCACGTCGACGCCCTCGGAGACCATGCGGACCGCGACCATCCAGCGACTGGTGTCCTTCGCGAACTCCTCGATCCGGTCGCTCGCCTCCTTCTCGTCGGAGAGCACGACGGTGACGGTCTCGCCGCTGATCTCGCGGAGCATCGCGGCGTAGGCGCGCGCGGTGTAGTGGTCGGTCGCGATGACCAGGCCGCCGGCGTCGGGCACGGCGCGCCGCACCTCGGTGAGGCGGGTGTTCGCGGCGCGGAGGACCGAGGGGATCCAGTCGCCCTTCGGGTCCAGCGCGGTCCGCCAGGCCTGCGAGGTGATGTCCTTGGTGTTGCCCTCGCCGAGCCGCGCCTCCATCTCGTCGCCGGCCTTCGACTTCCAGCGCATCTGCCCGGCGTAGACCATGAACAGCACCGGCCGGACGACGCCGTCCGCGAGCGCGCGGCCGTAGCCGTAGGCGTAGTCGGTGAGCGAGGTGCGGATGCCCTCCTCGTCCGGCAGGTAGCTGACGAACGGGATCGCCGCCGTGTCCGAGCGGAACGGCGTCCCGGTCAGCGAGAGCCGGCGGACGGCGGGCTCGAAGGCCTCGCGCACCGCGTCGCCCCAGCTGAGGGCGTCGCCGGCGTGGTGCACCTCGTCGAGGATGACGAGGGTGCGGCCGGACAGGGTGAGCTCGCGGTGGAGCTCGGCGCGGACGGCGACCTGCGCGTAGGTGACGGCGACGCCGTGGTAGTGGCGGGCGTGGCGGCCCATGCGGTTGGTGAAGGTCGGGTCCAGGCGGATGCCGACGCGGTGCGCGGCCTCGGCCCACTGGCGCTTGAGGTGCTCCGTCGGCGCGACCACGGTGATCCGGTCGACCGTGCGGTTGTGCAGCAGCTCGGCGGCCAGCCGCAGCGCGAAGGTGGTCTTGCCCGCGCCCGGGGTCGCGGCGGCCAGGAAGTCGCGCGGCTCGTGCTGGAAGTAGGCCTCGAGCGCCTCCGCCTGCCAGGCGCGGAGCTTGTTCGCGGTACCCCACGGCGCCCTGCCCGGGAACGACGGGGACAGGTGCTCAGCGGCGGAGGTGCCGACCTGATGACCGAAGCTCGAGGGACTGTTCACGTGGACCGAATCTAGCCGACGCCTCCGACAGCGGCTCGGTCTCCGCGGCCCGCCGGGAGGCGCACGGCGTGTCGCGCCGTGCCACCGGCGGCCGGGTGCGGAGCATGATGGAGGGATGGTCGAGCAGCGTCATCCGTGGTCCCGCTACGTCGCCCTGGGCGACTCCTTCACCGAGGGGATCGGCGATCCCGAGCCCGGCAGCCCCGGCGGGCACCGCGGCTGGGCGGACCGCGTGGCGGAGGTCCTGGGCAGCCAGAACGAGGACTTCGCCTACGCCAACCTGGCGGTGCGCGGCCGCCTCCTGCAGCAGATCGTCGACGAGCAGGTCGAGCCCGCCCTGGAGCTGCGCCCCGACCTCATCACCATCTCCGCGGGCGGGAACGACGTCATCCGCCCGGGGACCGACCCCGACGACATCGCGTCCCGCTTCGAGTCGGGCCTCGCCCGGCTCCGCTCCGACGGGGCGACCGTCGTCCTCTTCACCGGAGTGGACGTGGGCTTCTCCCCCGTGTTCGGGCGGATCCGCGGGAAGGTCGCGATCTACAACGAGAACCTGCGGGCGCTGGCCAAGCGGTACGACTGCATCGTCGCCGACCAGTGGTCCCTCCAGGAGATCCAGGACGTGCGGATGTGGGCGCCGGACCGCCTGCACCTCAACCCGCACGGCCACCACGAGGTCGCGCGCATGGTTCTCGAGTCGCTGAACGTCGAGAACGACCTGCGCCCCCTCGCCCCGGAGCCGCTGCACGCCCGCACGTGGCGTGCCGCCCGCACGGAGGACATCCAGTGGGCGCGGGAGTACCTCGTGCCGTGGGTGCTGCGCCGCGTCCGCCACCAGTCCTCCGGCGACTTCATCACCGCCAAGCGGCCCTCCGCCGAGCGCTGGAGCACCGATCCCGCGGCCTCGGAGCCGGGCTCGGTCGTGCCGGGCAACGCGACGCCGGAGGAGGTCGCCGAGGACATCGCGACCGCCGGCGTGCGGATCGTCGGCGACCGGGCCGCGGATCCCCTGGCCTGATCCGCTCCCGGGAGGCGGCGGCTCGCCCCGCGCTCAGCCGAACAGCTCGGCCGGGTGGCCGAGGCGCCAGGCGAAGCCCGGGTCCTCGATCGACCCGTCGGCGACGAGGGGAAGCTCGTACGAGGTGCCGTTGACGTCGACGGTCGCGGTCCCCACGCGCTCGCCGTCGGCGACGGTCTCGAGCGGATCGAGGGCGACCGTGGTCGACGTCGAGACCGCGCCCCAGACGAGCACGGACCGCGCCTCCACGGTCTCGGCCGTCGCCGTCTCCCCCCACGCGCTCGTGAGAGTGCCGTAGTCCTGCCCCTCGACGGTCAGCGGGACGGTCCGGAAGCCCGCCTCGACGGTCGGGACGAGGGTCAGCACGTCCGCGGCGAGCTGCGGGTGCGTGCGCGCGCCCACCACCACGCCGACGAGGGTGACCGGCCGGCCCTCGACGGTCGCGTCGAGCGAGAACAGCAGACACGAGCCCGCCTCGTCGGTCGTCCCCGTCTTGATACCGTCCACTCCCGAGCGGCCGAGGAGCGAGTTGGTGTTGTCGACCTCGCCGACCCCCGGGATGACCGCGGTCGGCGTCGCGACGATCGGAGCGAGCACCGGGTCCGCGATCAGCAGCTCGCCCAGGCGCACCATCTCGGCCGTCGTGCTGACCGTCGCCGGCGAGAGCCCGCTGGTGTCGGCGAGGGAGGTCCGCTCGAGCCCCTGCCCGTCGAGCCAGCCGCGCGCCGCGGCGAGGAAGGCGTCCTCCGAGCCGTACGCCCAGATCGCGAGCGACTTCGCGTAGTTGTTCGCGGACGGGAGCATCATGGCGGTCAGCGCCTCCCGCTCGGTCAGCTGCAGACCCGCGGTGACCGGAGCGTTCGAGCCGTTCTCGGCCAGGGTGTCGTTGTAGTACTGCACATCCGCGCTCGTGAAGGTGATGGTCTCCCCGTCCGTCCCCTCTGCGATCGGCTTCGCCGCGAGGACGACGAGAGCGGTGACGACCTTGGCGATGCTCCCCGTCGGCACGGTTCCGGTGGAGCCGTAGCGGGCGAGCAGCCCGTCCTCCTCCGTCCCGTCGATGCCCACGGCCGCCACGGCGCCGGAGCCGTAGGCCGGCCAGGCCAGAGCGGGCGCGTCGACGGCGCTCGAGACGGGGTCCACCGCGACGGCGCTCGCCGTCGGCAGCTCCGCGGTCGCCGCGTTGGTCGCGTAGGCACCGCCTCCGCCGACCAGCACGGTCGCGGCGACGAGACCGGCGACGACCGCCCCGCGCCGTCGACGCGGTCGCGGCTCCGGCGCGGCGGGCTCCCCGAACAGGTCGAGGGCGTCGTCGGATCGGGTCGGGGAGGTCACCCCGTCATCGTACGGGCGGGCCTCTCACCCGTCCCGGACGCCGCCCCGTCGTCGTACGCGGCGGGTGACGCGCGGCACCGACCCCGATCCCGCGTCGCGAGCGCCAGCGGCGGGTCACCGCGGGGCCGCCGAGCGCCGGAGCCTGGCGGTCAGCGCCCGCGGGTCAGCGCCCACAGTGCGACGGCGCTCGCCGAGGCCACGTTGAGCGAGTCGACGCCGTGCAGCATCGGGATGGTGACGACGGTGTCCGAGGCGTCCAGCGCCGCGCGGCTGAGGCCGTCCCCCTCGGCGCCCAGGACGATCGCGACGCGCTCGGGGCGAGCCGCCGCGTACTCGTCGAGCGGCACTGCGTCCGGAGCGAGCGCCAGCGCGGCGACCGAGAACCCGGCCTCCTCCAGAGCGCGGCGAGCCGGTGCCCACTCGGGGGTGCGCGTCCACGGCACCTGCAGGACCGTGCCCATGCTCACCCGGACGCTGCGCCGGTACAGGGGGTCCGCACAGCGCGGCGTCACAAGGACCGCGTCCGCGCCCATGCCGGCCGCGGCGCGGAAGACGGCGCCGACGTTGGTGTGGTCGACCAGGTCCTCCAGGATCACGACGAGGCGCGCGCCCTCCAGCAGCTCGGCCATCGGCCGCAGCGGCGGACGGTGCATCGAGGCGAGCGCTCCGCGGTGGAGGTGGAACCCGGTCAGCTCCTCGATCAGCGGATCCGGCGCCACGAAGACGGGCACCTCGGGGTGACGCTCGAGCACCCCGGCCGCGTCCGGCAGCCGCTTCTCCTGCACCAGGACCGAGCGGGGACGGTGCCCGGCGTCGAGCGCCCGCTCGATCACCTTGGCGGACTCGGCGATGTACAGACCGCCCTCCGGCTCCAGCACCCGCCGCAGCGCCACGTCGGTGAGGCGGTGGTAGTCGGCGAGGAGCGGGTGGTCGAGGTCGGTGATGTGCACGATCGGCATCCCGGCAATCTAGGGCACGGCGCGGACTAAACTCGTCCAGGGGCCGCTCGAACGGCCCTCGAAGGAGGCGCGGATGGAGTCGAGTCCGACACCGGTCGCCGAGGGCCCCGAGGCGCTCGCGGTCGAGCAGGCCGTCGAACTCCTCAGCGGGCGCCGCATCGCCGCCGTCACCGGCGCGGGCATGAGCACCGACTCGGGCATCCCCGACTACCGCGGAGCCGGGGCACCGGTGCGCAGCCCGATGACCTACTCCCAGTTCGTCGCCGATCCCGACTACCGCCGCCGGTACTGGGCCGGCAGCCAGCTCGGCTGGCGCCGCTTCACCAGCACGCGCCCCAACGACGGCCACCGTGCCCTGGCCCGGCTCGAGGAGCGCGGCCTGCTCACGGGCGTCGTCACGCAGAACGTCGACGGCCTGCACGTCCGAGCCGGCTCGCGCCGCGTGGTGGATCTGCACGGCTCGGCGGACCGTGTGCGCTGCATGACCTGCGGCCAGTACTTCGCCCGCGACGCGGTGGCCGAGCGGATCGAGGCGCTCAACCCCTGGCTCGACGACCCCGACGTCTCCTCCCTCAACCCCGACGGCGACGCCGAGGTCCACGACGTCTCGGCGATGACCGTCCCCGAGTGCACGGTCTGCGGCGGGATTCTGAAGCCGGACATCGTCTTCTTCGGCGAGTTCATCCCGACCGAGCGGTTCGAGGAGGCGCGCGCCATCGTCGCGGGCGCCGACGCCCTGCTCGTGGCCGGCTCGTCGCTCGTGGTCAACTCCGGCATCCGCTTCCTCGAGATCGCCCGTCGCGCCCGGATGCCGATCGTGATCGTCAACCGCGGCACCACCAAGGGCGACTCGCGCGCGAGCATCAAGATCGACGGCGGCACCAGCGAGGTGCTCCGCGAGCTCGCCGAGCGCCTGCCCGCGCGCCGCACCGCCGCCCTCTGAGCTCCCGCCCGCTCCGCACCCGACCTCCCGAGAGGCCCCTGTGACCCAGCTCACCCTCGTCCGCCACGGCCAGACCGACTGGAACGCCGCCCGGCGCATCCAGGGCAGGAGCGACATCCCGCTCAACGCGACCGGGCGCGCCCAGGCACGGGCGGCGGCGCGGCTGCTGGCCGACCGGCGCTTCGACGCGGTGGTCGCCAGTCCGCTGCAGCGCGCCTTCGACACCGGAGCGATCATCGCGCGCGGTCTCGGACTCGACGAGCCGCTGGCGGTGCCGGGCCTGGCCGAGCGCGCCTACGGCGAGGCGGAGGGGATGACCGGTCCCGAGCTCGCCGAGCGCTTCCCCGGAGGCATCGAGCGCGCGCCGATCCCCGGCTGCGAGACCCGCGCCGAGGTCGTCGAGCGGGCGACCGCCGCGCTGCTCGAGGTGGCCGAGCGCTTCCCCGACGCGTCCGTCGTCGTCGCCACGCACGGTGCGGTCATCGGCAGCCTGATCCGCGCGCTCAGCAGCGAGGACCTCCCCGTGCACGGCGTCTCGGTCGGCAACGGCTCCCGGCACGACTTCGCGATCGTCGACGGGGCACTGCGCATCGTCGGCGTCGACGACTCCGGCGACGTGGTCGTGGCGGACGTCGACCTCGACGACGTGCTCAGCCCGGCCCCGGGAGCCTGACGGCCCGCCTGCCGGAGGCGGTCCGACCGCCGGACCGCGTCAGCGCCGGCCGAGGTCCTGCAGGAGCCCGAAGAGCACCCGGGCGGAGTCGCGCCAGGAGAAGGCCGCGGCCCGCTCCCTCGCCCGGGCCGAGTGCGTCCGCCACACGGCGCCGTCCTCGAGCGACCGCACACCGTCCGCGATGCCCTTCGCGCTCGACGGGTCGACGTACACGGCGGCGTCCTGGGCGATCTCGCGGAAGATCGGGATGTCGCTCACCACGACCGGCGTCCCGAGCGCCATCGCCTCGACCAGCGGGATCCCGAAGCCCTCGTCCCTGCTCGCCGTCACGAGAGCGGTCGCCCGCGCGAGCACCGCGCGGTACTCCGCGTCCGGCGCCCCCTGGTGGAACACCAGCTTCGCGGTCGGCGCCAGGGCCCGGAGCGTCTCGACGGTCTCGTCGCTCGCCCGGCTCATCAGGTGCAGCTCGTAGTCGGGCAGCAGCCGCATCGCGCGAGCGAGCGTCTCGACGTTCTTGTAGGGCATGAACGAGCCCATGTAGACGAGCGAGCGCGCGGCCGACCGGTCGGGCAGCGATCCCGCCAGAGCGGCGCTCGCCTCGTCGGGCTCGGTCGCCGCGTTCGGGACGACGACCACCGGCCGGGTGGTGAGGCGGTGGGAGCGGATCAGGTCGCGGGTCGTCTCCGAGACGGTGACCACCGCGTCGGCGCGCTGGAGGAGCCTCCGCTGCGGCCACCAGGCGAGGTGGTAGAGCCGCCAGAGCGCGCGCACGGGAGCGGCCAGGTCGCGCGGCGGGGTGCGGTGGCGGTAGTAGATGAGGTCGTGCACGGTCAGGACGAGCCGGTAGCGGCGGCCGAGCGAGCCCATGGTCTGCATCGGCGAGAAGACCACGTCGGGCCGCAGCCGGTTCACCAGCAGCGCGACGAACGGCTCGAACGGGCTGGTCGGCCCGGTCACGCGCTCCCACGGGAGCGACGGGAGCATCGCGAGCTGGCGGCGGTCGCTGATCAGCATGGTCACGTCGTGCAGCTTCGCGAGCTCGCGGACGAGCTCCGCGGTGTAGCGGCTGATCCCGTCGTGCCGCTCGAGCCGGGTGTACCGGCAGTCGACGACGATCCTCATCGGTCGATCCCCTCCTCGAGGGCCGTCCGCAGCACGGCGGCGGCCTCGTCCGGCGTCTCGTAGTGGATCAGGTGGCCGACTCCGTCGATGACGTGCAGGCGGGCGTGCGGCAGCCTCTCGAGCAGGCGGTACTGCGCCGGGAGCGGAGTGATGTCGTCCTGCGCCGCGGCGATCAGCTGGGTCGGCACGCCGATCCGGGAGGCGTACTCGCCGACGTCGTGCGAGACGGAGGCGCGGAACGCCTCGAGGACCGTGTCGCGGGAGGCGAAGGCGCTGAAGTACCGGTCGTGCTGGTCGTGCACGAAGCGTCGCAGCGCCGGCTCCTTCGTCTTCACCATCGCCAGGCTCATCACCCGCACGATCAGCGGGTCGCTGAGCAGGCGGCGTCCGAGGGGCCCCGGCAGGAGCGCGCCGAGCCGGTAGTAGAGGACGGCGAGCCTGGTCAGGACTCCGCGGGGACCCTGCAGGGCGGGCGCGCCGATCGGGTTGACCAGCACCAGGAGCGGAGCGGGGAGCCCGTCGGCGACGGCCGCGGCCGCGACGATCGAGCCGAAGGAGTGGCCGAGGACGGACGCCTCACCGCGGAGCCCCAGCGCGTCGAGGAAGGAGCCGAGCCAGGAGGCGTAGCCGTCCACGTCGTGCGGCAGGCGCGTCATCGGGGTCGAGGCGCCGAAGCCGGGCAGGTCGGGAGCGACGACCCGCACGTCCGCGCCCCCGGCGAGCAGACGGGCGACGACGGGCTCGAGGCCGTGGTGCTCGCCGCGGAACCCGTGCACCAGCACGAGGACGGTCGAGGCGTCCGGAGCGCCGTAGGTCCAGTAGGCGGTGCGGGATCCGGCGACGTCCACCGCGGCCTCGCGGACGGGGACACGGCCGAGATCGGAGGCGTAGGGAGAGGGAGTGGTCATCGCGTTCCTTATCGTAGGGAAAGCCCGTCGAAGATCTGGCCGCAACGCCTTGCGTGGCCTCGATCCGAGCCGGGAGCATGATCACGCGCTCGCAACACGGCGCACCGCCCACCCGTCTCGCGAGACGGTCATCCGCTCAGGCAGCAGCAGAAGGAGCACCGTGAGCTTCACGTCGCCGATCCAACTCCCCGGACTCGCCCTCGACCCCCAGTGGTACCGCCGGGCAGTGTTCTACGAGGTGATGATCCGGTCGTACTACGACTCCAACGGCGACGGCGCCGGCGACATCAACGGGCTCGCCTCCAAGCTCGACTATCTGCAGTGGCTCGGGATCGACGCCCTCTGGCTCCCGCCGTTCTACATGTCGCCTCTGCGCGACGGCGGCTACGACGTCTCCGACTTCAAGGCGATCCTCCCCGAGTTCGGCACGATGGAGGACTTCCGCGACCTCGTCCGGAAGGCCCACGAGCGCAACATGCGCATCGTGATGGACTTCCCGCTCAACCACACCAGCGACCAGCACGAGTGGTTCCAGCAGTCCCGCTCCGACCCCGAGGGGCCCTACGGCGACTTCTACGTCTGGAACGACACCGACGACAAGTGGCCGGACATCCGCATCATCTTCGTCGACACGGAGGACTCGAACTGGGCCTTCGACGCCGAGCGCCGCCAGTTCTACTTCCACCGCTTCTTCTCGCACCAGCCGGACCTCAACTTCGAGAACCCCGCCGTGCACGAGGCGATCCACGACGTGGTCAAGTTCTGGCTCGACCTCGGCGTCGACGGCATCCGGCTCGACGCGATCCCCTACCTCTACGAGTCCGACGAGGGCAACGGAGAGGGCGAGCCGCCGACCCACGAGTTCATCAAGAACCTCCGCACCATGGTCGACCGCGACTACCCCGGCCGCATCCTGATCGCCGAGGCGAACCAGTGGCCGCGGGAGGTCGCCGCGTTCTTCGGCACGGAGGAGGAGCCCGAGTGCCACATGGCGTTCGACTTCCCGGTCATGCCGCGAATCTTCTACTCCCTCCGCGCGCAGACGGCGAACGAGCTGAAGAAGGTGCTCTCCGAGACGTTCGACATCCCCAGCGGCGCCGCCTGGGGCGTGTTCCTCCGCAACCACGACGAGCTCACGCTCGAGATGGTGTCCGAGGAGTACCGCCAGGCCATGTACGGCTGGTACGCCTACGACCCGCGGATGCGCTCCAACATCGGCATCCGCCGCAGGCTCGCGCCGCTGCTGGACAACTCGCGCGCCGAGCTCGAGCTGATCAACGCCCTGCTCTTCTCCCTCGCCGGCAGCCCGTTCCTGTACTACGGCGACGAGATCGGCATGGGCGACAACATCTGGCTCAACGACCGCGACGCGTCGCGCACGCCGATGCAGTGGACGCCCGACCGCAACGCCGGCTTCTCGGCCGCCGACCCCGGCAAGCTCGTGCAGCCGATCGTCCAGTCGCTCGTCTACCACTACAACCAGGTCAACGTGGAGGCGCAGCTGGCGCAGTCCCGCTCCCTGCTGCACTGGATGCGGAACGTCCTGCACGTGCGCCGCGGCCACCCGGCGTTCGGCCTGGGGTCGATGCGCGTCCTCGAGACGGACCACGAGTCGGTGCTCGCCTTCGTGCGGGACTACGCCGGCTCGGGCTCCGAGATGGGCGACCAGCCCGAGGAGGTGCTCTGCGTCTTCAGCTTCAACCACAACCCGGTCTCGGTCACGATCACGGACCCGGAGAACCCCGGATCGACGCTCAGCGACCTGTTCGGCGGCGGCCGCTTCCCCGGATTCTCGGACGACGGCACGCTGACGATGACACTCGGCACGCAGGGCTTCTTCTGGCTCCACGTCGCCAAGGCGCACGAGGCCCGCTGACCCGGCAGCACGCCGAGGGGCCTCCGGCCGATGTCGGAGGCCCCCTTTAGGCTGTCGGCGTGAGCACCACCGGAGCGACCGAGACGCAGACCGAGCCGACGCTGTTCGACGACGCCGAGCAGGAGCTCGTTCCCTCCGAAGGGGCGCGGTGGTTCGATCTGCTGGCCGTGTTCGACCTCGAGACCACCGGCATCGACGTCCGCACGAGCCGCATCGTCACCGCGCACGTCGGCGTGATCGACGCGGCGGGCGAGCCGATCGAGGGCACGACCTGGCTCGCCGATCCCGGGGTCGAGATCCCGGCCGGCGCCTCCGCCGTCCACGGGATCAGCACCGAGCACGCCCGCGCGCACGGCCGCCCCGCCGGCGAGGTCGTGGCCGAGATCTCCGAGGCGCTGCGCTCGCTCCTCGCCCGCGGCATCCCGGTCGTCGTCTACAACGCCCCCTACGACCTCTCGCTCCTCGCCCACGAGGCGCGCCGCTGGGGCGTGCCCGTGCTGCTCGACCCGAGCCCCGTCGTCGATCCGCTCGTGATCGACAAGGCGGTGGACCGCTACCGCAAGGGCAAGCGCACCCTGACCCTCGCCGCCGAGCACTACGGCGTCGCCCTCACCGAGGCGCACGACGCGGGCGCGGACGCGATCGCGGCGGGCCGCGTCGCCCAGGCGCTGGGCCGCGCCTTCGCCGACGAGCTCGGAGTCGGCGCGAAGGCCCTGCACGCGCTCCAGGTCGACTGGTGCCGCACCCAGGCCGAGTCCTTCCAGGAGTACATGCGCCGCGTCCGCGACGAGTCCTTCGTCGCCGACGGGGGCTGGCCGGTCCGCCACTGACCCCTCAGGTCAGCGTGCGCCCCTCGCGCAGGAGCGCCACGTACTCCGCGATCCGCCGCTCCCGCGTCGCCGCCCGCTTCAGCTGCGAGAGGCGGAAGAGGAACGCGAAGCGCTTCTGCCCGCCGACGGTCGCGAAGAAGGCCAGGGCCTGCGGATCCGCGTCGAGCGCCCGCTGGAAGTCGTCCGGCACCTCCGCATCGCGCTGCCGGTAGGCCGCGTCCCAGCGCCCGTCGGCGCGTGCCCGCTCGACCTCGGCCAGCCCGCCCGGCAGCATCCGGCCCTCCGCCAGCAGCCGTGCGACGTGATCGCGATTGACCTTGGACCACGGGCTAGCGCGACGCCGCGGGGTGAAGGCCTGGAGCTTGAACTGCTCGTCGAAGGCTCCCGCCTGACCGTCGATCCAGCCGTGGCAGAGCGCGATGTCGAGCGCCTCGGCGTAGGTGATCCCCGGATCGACGGCGGCCTTCTTCCGCAGCTTCAGCCGGACTCCGTCCGGGTCGGGCTCGCCGCGGAGGTAGGCGTCCCACTCTTCAGGAGTCGTGAACGGCAGGATCGGCTTGTCGGCGAAGGACACCATGCCGGGACGCTACCGCGCCGGCTCCCCGACGGCCACGGCCCGCCCGTCGGCGCAAGCCCTCGCTCCGCGGACCGCGGCGCTGTGGGATCGGGTGAGCACGTGTTCCCCCTCCCCCCCCTCTCGCAAGGAGAAGTCATGCCCACGATCCGCACGGTCACCGTCCTCGGCAGCGGAGTGCTCGGCTCCCAGATCGCCTTCCAGTCGTCCTTCCACGGCTTCGCCGTCACCGTCTACGACCTCTCCGACGACGTCCTCGAGTCGGCGCGCGAGCGGCTCCGCGGTCTCGCGGGCGTCTACGAGTCGGTGCCCGGCGGCGTCGCCGGCGGACCGCAGCAGGCGCTCGACTCCCTCCGCCTCACCTCCGACCTCGCGGAGGCTGTCGCCGACGCCGACCTCGTGATCGAGGCCGTCCCCGAGGACCTGGGCCTGAAGCAGGAGCTGTACGGCCGCCTGGGTGCGCTCGCTCCCGAGCGCACGGTCTTCGCGACCAACTCGTCCACGCTGCTCCCCAGCGACCTGAAGGCCTCGACCGGCCGACCCGACCGGTTCCTCGCGCTGCACTACGCCAACCACGTCTGGGCGCAGAACACGGCCGAGATCATGGGGACGGCGGACACGGACCCCGCCGTGGTCGACGCCGTCGTGGAGTTCGCCGTCTCCAGCGGCCTCGAGCCCATCAGGCTGCAGAAGGAGAAGGCCGGCTACGTCCTGAACTCGCTGCTGGTGCCGCTCCTCAACGCCGCGTCGGGTCTGCTCATGGGCGGCTACGCCGACCACGAGACCATCGACAAGACCTGGAGGATCGGCACCGGCGCCCCTCTCGGACCCTTCCAGATCTTCGACGTCGTCGGTCTGCGGACCGCCTACAACATCGCCGCCGCGGCCCCGGACGAGGCCTCCCAGGCGTTCGCCGCCCACCTGAAGACGGAGTACCTCGATCGCGGCCGCCTCGGAACGGCCACCGGAGAGGGCTTCTACCGCTACTGAGGACCGCCCCGCGGGAACGACGAAGGGCCCCCGACCGTGAGGTCGAGGGCCCTTCGAGGAGTGCTACTTGCCGAAGTTCTTGTAGCGGCTGTTGAACTTCTCGACGCGGCCGGCCGAGTCCATGATGCGCTGCTTGCCCGTGTAGAACGGGTGCGAGGCGGAGGAGATCTCGACGTCGATGACGGGGTAGGTCACGCCGTCGAGCTCGATCGTCTTGCTGCTCTTCGCGGTCGAGCGGGTGAGGAAGGTCTCACCGGACGCGAGGTCGCGGAAGACGATCGCGGAGTACTCGGGGTGGATGTCGGTCTTCATGGTCGTGTCCTGTCGTCGATGGTCCTGAACCGCACCTGTCGTCGACGGGAACGGGTGGATGAGGGCGGGCGCACCGCGAACGGGCCCGAACCAGCTACCGAGAATACCAGACCGGCAGCGCGCGCAGAAGTCGCGCCGCGCCCGGACCCCGGAGCCGGGGTCAGCCGCGGGCGCGGGCCGAGAAGCGCCCGTTCTCGCGGGTGAGAGCGATGTCGAGCCCGAAGGTCTCGGCGAGCGTCGCCTCGGTCAGGGACTCGGCCAGCGGGCCCGCCGCCACCACCGCTCCGTCGCGGAGGAGCAGGGCGTGGGTGAAGCCGTCGGGGATCTCCTCGACGTGGTGGGTCACCATCACGATCGCGGGCGACGCCGGGTCCTTCGCGAAGCCGCCCAGCAGCTGGACGAGCTCCTCGCGGGCGCCGAGGTCGAGGCTCGCGGCCGGCTCGTCGAGCAGGAGCAGCTCGGGGTCGGTCATGATCGCACGGGCGATCTGGACGCGCTTCTGCTCGCCGTCCGAGAGCGTCCCGAAGGTGCGCTCGGCGAGGTGCTCGAGCTTCCACTCGGACAGCACTCGGCGGGCTCGGCGCTCGTCGATCGCGTCGTAGCCCTCGTTCCAGCGGCCGGTGACGGCGTAGGCGGCGGTCATCACGACGTCGAGCACGGTCTCGCCGGCCGGGAGGCGGCGGGCCATCGCGGTCGAGGCGTAGCCGATGCGCGGGCGCAGCTCGAACACGTCGACGCGGCCGAGGGTCTCCTCGAGCAGGTGCGCGGCACCGGTCGAGGGGTAGTTCTGCGCGGCGGCGATCTGCAGGATCGAGGTCTTGCCCGCCCCGTTGGGGCCGAGGATCACCCAGCGCTCGTCCTCGGCCACGTCCCACGACACGTGGTCGAGGATCCGCTTGCCGTTCCGGACGAAGGACACATCGACGAACGAGACAACGCTGGGCATGGGAGCCATTCTAAAGGAGGCGGCCGGGAGGCTCAGACGAGCGAGTCGTAGATCGCCCGGGTGTCCCGCGCGATCTGCGTCCAGCTGAAGTGGCTCTGCGCGCGCTCGCGGCCCGCGGCGCCCATCCGCTTCGCCGTCTCCGGGTCGGCGACGACCTCGGCGAGGACGGCGGCCAGGTCGGCGACGTAGCGCTCCGGGTCCACGGGGGTGCCGGTGCCGTCGGTGACCTGCTCGATCGGGACGAGACGGCCGGTCACGCCGTCGTCGACGACCTCCGGGATGCCGCCGGTCGCCGTCCCGACGACCGCCGCGCCGCAGGCCATCGCCTCGAGGTTGACGATGCCGAGGGGCTCGTAGATCGAGGGGCAGACGAACGTGGTCGCGTTCGTCAGGACCGCGGAGAGCTGGTGGCGCGGCAGGTGCCGGTCGATCCAGACGACGCCGGTGCGCTCCTCCTGGAGGCTGCGGACGAGGGAGGTGACCTCGGCCATGATCTCGGGGGTGTCGGGGGCGCCCGCGCAGAGCACGAGCTGCACCTCGGGAGGCAGGGTCGCCGCGGCGCGGAGCAGGTAGGGCAGGCCCTTCTGCCGGGTGATGCGGCCGACGAAGACCACGGAGGGGCGCGAGGGGTCGATGCCCAGCTCGGCGAGGACGGCCTCGTCCTCGACCGGGTGCCAGGCGTCGAGGTCGATGCCGTTGTAGACCACGTGGACCTTCGCCGGGTCCAGGGCCGGGTAGGAGCGGAGGATGTCCTCGCGCATGCCGCCGGACACCGCGATCACGGCGTCGGCGTTCTCGTACGCCTCCCGCTCGATCCAGCTCGAGACGCGGTAGCCGCCGCCGAGCTGCTCGGCCTTCCACGGACGCAGCGGCTCGAGGCTGTGCGCCGAGACCACGTGCGGGATGCCGTGCAGGAGCTGGGCGAGACGCCCCGCGGCGTTGGCATACCAGGTGTGGGAGTGGACCAGGTCGGCCCCCGCCGCGTCCTGCGCGATCTGCAGGTCGACCCCGAGGGTCTGCAGCGCGCCGTTCGCCTCGGCGAGCTCCGCGGGGACGGAGTACGCGAACGTGCCCTCCTCCTCGCGCGGCGCGCCGAAGCAGCGCACCACGACCTCCAGGTCGCTGCGCAGCGCCTTGGTGAGCTCGGCCACGTGGACACCGGCTCCCCCGTACACCTCGGGCGGGTATTCCTTGGTCAGCAGATCGACTCGCACCCCCGAACCGTAGTACAGGGCGCTCCCCCGGCGACAGCCGGGGTCCACGGGGAAGCCCGAGCCCCTACTGTGGTGCCATGCAGTCAAAGAAGATCTTCGGCATCGTCCTCGCCGGCGGCGAGGGAAAGCGCCTCATGCCCCTCACGGCGGACCGGGCCAAGCCCGCGGTGCCGTTCGGCGGGCAGTACCGGCTGATCGACTTCGCGCTGTCCAACCTGATCAACTCCGGTCTCACTCAGATCGTCGTGCTGACGCAGTACAAGTCGCACTCGCTCGACCGCCACGTCTCGCAGACCTGGCGCCTCTCCGGGCTCCTGAACTCCTACGTCGCCTCGGTCCCCGCGCAGCAGCGCCTGGGCAAGCGCTGGTTCAGCGGCTCGGCCGACGCGATCCTGCAGAGCCTCAACCTGATCCGCGACGAGAAGCCCGACATCGTCGTCGTGGTCGGCGCCGACCACGTCTACCGCATGGACTTCTCGCAGATGATCGACGCGCACATCACGTCCGGTGCGAAGGCGACCGTCGCGGCCATCCGCCAGCCGATCGAGCTCGCGGACCAGTTCGGCGTCATCCAGCTCGCCGGTGACGAGGCGGGCGACGGCATCGTCCCGACGATGATCTCCGAGTTCCTCGAGAAGCCCAAGGACGCCGTCGGCCTGGCCGACTCCCCGCACGAGGTCCTCGCCTCGATGGGCAACTACGTCTTCGACGCGGACGCCCTGATCGACGCGGTCATCCGCGACGGCGAGTCCTCCACGTCGGACCACGACATGGGCGGCGACATCATCCCCGACTTCGTCGCGCGCGGCGAGGCCGGCGTCTACGACCTCAAGCTCAACGACGTCCCCGGCTCGACCGACCGCGACCGCTACTACTGGCGGGACGTCGGCACCATCGACTCCTTCTTCGAGGCCCACCAGGACCTCATCTCGGCGCTGCCGGTCTTCAACCTCTACAACCAGCAGTGGCCGATCTTCTCGTCGCAGCTGAACTCCCCTCCCGCCAAGATCGTCCGCGACGGCAAGGGCAACATGGGATCGACGGTCGACTCGGTCGTCTCGCTCGGCACCGTGATCTCGGGCGCGCACATCGAGCGCAGCGTCGTCGGGCCCTGGACGGTCATCGAGTCGAACGCGACGGTCACCGACTCGGTGGTCTTCGACAAGGTCCGCATCGGCCCGGACGCGCTGGTCGTCCGCGCTATCCTCGACAAGGACGTCGTCGTCGAGCCCGGTGCTCGAGTCGGCGTGGACCACGACCGCGATCGCGAGCGCGGGTTCACCGTCACCGAGTCGGGCATCACCGTCGTCGGCAAGGGCGTCGTCGTCCACCCGTAGCACCCCCGCGGGTCGAGCTCTGCGCCCCGGCGCGCCCACCCGACCGATCGGACCGGCCCATGAGTGAGCGTCCTGTGACGCCTGCCCGCTTCCTCGTCGTCCTCGACGCGGACTCCACCCTCCTCCAGGACGAGGTGATCGAGCTCCTCGCGGTGCACGCCGGCTCCGAGGAGCGCGTCGCCGCCGTCACGGAGCGGGCGATGCGCGGCGAGCTCGACTTCGGCGAGAGCCTCCGCGAGCGGGTCGCCACTCTCGCCGGGGTCCCGGAGTCGGTGCTCCCCGGTGTGAGCTCGGGCGTCCGCGTCACGCCCGGCGCCGCCGAGCTCGTGGCCGGCGTCCACGCCGCCGGCGGCCGCATCGGTGTGGTGTCCGGCGGGTTCCACGAGGTCCTCGACCCGGTCGCCGGTGCGCTCGGCCTCGACTTCGTCCGGGCCAACCGCCTCTGCTGCGGGGACGGCCTGCTGACCGGAGCGGTCGACGGGGCGGTCATCGACGCCGCGGCCAAGGCGGAGGCGCTCCGCGAGTGGGCGGCGGTCTCGGGCGTCCCGCCGCAGCGCACGATCGCCGTCGGCGACGGTGCGAACGACCTGGAGATGATGGCGGTCGCCTCCCTCGCGGTCGCCTTCAACGCCAAGCCCCTGGTGCGCGAGCGCGCCGACCTCGTCGTCGGCGGCCTCGACCTGTCGCAGCTGCTGCCTGTCCTCGGCCTCCGCGGCTGAGGCCCGCCTCCCCCGCCCTCAGGGGCGTCAGCGGCCCGCGATCGCGACGAGTCCGGCGCAGCCGAGCGCCAGCGCCCAGCTGACGAGCGAGCCCACCAGGAAGTACTCTGCCTTCTCGCCGCTGCCGCCGTCGCGGGAGATCTCGGGGAAGCGCACGATCCCCTTGGCCGCGAGCACGGCACCGGCGAGGCCGATCGCTCCGGCGAGCGTGAGGCCGGCGATCAGCAGCCGCTCCAGCGGTCCGATCGTGCGCCCGCCCTGGAGGTCCGGCAGGCGGGCGTCGGCCGGCTCCCGACGCGCGAACCGCTCGCTCCAGCGCGGACGCGGCGCGGGCTCGGCCTGCGGGAGCTCGCGGAACAGCGCCGCCCGCACGATCACGTTGCCGCTCTCCAGCAGGAAGAGCCCGGCTCCGACCGCCAGAGCGAGCTGCTCGATCGGAGGGAGCGTGTTCGCGACGGTTGTCGGCGCGAGCGGCCCCGTCGGGACGCCGGCGGCGCGGTCGACAGCGGTCAGCACCAGGACCGCCGCGACGAGGGCGACGGCCGGACGCAGACCCCCGGGCGGCCGCGCGTTCTCGACGGTCGTGGTCGTCAGCAGCCAGGCTCCGGCCAGGACGACGACGATCGCCGCACCGAGCGGCGGGGCTCCGACGAGGAGCGCTGCGGTCACGGCTGCGGCGGCGAGCACGGGGATCGCGAGGAGGGCCGCACGGCGGCGGAGGTGCGTGCGCGCGAGGTCGCCGAGGCCGATCACGGCGAGCAGCAGCGCCGTCAGCACGTCTCCTCCAGCAGGCGCGCGCCGGCGAGGAGGGCGCCCGCTCCCGCGCGCCGCAGCGCCTGCGAGACGGCGGGCTGCGAGATCGACTCCTGCTCGCCCAGCTCCTTCTGCGACGCTCCGCGCAGGCTCCCCAGCACGAGCCGGCGATCGCGCGCGCTGAGCGCTCCGACCAGGGCGTCGCGGGAGAGGAGGTAGGCGTTGACCGCCGCCTCGCCGGGGTCTCCGTCGGCGTCCCCGGCGACGAACCATCCGCGGGCCGTGGGCACGGCACCGTCCTCGAGCGCGTGGGCGCGATCGATGGCCTCGCGCGCGTGCCACCAACCGGACCCGTCCTCGAGGTCCCCGGCGATCCCCGACCCGACCACCCGCACCTCGCCCAGGCCGATGCCGGCGCGGCAGTCGACGCCGGCCGGGAGCGAGAGGCGCGCCTGCAGCGTCGCCCGGAGCGCGGCGTGGACGGAGGGGTAGATCGCCTGGAACTCGTCGCCGACCGTCGGGTGCAGGGGCTGGATCGCCGGGACCGCGGCCTCCACCTCGGCGAAGCCCCGCTCGATCTCGCGCTGGGCGCCCGCCCGGTCGACGAGGGAGCGGGAGGTCACCAGGTCCAGGAGCACGGCGACGACATCGGAGGAGGTCATCGCATAAGCCTAGAGCTTATATCCGCCGGATATAAGCCCAGGGCTTATCGGTCAGTGGCCCATCCCGAGGCCGCCGTCGACCGGGATCACGGCACCCGAGATGTACGCCGCCTCGTCGCCGGCCAGCCAGCGCGTGACCTTCGCGACCTCGGCAGCGGTGCCGTAACGGGCGAGCGGGATGCTCTTCCGGTACTCCGCCTGCTGCTCCGGCGAGAGCTCCGCGGTCATGTCGGTCTCGATGAAGCCGGGAGCGACGACGTTGGCGGTGATGTTGCGGGCGCCGAGCTCGCGGGTCAGCGAGCGGGCGAAGCCCACGAGGGCGGCCTTCGACGAGGAGTAGTTGATCTGGCCCGGCGACCCGTAGAGGCCGACCACGCTGGAGATGAGGACGACGCGGCCGAAGCGCTGCTTGAGCATCCCCTTCGATGCGCGCTTGACGACGCGGAACGCCCCGGTGAGGTTCGTGTCGACGACGGACGTGAAGTCCTCCTCCGTCATGCGCAGCAGCAGGGTGTCGCGGGTGATGCCCGCGTTCGCCACCAGGATCTCGACCGGGCCCAGCTCCGCCTCGACCTGCGTGAATGCGGCGTCGACGGAGGCGGCGTCGGTCACGTCCGCGACGACGGTGAGGGAGCCCTCCGGGCCGGAGCCCGAGCGCGCGGTCACGGCGACCCGGTGACCGGCGGCCACGAACTCCTGGGCGATGGCGAAGCCGATCCCCCGGTTGCCCCCGGTGACGAGGACGGTGCGCGGCGTGGTCATGGTGTCCCTCCTGCCGGCGCTCGTGCGGCGCCGGGCGACCCGTACATCCTAGAGGCGCGTCGCGCAACAGATTCCGGGATGAGGCCCTCCCGGCCTGCACCCGCCCGCCGCGACGTAGGCTTGCATGGCTGTGAAACCACGCGAGACACTCACCTCCCTACCGCCGTCGCCGAGCGCCGAGCGGCGCTCCCGCGCGATCAAGTACTCGATCGCCATGGGCATCAGGATGCTCTGCGTCATCTGCCTGCTCTTCGCCCACGGCTGGTGGCTGCTGTTCTTCGCCATCGGCGCCGTGGTCCTGCCCTACTTCGCCGTCGTGCTGGCCAACGTCGGCAGTGCGGGCGAGCGCGGCAACGTCGAGCGGCCGGGTGCGATCGTCCTCTCCCGGCCGGTCGCCCCGAGGGCGGCGACCCGCGGGGAGACCGGCCGTGATCCCGCTCGGCCGGGTCCCCGACGCGCACGCCTGCTCCCGAGCGGGCTGCCCGCGGACGGCGACGTTCGCGATCGAGTGGCGGAACCCGAGGATCCACGCGGAGGACCGTCGGAAGACCTGGCTGGCCTGCGGCGAGCACCTGGAGTTCCTGCGCGAGTTCCTCCTCGCCCGCGACTTCCCGCTCGAGGTGAAGCCGCTCTACACGGTCGACCGCGGAGCGGAACGATGAGCGGCGACGCGCCCCGTCCCTCCTGGCGCTTCGTCTTCTCGCGACGCTGGTTCGGCTATCTCGCTCTCGCGATCGTCTTCGCCGTCGCCTGCGTGCTGCTCTCGCGCTGGCAGGTCGCGCGGCTCGACCAGGCCGCCTCGACCAATCGGCTGGTCACCGCGAACTGGACCGCCGACCCGGTGGCGCTCGACGGGCTGCTCCCCGCCGACTCCACGTGGGACGACGCGCTCGAGTACCGCCCGGTCGAGGTCACCGGCGTCTACGAGACGCAGGGGCAGACCCTCGTCCGCAACCGGCCCTACAACGGCAACCCCGGCTTCGAGATCCTGACGCCGCTGCGGCTCGACGACGGCAGCGTGTTCGTCGTCGACCGCGGCTGGGTCCCCGTCGGCTCGACCCAGGACTCCCCCGACGCGATCCCCGCGCCGCCCGAGGGGGAGGTGACCGTCGTCGCCCGCCTGAAGCCCGCGGAGGGACGGATCGACGGACGCTCCGCACCGGCCGGCCAGATCGCCACGATCCAGCTCGATGACCTGTCGACGCAGCTGGACGAGCCCCTGCGGACCTCGGCGTACGGCCTGCTGGTCGCCGAGGCGCCGGCGCCGGTCGACGCTCCCCCGCTGGCCGCGATCAAGCCGGTCGCCGACGAGGGCCTGCACATCAGCTACGCCGTCCAGTGGGTGTTGTTCGCCGTCATGGGCTTCGGCGGGCTCGGCTGGGCGATCCGCCACGAGTACCGCATCCGCAACGCCGACGACCCCGAGGTCGTCGCGGCCGAGGAGCGGCGCGAGGAGCGCCGCCGACGCCGCGGCCGCAGCGACTCCGAGGTCGAGGACGAGCTGCTCGACGCCCGCTAGGCGAGCGTGATCAGGTCGAGGTAGTCGGCCGCCCAGTGGTCCTCGGTGCCCTCCGGCATGATCAGGACGCGCTCGGGGTTCAGCGCCTCGACGGCTCCCTCGTCGTGGCTGACCAGGACGACCGCGCCCTCGTAGTGCGCGAGCGCGTCGAGGATCTCCTCGCGGCTCGCGGGGTCGAGGTTGTTGGTGGGCTCGTCGAGCAGGAGCACGTTCGCGCCCGAGACCACGATCATCGCCAGGGCGAGACGGGTCTTCTCTCCGCCGGAGAGGACCCCGGCCGGCTTGTGCGAGTCGTCCCCGGTGAACAGGAACGAGCCCAGGACCCGGCGCGCCTCGGTCTCGGTGAGGTTCGGGCTGGAGGAGACCATGTTCTCGAGCACCGAGCGCTTGACGTCGATCGTCTCGTGCTCCTGCGCGTAGTAGCCGATCCGGAGGCCGTGCCCGGCCTCGATCACTCCGGTGTCGGGCTGGTCCACGCCGCCCAGGATGCGCAGGAGCGTCGTCTTGCCCGCTCCGTTGAGCCCCAGGATGACGACCTTGGAGCCGCGGTCGATCGCGAGGTCGACGGCGGTGAAGATCTCGAGCGAGCCGTAGCTCTTCGACAGGTTCTGAGCCTGCAGAGGGGTGCGACCGCAGGCGGACGGGGTCGGGAACCGGAGCTTCGCGACGCGGTCGACCGCGCGGACCTCCTCGAGCCCGCTGAGCATGCGCTCGGCACGCGCGACCATCTGGTGCGCCGCTGCGGCCTTCGAGGCCTTCGCGCCGAACTTCGCGGCCTGCAGCTGGAGGGCGCCGGCCTTCTTCTCGACGTTGACCCGCTCCTTCTTGCGGCGCTCCTCGTCGGCGGCGCGCTGGCGCTGGTAGTTCTTCCAGTTCATGTTGTAGACGTCGATGACCTGGCGGTTGGCGTCGAGGTAGAAGACGCGGTTCACGGTCTCGCCGACCAGCTCGATGTCGTGGCTGATCACGATGAAGCCGCCGCGGTAGTTCTTGAGGAACTCGCGGAGCCAGACGACGGAGTCGGCGTCGAGGTGGTTCGTCGGCTCGTCGAGGATCAGCGTGCTCGCGTCGGAGAAGAGGATGCGCGCGAGCTCGATGCGGCGCCGCTGGCCACCGGAGAGCGTCTTGAGCGGCTGGTCGAGGATCCGGTCGGGGAGGTTGAGGTTGCTCGCGATCGACGCGGCCTCCGCCTCAGCCGCGTATCCGCCGAGGGAGAGGAAGCGGTCCGTGAGGTTGCCGTACTTCTTCATCCCGGCCTCGCTCACGGAGGTGTCGCTGCTCGACATCGCGACCGTCGCCTCCTGCATGCCGAGCACCAGCTGCCCCAGCCCGCGGGCGTCGAGGATGCGGGTGCGCGCCAGCTCCTCCGGGTCGCCGGAGCGCGGGTCCTGGGGGAGGTAGCCGATCTCGCCGCCGCGGTCGACCGTGCCCTTCGAGGCGATGAGGTCGCCCGCGAGGACCTTGGTCAGCGTCGTCTTCCCCGCCCCGTTGCGGCCGACGAGGCCGACCTTGTCGCCATCGCCCACCCGGAAGGAGACGTTCTCCATCAGGAGTCGGGCGCCGACTCGGAGTTCGAGGTCGTGCACGCTGAGCACAGTGCTGTCCGTTCCCGCCAAGAAATGGCGTTCGGTTCGGGAGGAGTGGGGCAAGGGGCCGCGATGCGGCAGCCCCCTAGTATATTTCCTGAGCCGCGGGGCGGATCCACGTCCGCTCACCGCGGACGCGCTCGCTCCTCGCTCTCGGGCGACCAGGACTCTCGGAGATCACCCATGTCCCCTTCCTCTTCCGCCCTCCCGCGCCCGGTCCTCGCCGACCGGCTCGTCACCCGCTCCGTCGCGACCGACGCCCTGCTGGTGCTCGCGGGTGCGGGTCTCACCGCGGCGATGGCGCAGCTGTTCATCCCGATGTGGCCGGTCCCCTTCACGGGCCAGACCTTCGCGGTCCTTCTGGTCGGCACGACGCTCGGCGCACTCCGCGGCGCGCTGTCCATGCTCGTGTACGCGCTCGTCGGCGCTCTCGGCGCCCCGGTCTTCACCGAGGGCTCGCACGGCTGGGCGGTCCTCGCGGGTCCCACCGGCGGCTACATCGTCGGCTTCGTCCTCGCGTCGATCGTCACCGGGTGGCTCGCCCAGCGGCAGTGGGACCGTCGCGTCCTCGGCACGCTGGTGACCTTCCTCGCCGGCACCGCCACCATCTACCTCGTCGGCCTTCCCTGGCTGGCCGCCGCCCTCGCCTCGCTGGGGCTGCCCGCCGACCTCGGCTCCGTCCTCTCCGCGGGACTCGTGCCCTTCCTGGTCGGCGACGCGCTCAAGGCGCTGGTCGCCGCCGCGCTGCTCCCCACCACCTGGGCGATGCTCTCGCGCCGCTCGCGCTGAGCGGTCGCACGGACGCCGAAGGGCCGGGAGGACGATTCCTCCCGGCCCTTCAGCGTTCAGCAGAGGTCGAGCCGCCCGGTCCTCCTGCTCGACCTCGGTGGGCACCTCCACCGACTCGACCGGCGGGAGCGACGACGGCCCTCGACGCCGGAGTCGACCCGTCCGGCCGTTCCGACTCCGCGACGGACTGCGACCGGCTGGAGACGACAGAGACGCCGAAGGGCCGAGAGGACGACTCCTCCCGGCCCTTCGGCGTCGGTGTGCAGCGGCTAGATCGAGAAGCCCAGTGCGCGCATCATGTCGCGCCCGTCCTCGGTGATCCGGTCGGGACCCCACGGCGGCATCCAGACCCAGTTGATCCGGAACGCCTCGACGATGCCGTCGAGCGACTCGGCGGTCTGCTCCTCGAGCACGTCGGTCAGCGGGCAGCCCGCCGAGGTGAGGGTCATGTGGATGACGAGGGCGTCGTTCTCGTCGTCCCAGCCCAGGTCGTAGATGAGTCCCAGGTCGACCACGTTGACCCCGAGCTCGGGGTCCATGACGTCCTTGAGGGCCTCCTCGACCTGGTCGAAGAGCTTCGGCTCGAGAGTGGTGACCGCCATGATCAGACCGTCGCCGAGGTCAGGAAGCGGTCGTAGCCCTCGTCCTCGAGCCGGGTGGCGAGCTCCTTGCCGCCCTGCTCGGCGACGCGGCCGGCGACGAAGACGTGGACGAAGTCGGGCTGGATGTAGCGGAGGATCCGCGTGTAGTGCGTGATCAGCAGCACGCCGAGACCGGTGCTCTGGTGGGCGCGGTTGACGCCCTCCGACACGATCTTGAGCGCGTCGACGTCGAGGCCGGAGTCGGTCTCGTCGAGGACGGCGAACTGCGGGGCGAGGAGCTCGAGCTGGAGGATCTCGTTGCGCTTCTTCTCGCCGCCCGAGAAGCCCTCGTTGACGTTGCGCGCCGCGAAGGACGAGTCCATGCGGAGGTTCGCCATCGCCGACTTGACGTCCTTCGTCCACGTGCGGATCGCGGGCGCCTCCCCGGCGATCGCGGTCTTGGCGGTGCGCAGGAAATTGGTGTTGGTCACACCGGGGATCTCGACCGGGTACTGCATGGCGAGGAAGAGTCCCGCGCGGGCGCGCTCGTCGACGGACATGTCGAGGACCTCGACGCCGTCGAGGGTGATCGAGCCCCCGTCGACGTGGTACTTGGGGTGTCCCGCGATCGTGTACGCGAGGGTGGACTTGCCGGACCCGTTGGGGCCCATGATCGCGTGGATCTCACCCTGGTTGATGGTGAGATCGACACCGCGGAGGATCTGCTTGGTCCCCTGCTCGGTCTCGACACTGACGTGGAGATCGCTGATCTGGAGAACGGACATTCAGACTTCCT
This sequence comes from Rathayibacter sp. AY1B4, assembly GCF_002932815.1. Lineage (NCBI taxonomy): Bacteria > Bacillati > Actinomycetota > Actinomycetes > Micrococcales > Microbacteriaceae > Rathayibacter > Rathayibacter sp. AY1B4. The sequence goes on along the minus strand of NZ_PSWN01000003.1, from coordinate 106,288 downwards.
TCGTGACGGTCGGGTCGATGTAGACGTCGCCGTCGATGATCTCGACGACGAAGACGGGGACCGGCTCGTAGGCCGGGAGGTTCAGCGGGGTGCCGGTGCGGAGGGAGAACTGGGAGCCGTGCGCCCAGCACTCGAGGCTGTCGCCCTCGACGAAGCCCTCGGAGAGCGAGATCTCGCCGTGGGTGCAGGTGTCGCCGATGGCGTGGATCTCGCCGGCGGAGTCCTGCACGACCGCGATCGCGACTCCGTCGACCTCGACCCGCATGGCCTGGTTGGGGATCAGCTCGGAGACCGAGCAGATCATCGCGGCGTTGCTCATGCGGGGACCGCCGCTCCGCGGGAGGAGCCGGTCTGGCCGGCGCTGCCGGCGAGCTCCGCCTCGATCGCGAGCTGCAGGCGGTCCTCGAGCTCGGCGACCTTGATCTGCTGCACGATCTCGCTGAGGAACCCGCGCACGACCAGGCGTCGCGCCTCGTCCTCGCGGATCCCGCGGGACTGCAGGTAGAAGAGCTGCTCGTCGTCGAAGCGGCCGGTCGCCGAGGCGTGCCCCGCTCCGGCGATGTCACCGGTCTCGATCTCGAGGTTCGGGATGGAGTCGGCGCGCGTGCCGTCCGAGAGGACGAGGTTGCGGTTCTGCTCGTAGCTGTCGGTGCCGGTGGCGCTGTTGCGGATCAGGACGTCGCCGATCCAGACGGTGCGCGCGCCCTCGCCCTGCAGCGCGCCCTTGTAGGTCACGCGGCTGCGGGTGTCGGGGGCGTCGTGGTCGACGTACACCTGCTGCTCGAGGTGCTGGCCGCCGTCGGCGAAGTACAGGCCGAAGAGCTCGCCGTCCGCTCCGCGCTCGACGAGGTGCGCCGAGGGGTTCACCCGGACGATGGAGCCGCCGAGGGTGACCACGATGTGCTTCACCTTCGCGTCGCGTCCGACCCGCACGAAGTGGTTGGCCAGGTGCCGGGCGTCGTCCGCCCACTCCTGCACGGTGACGACGGTGAGCTGCGCGCCCTCGCCGACGAGGATCTCCACGTTCTCCGCGAGGGAGGCCTCCCCCTCGTTCTGCAGGACGACGACGGCGCGGGCGTAGGGCGCCGCCTCGATGATCGTGTGCGCGGCGCGGGGTGCGGAGCCGAGGCCCGAGCGGACGAGGGTGGCGACCTTCTCGTCCTCTCCCGTCACGCGGACGGCGAGAGCCTTCTCGAAGCTCGACCAGGCGTTCGCGGCGGCGCGGTCCTCGGGGAGGCCGGCAGTGCCGATCCGCTGGTCGTCGCGGCCGACCCACGAGACGTCGACACCGTCCACCGGCGTGTGCTCGAGGGGGGCGGGCGAGCCGTCGAGCACGCCGTCGATGAGATCGCCGAGGCGGGCGACGGGCGTCAGCTTCCAGGCGATCTCGCGGCCGGTGACGGCCTCGAAGGCCTCGACGTCGACCGACGCGAAACGCTCGGAGCGCGTCTGCACGGGCGTGAACGCCCCGTCGGAGTGGGCGCTGATGCCCAGGCGCTCAGCGGCGGCCGCGCCGTCGATCTCGGGGGTCGCGGCGCTCGTGGGGACCGTCATCTGGCGGTGGTTCCTTTCGATGGGTGCGGGGCGCCCCGTCCGGGCGCCCCTTCGAGGGGGGAGGCGGGCGTCAACCGACGCTGCCCTCCATCCCCATCTCGATGAGCTTGTTCAGCTCGAGGGCGTACTCCATGGGCAGCTCGCGCGCGATCGGCTCGATGAAGCCGCGGACGATCATGGCCATGGCCTCGTCCTCCGGCAGGCCGCGCGACATCAGGTAGAAGAGCTGCTCCTCGCTGACCTTCGACACCGTCGCCTCGTGGCCGAGCTGCACGTCGTCGACGCGGATGTCGATCGCCGGGTAGGTGTCGGAGCGCGAGATGGTGTCGACCAGGAGGGCGTCGCAGCGCACGGTGTTCGCCGAGTGGTGGGCGTTCGCGTCCACCCGGACCTCGCCGCGGTATCCGGCGCGACCGCCGCCGCGGGCGATCGACTTCGAGACGATCGACGACTGCGTGTACGGCGCCATGTGGACCATCTTCGCGCCGGCGTCCTGGTGCTGGCCGGGGCCCGCGAACGCGACGGAGAGGGTCTCGCCCTTGGCGTGCTCGCCGACCAGGAAGATCGACGGGTACTTCATCGTGACCTTCGAGCCGATGTTGCCGTCGATCCACTCCATCGTCGCGCCCTCGTGCGCGATCGCGCGCTTGGTGACGAGGTTGTAGACGTTGTTCGACCAGTTCTGGATCGTCGTGTAGCGCACGCGGGCGTTCTTCTTCACGATGATCTCGACCACGGCCGAGTGCAGCGAGTCCGACTTGTAGATCGGAGCCGTGCAGCCCTCGATGTAGTGGACGTAGCTGTCCTCGTCCGCGATGATCAGGGTCCGCTCGAACTGGCCCATGTTCTCGGTGTTGATCCGGAAGTAGGCCTGCAGCGGGATGTCGACGTGGACGCCCTTGGGGACGTACACGAAGGAGCCGCCGGACCAGACCGCGGTGTTCAGCGCCGCGAACTTGTTGTCGCCCGCGGGGATGACGGTGCCGAAGTACTCCTCGAAGATCTCGGGGTGCTCGCGCAGCGCCGTGTCGGTGTCCATGAAGATGACGCCCTGCTCCTCCAGGTCCTCGCGGATCTGGTGGTAGACGACCTCGGACTCGTACTGGGCCGCGACGCCGCCGACGAGGCGCTGGCGCTCCGCCTCCGGGATGCCGAGCTTCTCGTACGTGTTCTTGATGTCGTCCGGGAGGTCGTCCCAGGTCTGCGCCTGCTTCTCGGTGGAGCGGACGAAGTACTTGATGTTGTCGAAGTCGATGTCCGACAGGTCGGCGCCCCACGTCGGCATGGGCTTGCGCTCGAAGAGCTTCAGGGCCTTCATGCGGCGGTCGCGCATCCAGGCGGGCTCGTTCTTGAGCGCGGAGATGTCGGAGACGACCTCGGGCGAGATGCCGCGTCGCGCGGAGGCTCCGGCGGAGTCCGAGTCGGACCAGCCGAACTCGTAGACGCCCAGGCTCTCGAGCTCGGGGCGGTCGATCAGGATGTCTGACATGTGTACCTCGTTTCCTACCCACTGCTAACCGGTCGGGTCCCGGAGTCATTCCCCCGGGGGTGGCCCGCGGGTGCTCTCCGGCCGGTCGCGCGATCGATCTGATGCGCGGAGCGGATGATGTGCGTCCCTGGATTCCGGAGGTGTGCGTCGGCGCTCCATCGGGCCGTGTGCGGATCACGTGCGCAGGGTGCGTCGAACCGTGACCAGCTTCTCATTCTACCGGCGTCCGCCGTTCAGCGGAACCTCCGCACCTGGGTGTCGGCCGGGCACCGGTGACGTGCCTCCAGACGCGCATGGCCATACCGGTGTCGGTGGTCCGTGATTCGGTTCCGCCATGACGAACGACGCATCGACCCCGATCCCCGCACGACTCGTGACCGCACTGGTGGGCGCCGGCCTGCCGACCGGACCCGCACGGGCGTTCGGCCCTCTCGCCCGCGCGATCGCGGCCGACCTCCCGCTGCGGGCGCTCCCCCGCGTGCTCCTGCGCCTCCGGCGGCACCTGCTCTCCGCCGAGCCGGAGCCCGCGGTCAGGCGGCGGGCTGGAGCTCCTGGGCGGCGTCCCGGCGCTGGGCGCGCACGGTGAACAGCCTCGGGTTCACGTCGAGCAGCACGCGGACCGCGCCGACCCAGATGAGCGCCGAGCCGAGGAGGTGCACCGCGACGAGCGTCTCGGGCAGCGCGGTGAGCGACTGCGCGACCCCGACCAGCGCCTGCAGCACGACGACCACGAGGAAGGCGATCACGCGCCGCCGGGCGAGCTCCGAGCCCGCCGCCCGCGACAGGCGCAGGAGCAGCGCGGCACCCGCGACGAGCACCGCCGTGCCGAGCACGCCGTGGACGACGGTCACGCTCTCCCAGTGGAACTGCATGCGGGGCACCTCCGCGGAGTCGCCGGCGTGCGGGCCGGTTCCCGTCACGAGGGTCCCCACGAGGATCACGAGGAGCGTCAGGCCGACGAGCCCGATGCTGAGCGCCCGCGTCGGGCGGTCGGGCTCGAAGGCCACGGACTGCGAGCGGTGGGCGCGGTGCCACGTCAGTGCGGTGGTGGTGAGGAGGGCGATGGCGAGAGCGAAGTGCCCGGCCACGATGTACGGGTTGAGGCCCGAGTGGACGGTCGCGCCGCCCGCGAGGGCGTTCGCGACGACGAGCCAGAACTGCGACCAGGCGAGCCGGGTCATGGTGCGGTCGCGCGGCTTCTGCAGGCGCGCGGCCGTGATCGCCCAGCCCACCGCGACCACGAGGACGCCGGTGAACGCGCGGTTCGTGAACTCGATGAAGCCGTGGATCCCGAGCTCGGGGGTCGAGGTGAGCGAGCCCGGCTCGCACGCCGGCCAGGTGGGGCAGCCGAGGCCAGAGCCGGTCAGCCGGACGACGCCCCCGAAGAAGATGATCAGGATGCTCGCGACGAGCGCCGCGGTGGTCCCCCAGCGCAATGCGCGCGGACCCAGGGTCACCCGCTCGGCGAGCAAGGAGAACGGCGTCACCATCAGAAGGGGAGCAGCGGGTCGATGCCGACGGCGAGGAAGAGCAGGGTGAGGTATCCGATGGACCCGTGGAACACCCGCATCGGCGAGACGTGCTCGTGACGGATCGCGAGGCTGTAGAGGCGGTGCGTCTCGGCGATGAACCAGACTCCGCTGCCGAGCGCGACCACCGTGTAGAGCACCCCCATGCCGGCGACGGGGATCAGCAGGAGCGAGCAGGCGACGGTGGCCCAGGCGTAGAGGATGACCTGGAGCCCGACGATCGTGCGTCCGCGCACGACGGCCAGCATCGGCACGCCGGCGGCCTGGTAGTCGTCCCGGTACTTCATCGACAGCGGCCAGTAGTGCGGCGGCGTCCAGAGGAAGATGACGGAGAAGAGGATGACGGGGGCCCAGTCGAGCGAGCCGGTGACCGCCGCCCAGCCGATCAGCACCGGCATGCAGCCCGCGATGCCGCCCCACACGATGTTCTGCGGCGTCCGGCGCTTGAGGAAGAGCGTGTAGAACACGACGTAGATCAGGATCGCGGCGAGCGAGAGGCCCGCAGAGAGCCAGTTGGCCGTGAGGCCGAGCCAGACGATCGACAGGACGCCGATCGTGGTCGCGAAGACGAGCGCGGACCGGTCCGAGATCTCCCCGGTCACGAGCGGCCGGTTCTTCGTCCGGTTCATGATCCGGTCGATGTCGCGGTCGAAGTAGCAGTTGAACGCGCCCGCCGACCCGGCGCTCAGGGCGCCGCCGATCAGGACGTCGAGGACCAGCAGCAGGTTCGGGATCCCGCCCTGCGCCAGGATCATCGTCGGAGCGGTCACCACGAGGAGCAGCTCGATCACGCGCGGCTTCGTCAGAGCGACGAAGGCCTTCACCTTGCGCGAGAGGGTCGTCGGCGACGCCCCGTCCCGCTCGACGGCGGTGGTCTCCACGACTGCGTCCATTGCTCCTCTAACGATTCGATGATCCCGAACGAGTGTAATGCGCCCGTCCGGGAGCCGGGCCCGGCGTGCACGCTTGTCCAATCGGACGCAGACATATGCGACCACGCAACCCCCGGTCGGCGGCGCACCCCCCTCCGTATACTCGGGACTGCTCGCCAGAGCGCCCGGCACGCACCCGAGCCCGCCCGACGATCGTCGGCACGTGGCCGAGAGGGCCGTCGCCGGAGCATCGTGTCGAAGTCGTCATGCGGCGTGCTCCACCATGCGAGAGGGCGGACGGTCCCCGTCTGCCCCACGTCTCGAGAAGGGTCAGTACCAAGTGTCAGAACTGCAATGGGAATCCATTGACGAGAAGGCAGTCGACACGGCGAGGGTTCTCGCCGCGGATGCGGTCGAGAAGGTCGGCAACGGCCATCCCGGAACCGCCATGAGCCTCGCGCCCGCCGCCTACCTCCTGTTCCAGAAGGTCATGCGCCGCGATCCGTCCGACGCGACCTGGATCGGCCGCGACCGGTTCATCCTGTCGGTCGGCCACTCCTCGCTGACGCAGTACGTCCAGTTCTACCTGGGCGGCTACGGACTCGAGCTCGACGACCTCAAGGCGCTGCGCACCTGGGGCTCGAAGACCCCGGGCCACCCGGAGTACGGCCACACCGACGGCGTCGAGATCACCACCGGACCGCTCGGCCAGGGCCTCGCCTCCGCCGTGGGCTTCGCCTACGCCTCGCGCTTCGAGCGCGACCTGTTCGACCCGGAGGCCGCCGCGGGCACCTCCCCGTTCGACCACTTCGTCTATGTGATCGCCGGCGACGGCGACCTGCAGGAGGGCGTCACCAGCGAGGCCTCCTCGCTGGCCGGCCACCAGAAGCTCGGCAACCTGGTCGTCATCTACGACTCCAACCAGATCTCGATCGAGGACGACACCAACATCGCCTTCACCGAGGACGTCAAGGCGCGCTACGAGGCCTACGACTGGCAGGTCCAGGTCGTCGACTGGAAGAAGACCGGCGAGTACCACGAGGACGTCGCCGAGCTGCACGCCGCGATCGAGGCCGCGAAGGGCGAGAGCGACAAGCCGTCGCTCATCATCCTGCGCACCATCATCGGCTGGCCGTCGCCGAAGAAGCAGAACACCGGCAAGATCCACGGCTCCGCCCTGGGCGCCGACGAGCTCCGCGGACTCAAGGAGGTGCTCGGCTTCGACCCAGAGAAGACCTTCGACGTCGCCGACGAGGTCATCGAGCACACCCGCAAGGCCGTCGAGCGCGGTCAGGCCCAGCACGCCGAGTGGGACGAGCAGCTCGCCGCCTGGGCGTCCGCGAACCCCGAGAAGAAGGAGCTGCTCGACCGGGTCCTCTCGGGCGAGCTGCCCGAGGGCGTCCAGGAGGCGCTCCCCGTCTTCGAGCCCGGCAAGGAGGTCTCGACCCGCGCCGCGTCCGGCAAGGTCATCAACGCCCTCGCCGGCGTGATCCCCGAGCTGTGGGGCGGCTCCGCCGACCTCGCCGAGTCGAACAACACGACGATCGAGGGAGCCGGCTCCTTCGTCCCGACGGAGTTCTCGACCCACGAGTGGACCGGGAAGAAGGGCGGCCGCGTGCTGCACTTCGGCATCCGCGAGCACGCCATGGGCGCGATCCTCAACGGGATCGTCCTGCACGGCAACACCCGCCCCTTCGGCGGCACCTTCCTGATCTTCTCCGACTACATGCGCCCGGCGGTCCGTCTCGCCGCGCTCATGAAGGCGCCGGCCATCTACGTCTGGACCCACGACTCCGTGGCGCTCGGCGAGGACGGCCCGACGCACCAGCCGGTCGAGCAGCTGTCGACCCTCCGCGCGATCCCGGGCCTGGACGTCGTCCGCCCCGGCGACGCGAACGAGGTCGCCTACGCCTGGAAGACCATCCTCGAGCGCCGCGAGGGCCCCGCCGGCCTCGCGCTCACCCGTCAGAACATCCCGGTGTTCGAGCGCGGCGAGGGCGACGCGGAGGGCGAGACCTTCGCCTCCGCCGCGAACGTCGCCCGTGGTGCCTACATCCTGGCCGAGGCGCCGGGCGGCACCCCGGACGTGATCTTCATCGCGACCGGCTCCGAGGTCCAGATCGCCGTCGAGGCGCGCGAGGCCCTGAGGAGCGAGGGCGTCAACGCCCGCGTCGTCTCGGCTCCGTCCCTCGAGTGGTTCGAGGAGCAGGACGCCGAGTACCGCGAGAAGGTCCTGCCCTCCTCGGTGAAGGCGCGCGTCTCGATCGAGGCCGGCCTGAGCCTGGGCTGGCAGAAGTACGTCGGCGACGCCGGCCGCTCCGTCTCGATCGAGCACTTCGGCGCCTCGGCCGACTACAAGACCCTGTTCCGCGAGTTCGGGATCACCACCGAGGCGGCACTGTCCGCCGCCAAGGAGTCGCTCGCAGCCTCCTGACCCGAAGGCCGCGTCCACCACGGACGCGGCCTTCGCCGTCGGAGCAGCGGCTCCCCCTCACACCACGCACCACCTACGCAGAAGAAGAAGAGACATGACCGAGAACACCCCCACCGCAGAGCTCTCCGCCGCCGGCGTCAGCATCTGGCTCGACGACCTCTCCCGCTCGCGCATCTCCACCGGAGGGCTGCAGAAGCTCATCGAGGAGAAGAACGTCGTCGGAGTCACCACGAACCCCACGATCTTCGCCGCGGCCCTGACCAACGGCGAGTCCTACGACGCCCAGGTGCGCGAGCTCGCCTCCGCCGGCACCTCGGTGACCGACGCCGTCTTCGAGATCACCACCGACGACGTCGCCGCGGCGTCCGACATCTTCCGCCCGATCTACGACGCGACCAACGGCTACGACGGCCGCGTGTCGATCGAGGTCGAGCCCGGCCTGGCGCACGACGCCCAGGGCACCATCGAGCAGGCCAAGGCCCTCTGGGCCAAGGTCGACCGCCCCAACGCGATGATCAAGATCCCCGCGACCGTCGAGGGCCTCGAGGCCATCACGGAGGTCATCGGCTCCGGCATCTCGGTGAACGTCACCCTGATCTTCTCGCTCGCCCGCTACCGCGCCGTCATCAACGCGTACCTGGCCGGCCTCGAGAAGGCCAAGGACGCCGGCATCGACCTGTCGACCATCCACTCCGTCGCCTCGTTCTTCGTCTCGCGCGTCGACACCGAGATCGACAAGCGCCTCGAGGCCGTCGGCACCGACGAGGCCCGCGCCCTCAAGAGCAAGTCCGGCGTCGCCAACGCGCAGCTGGCCTACGAGGTCTTCGTCGAGGCGTTCGCCACCGAGCGCGCGCTGCTGCTCCAGGAGTCCGGCGCCAACCGCCAGCGCCCCCTCTGGGCCTCGACCGGCGTCAAGTCGACCGACCTCCCCGACACCCTCTACGTGACCGAGCTCGTCGCGGCCGGCGTGGTCAACACGATGCCCGAGAAGACCCTCGAGGCGACCTTCGACCACGGTGTCATCACCGGCGACACCGTCACCGGCTCGTACGCCGACGCGAACGCCGTCCTCGACGCCGTCGCGGCGCAGGGCGTCTCGTACGCCGACGTCACCGAGCTGCTCGAGAAGGAGGGCGTGGAGAAGTTCATCGTCTCCTGGAACGAGCTGCTCGACACCGTCACCGCGGCGCTCGAGGGCGCGAAGGCGCAGGCCTGATCATGGCCATCCAGATCCACGTCAGCGGAGACGCCGAGAAGGCCGTCGACCGCGTCGTCCCGGAGCTCGTCGCCGACGAGGTCGCGTCCGGCATCACCGCCCAGGTCCCCACCCTGTGGGGTGCCGCGGCGGAGGAGGAGGCGGCCAAGCGCCTCGGGTGGACCGAGTCGACCACCGTCTCCCGCCCCCTGATCCCCCAGATCCTCGCCCTGCGCGAGGAGTTCCAGGCCAAGGGCGTCGACCACATCGTCCTCGGCGGCATGGGCGGCTCCTCCCTCGCGCCCGAGGTCATCACCCGCACCGCCGGCGTCGAGCTCACCGTGCTCGACTCGACGGCGCCCGGCCAGGTGCTCGCCGCCCTGAACGACCGGCTCGCGTCGACCGCGGTCGTCATCTCCTCGAAGTCCGGCTCGACCGTCGAGACCGCGAGCCAGAAGAAGGCCTACGAGAAGGCGTTCACGGAGGCGGGCATCGATCCGCTCGACCGCATCGTCATCGTGACCGACCCGGGCTCGCCCCTCGACACCTCCTCCCGCGAGGCCGGCTACCGCGTGTTCAACGCCGACCCGAACATCGGCGGGCGCTTCTCGGCGCTCTCCGCGTTCGGCCTCGTGCCGTCCGGGCTCGCCGGCGCCGACATCGAGGCACTCCTCGACGAGGCGGCCGAGGCCTCCCTCGGGCTCGCCGTGGACTCCCCCGAGAACCCGGGCCTGATCCTCGGAGCGGCGATCGCCGCGACCAGCCCGCGCCGCGACAAGCTCGCGATCGTCGCCGACGGGACCGACATCGTCGGCTTCGCCGACTGGGCGGAGCAGCTCATCGCCGAGTCCACCGGCAAGGACGGCACGGGCATCCTCCCCGTCGTCCTCGGCACGCTGGCCCCCGAGCTCTCGGAGGACCTGCCCGACGTGCAGGTCGTCCGCCTGGTCGAGGACGCCACGGCGCTGCACCTGTTCCCGCGCGACCGTCACGAGGGCGAGATCCTCCTCTCCGGCTCGCTCGGCGCTCAGATGCTGACGTGGGAGTACGCCGTCGCCGTCGCGGGTCGCCTCCTGGGCATCAACCCGTTCGACCAGCCCGACGTCGAGTCGGCGAAGGTCGCGACCCGGGCCCTGCTCGAGAAGCGCCCCGAGCCCGAGGCGCCCGCGTTCACCGACGCGGGCATCGAGGTCACCGGCAGCAGCAGTGTCACCGAGGGCGTCTCGACCGTCGCCGCCGCTGTCGACCGCCTCCTCGCCCAGCTGGGCGACGGCGGCTACGTCTCGATCCAGGCGTACGTCGACCGCCTCGCGCTCCCGCAGCTCGAGGGCGTGCGCGACCTCCTCGCCGCGCAGGCCCAGCGCCCCGTCACCTTCGGGTGGGGCCCGCGCTTCCTGCACTCGACCGGGCAGTACCACAAGGGCGGGGCGCCGACCGGCGTGTTCCTCCAGATCACCGAGCGCTCCGACGTGGACCTCGAGATCCCGGACAGCCCGTTCACCTTCGGCCAGCTCATCCTGGCCCAGGCCGCCGGTGACGCGAGCGTGCTCGCCGAGCACGGCCGGCCGGTGCTGACCCTCACGCTGACCGACCCCGAGGCCGACCTCGAGGCGCTCTTCGAGGCCCTCAACACCTGATCCGACGGGCACGCCGCCGCTGCGCTCTCGAGCGCGTGGCGGCGTGCCCGCGGTCGTCCCGCGACCACTTCCCGGGGCAGCAGCCGGGTCCGCCCGCTCCTCCCCCTCCCTCACCGATAGCAGTGCGCCGGTCCCACCGGCACACAGAAGGACACTGCACATGTCTGTGGACATCACCCCCGAGTTCAACCCGTTGAGGTTGAGCTTCGACCGCCGGTTGAACCGGATCGCCGGGCCCAGCGGCCTCGTCATCTTCGGCGTGACCGGCGACCTCTCCCGCAAGAAGCTCATGCCCGCGGTCTACGATCTCGCCAACCGCGGCCTGCTGCCTCCCGGCTTCGCCCTCGTCGGATTCGCCCGGCGCGACTGGGACGACCAGGACTTCGAGCAGGTCGTCCACGACTCCGTGAAGAAGCACGCCCGCACCGAGTTCCACGAGGAGGTCTGGGCGCAGCTCGCGCAGGGCATCCGGTTCGTGCAGGGCGAGTTCGACGACCCCGAGGCGTTCGCCCGCCTGAAGACGACCGTCGACGACCTCGACCGCGAGCGCGGCACGAACGGCAACTTCGCCTTCTACCTCTCGATCCCCCCGAAGTCCTTCCCGCAGGTCACCGAGCAGCTGCGCAGCTCCGGCCTCGCCGAGCAGAAGGACGGCCAGTGGCGCCGCGTCGTCATCGAGAAGCCGTTCGGCAGCGACCTGAAGACGGCTCGCGAGCTGAACGACGTCGTCGAGTCGGTCTTCCCGCCCGACTCCGTCTTCCGGATCGACCACTACCTCGGCAAGGAGACGGTCCAGAACATCCTGGCCCTCCGCTTCGCCAACATGATGTACGAGCCGCTCTGGAACTCGAACTACGTCGACCACGTGCAGATCACCATGGCCGAGGACATCGGCGTGGGCGGGCGCGCGGGCTACTACGACGGCATCGGAGCGGCGCGCGACGTCATCCAGAACCACCTGCTGCAGCTGCTCGCCCTGACCGCCATGGAGGAGCCGATCTCGTTCGACGCGGCCGACCTCCGTGCGGAGAAGGAGAAGGTCCTCGCGGCCGTCCGCCTCCCCGCCGACCTCTCCACCGCGACCGCCCGCGGGCAGTACGCCGGCGGCTGGCAGGGCGGCGAGAAGGTGCTCGGCTTCCTCGAGGAGGACGGCATGAGCCCCACCTCGACCACCGAGACCTACGCCGCCATGCGCCTGGACATCGGCACCCGACGCTGGGCCGGCGTGCCGTTCTACCTGCGGGCCGGCAAGCGCCTCGGCCGCCGCGTCACCGAGATCGCGGTCGTGTTCAAGCGGGCACCGAAGCAGCTCTTCGCCGAGAGCCAGACCACGTCGCTCGGCCAGAACGCGCTCGTCATCCGCGTCCAGCCCGACGAGGGCGTCACCATGCGATTCGGCTCGAAGGTGCCCGGCGCCGGCATGCAGGTGCGCGACGTGACGATGGACTTCGGCTACGGCCACGCGTTCACCGAGGCGAGCCCCGAGGCCTACGAGCGCCTCATCCTCGACGTCCTCCTGGGCGAGCCGCCGCTCTTCCCTCGGCACGAGGAGGTCGAGCTGTCCTGGAAGATCCTCGACCCGATCGAGGAGTTCTGGGCCACGCAGGGCCAGCCCGAGCAGTACCGCCCCGGAACCTGGGGCCCCGATTCCGCCGACGAGCTCCTCGCCCGCGACGGCCGCACCTGGAGGCGTCCATGATCGTCGATCTGCCCGACACCACGACGAGCGAGGTCTCGAAGACCCTCGTCAAGATCCGCGAGGAGGGCGGCGCCGTCGCCCTCGGCCGCGTCCTCACCCTCATCATCGCGACCTCCCGGGGTCACGAGGAGGAGGCCATCGAAGCCGCGAACGACGCGTCCCGCGAGCACCCGATGCGCGTCATCGTGGTCTCGAAGGACGACGGCACCACCACGGTCCCGGTCGACGCGACGGCGCGCGTCGACGCGCAGATCCGGGTCGGAGGCGACGCCGGCGCGAGCGAGGTCGTCGTGCTCCGTCCCTACGGGGACGCGGCCGAGGACGAGGAGAGCCTGGTCACGGGCCTGCTCCTCCCCGACGCCCCCGTCGTGGCCTGGTGGCCGAACAGCGCTCCGGACAACGCCTCGGCGTCCCCGATCGGCCGGATCGCCACCCGGCGGATCACCGACGCGTCGGCCCAGTCGAACCCGGCGGAGGCGCTGCACCACCTCGCCTCCACCTACGCCCCCGGCGACACCGACTTCGCCTGGACCCGCCTCACCCTCTGGCGCGCGCAGCTCGCAGCAGTGCTCGACCAGCCGCCCTACGAGCCGATCACGGCCGTCGAGGTCTCGGGCGCGCCCGACTCCCCCTCGACGATCCTGCTCGCCGCCTGGCTGCAGCTCGAGCTCGACATCCCCGTCGACCACGAGCTCACGATCAGCGCCACCGGGTCCAGCGGGATCCACGGCGTGCGGCTCATCCGCGACTCCGGAGTGATCGAGCTCGAGCGCTCGGTGCCCAACGTCGCGACGCTCACGCAGCCCGATCAGCCGGTCCACGACATCTCGCTCCCCCGCCGCAGCCTCCGGGACTGCCTGGCGGAGGAGCTGCGCCGGCTCGACCCGGATGACCTGTACGGTGAAGTGATCTCGCGCGGGGTCGACATGCTCACTGAGAAGGCCGAGGCCCGCAGCGCCTCCTGAGGCGTGGGCGCCCGTCCAGGGCGCCCACGCCTCAGAGCTTCCCGACACGGAGCCGAACCCCGCCGATCGGCACCCGAACCCGAAGGAGTCCCCTGAGATGACCACCGAACGCCGCGTGCTGGTCCACCGCGACAAGCAGACCCTCGCCGGCTCGGTCGCCGCCCGGTTCCTCACCAAGACGATCGACGTCCTCGACGACCTGGGTTCGGCGAACGTCGTGCTCACCGGAGGAACGATGGGAGCCGCCACACTCAAGGAGATCGGCTCCTCCTCCGCCGCCGGCAACGTGGACTGGTCGCGCGTGCACTTCTGGTGGGGTGACGAGCGCTGGGTGCCCCGCGGCCACGAGGACCGCAACGACGTCCAGGCGGGGGACCTCTTCAGCGTCCTCGACGTGCCGGCGGCGAACGTGCACTCCTACCCCGCCTCGGACGAGGGTCTGGACCTCGACGGTGCCGCCGCTGCCTACGACGCGGAGCTGCGCGAGCACGCCTCCGAGGGGCGCGACTACCCGCGCTTCGACATCACCTTCCTCGGTGTCGGGCCGGACGGGCACATCGCGTCGCTGTTCCCCGAGCGCTCCGCGATCCGCTCCACGACTCCCGGCGTCCTCGCCGTCCGCAACTCGCCGAAGCCGCCGCCGGAGCGCCTCACCCTCACGCTGCCGCTGATCAACCAGTCGGACCGCATCTGGATGGTGCTCGCCGGCGCTGACAAGGCCTCGGCCCTGGGCCTCGCGCTCGCGGGTGCCAGCACGAACGAGGTGCCCGCGTCGGGCGCGTTCGGTCGCAAGCGCACGGTGTTCTTCGTCGACCAGGAGGCGGCGGCCGAGGTCCCCGAGTCGCTCATCGCTCCGAGCTACTGAGCCCGGTCCGGAAACGACGGAAGGCCCGTCCCCCGAGGGGGCGGGCCTTCCGTCGTTCGTCGTGCGGTGAGGATCAGGACGGGGTCGCGGTGCCTCGTCGGGCGCGCAGCTGCTGCAGCGCCTCCTCGAGGAGCTGAGCCGCCTCGGCCTCGGTGCGGCGCTCCTTCACGTAGGCGAGGTGCGTCTTGTAGGGCTCGGTCTTCGCGACCTGGGGCGGGTTCGCCCGGTCGCGGCCCGCGGGGAGACCGGACTGCGGGGAGTCGATCACCTCGGGGATCTCGTCCTCGGGGAGGGCCGCCGAGAAGTGGCGCACCGTCTCGTTGCCGAGAGCGTCCCAGTAGGAGACCGCGACGCGCTCCGCGTGGAAGCCCCGGTCCTGCTCGCCCATGGGTCCTGCGCCGACGCGCGAACCGCGGATTGCACTGCCGCCTGATGCCATTGCGAGTACCCCTATGCTCCGGTGGTGAACTTGGTGATGAGTCCGAGCACCACGATGCAGGCCAGCCAGACGACGCCCAGGATCACGGTGATGCGGTTCAGGTTGCGCTCGGCGACGCCCGACGCGCCGAGGTTGGAGGTGACTCCGCCCCCGAACATGTCGGACAGTCCGCCGCCGCGCCCCTTGTGGAGCAGGATCAGCATGGTGAGCAGGAGGCTCGTGATGCCCAGGATGACCTGGAGCACGACCTGGAGGATGTCCACGCGGTACCTTTCGAAGTTCTGGCGCGTTGCGCGCCCCGACGAGTATAACGGCGCCTGCGAATCCGCGAGGAATGCGTCGTCCCGTGTTCGGGGCGATGTATACGAGTGTCCGTCGATGGGCGGAGCGGGTGGCCTCGTCGCGGTGCCCTCGACAACCTCTCCAGTCGCTTGACCGCGAGCCTGTGATCCACGTACTTTCGGATCGATCGAGCCGAACGCGACACGCTCTCGGAGGGCACCCCGCGAGGAGCCGACGGCACCGGACCGGCCAACGCGCGAAGCCGGTGTGGGATCCTCCGAGGCGAACCGGCGATCCGCGTTCCAGCGGATCGACGTAGCCGGACGCATCCCGCTCCCGGAACCGCGCCCCGTCGCGAAGCCGACCGCGCCACGCCGCGCAGGGAGCGGCGTGGACGACAGCGAGGCGAACCGGCGATCCGCGTCCCAGCGGATCGACGTAGCCGAACGCATCCCGCTCCCGGAACCGCGCCCCGTCGCGGAGCCGACCGCGCCACGCCGCGCGGGGAGCGGCGTGGACGACGAGAGGGCGGGCCCGATGGGCCCGCCCTCTCGTCGCAGCAACTCAGACCCCGACGTGGTTCCGGAATCGCGCGATCGCCGCGAACTCGTCGACCTGGAGGCTGGCGCCTCCGACGAGTGCTCCGTCGACGTCGGGCTCGCGCATGAAGCCGGCGATGTTGCCGGACTTCACGGAGCCGCCGTAGAGGATCCGGGTCTTCGCGGCGGTGTCGGCGCCGAGGACGTCGGCGACGACTCCACGGAGCGCCTTGCAGACCTGCTGGGCCTGCTCGGGCGTCGCGGCCTGTCCGGAGCCGATGGCCCAGACCGGCTCGTAGGCGACGACGAGGTCGGCGTCCGCGGGGAGGCCGGTGAGGGCCTCCTTCAGCTGGGCGACCGGCACGGCCGACGGGCCGTGCTTCTCGAGGTCCTCCGCGGTCTCGCCGACGCAGATGATCGGAGCGACGCCGTGATTGACGGCCGCAGCCGACTTGGCGGCGATGTCCGCGTCCGTCTCGCCGTGGAGCGTGCGACGCTCCGAGTGGCCGACGATCACGTAGTCGCAGTCGAGCTGCTTCAGGAACTGGCCCGAGATCTCGCCGGTGTAGGCGCCGCTGTCGAACTTCGAGACGTCCTGCGCGCCGTACTTGAGCGGCAGCTTGTCCGAGTCGACGAGGATCTGAACGGGCCGGAGGTCCGTGAAGGGCGGGAACACCGCGACCTCGACACCGTCGAAGTCGTGATCGGCGTCCTTGAGGCTCCATGCCAGCTTCTGCACGAAGGCGATGGCCTGGAGGTGATCCAGGTTCATCTTCCAGTTGCCGGCGATGAGCGGGGTGCGGGCGGCGGTGTCTACCATCCGAGGACCTCCAGTCCGGGGAGGCGCTTGCCCTCGAGGAATTCGAGGCTCGCTCCGCCTCCCGTCGAGATGTGGCCGAACTGGTCGTCGCGGAACCCGAGGGCGCGGACGGCCGCGGCGGAGTCGCCTCCGCCGACGACGCTGAGACCGTCGACCTCGGTGAGCGCCTGCGCGACGGTCTTGGTGCCCGCCGCGAACGGCTCGAGCTCGAAGACGCCCATGGGGCCGTTCCAGAACACCGTCTCGGACGCCGCGATGATCTCGGCGAAGTGCGCGGCGGTGTCCGGTCCGATGTCCAGGCCGAGGCCCTTCTCACCGAAGGGCGTGCCCTCGATCGCGTCGGCCGAGGCGACCTGGTGCTCGGCGTCGGGGCCGAACTCCGACGCCACGACGACGTCCGTCGGCAGGACGATCTCCACGCCCAGCTCCTTCGCCTTCGCGAGGTAGCCGAGCACGGTGTCGACCTGGTCCGCCTCCAGCAGGCTGGCGCCGACCTCGTGGCCCTGGGCCTTGAGGAAGGTGAAGAGCATTCCGCCACCGATGAGGATCGAGTCGACCTTCGGCAGCAGGTGCTCGATCACGCCGAGCTTGTCCGAGACCTTCGAGCCGCCGAGGACGACCGCGTAGGGGCGCTCGGGCTTCTCGGTGAGCCGCTCCAGCACCTCGAGCTCGGCCGCGATCAGCGTGCCGGCGGCGCTGGGGAGAAGCTCGGCGAGCTCGTAGACGCTCGCCTGTTTGCGGTGCACGACGCCGAACCCGTCGGAGACGAAGGCGTCCCCGTACGCGGCCAGCTTCTCGGCGAAGGCGCGGCGCTCGACCTCGTCCTTGCTCGTCTCGCCGGCGTTGAACCGGAGGTTCTCGAGGACGACGACGTGGCCGTCCTCGAGGGCGTCGACGGCGGCCGAGGCCGCCTCCCCGACGGTGTCCTCAGCGAAGGCCACCGGAGCGTCGAGCAGCTCGCCGAGGCGGGCGGCGACGGGAGCGAGGCTGTACTTCGCCTCGGGCTTCCCCTCGGGGCGCCCGAGGTGGCTCACGACCACGACTCGGGCGCCCTCGGAGACCAGACGCTGGAGCGTGGGCACCGACGCGCGCACGCGGCCGTCGTCCGAGATCGTTCCGTCCTTCAGGGGGACGTTCAGATCGCAGCGGACGACGACGCGCTTGCCTGCGAGGGAGCCCAGTGAGTCCAGAGTGCGGAGCGTCACTGCGCGCAGCCCTTAGAGCTTGCCGGCGACGAACTCGGTGACGTCGACGAGGCGGTTGGAGTAGCCCCACTCGTTGTCGTACCAGGAGGCGACCTTGACCTGGCTGCCGATGACCTTCGTGAGGCCCGCGTCGAAGATCGACGAGTGCGGGTCGGT
This sequence comes from Rathayibacter sp. AY1B4, assembly GCF_002932815.1. Taxonomy (NCBI): domain Bacteria; kingdom Bacillati; phylum Actinomycetota; class Actinomycetes; order Micrococcales; family Microbacteriaceae; genus Rathayibacter; species Rathayibacter sp. AY1B4. The sequence continues at coordinate 88,608 of NZ_PSWN01000003.1, read as the reverse complement.
CACGATGTCGCTCGAGACGATCGGGTCCTCGGTGTACTTGAGGATGCCCTTGAGGTCTCCCTCGGAGGCGGCCTTGTACGCCGCGTTGATCTCCTCGACGGTGGCGGGCTTGGTCAGCTCGACGGTGAGGTCGGTGATCGAGCCGGTCGGGACCGGGACGCGGAGGGCGTAGCCGTCGAGCTTGCCGACGAGCTCCGGGATGACCAGGCCGAGCGCCTTGGCGGCACCGGTCGAGGTCGGGATGATGTTGACGGCGGCGGCGCGGGCGCGACGCAGGTCGCTGTGCGGGCCGTCCTGGAGGTTCTGGTCGGCGGTGTACGCGTGGACCGTGGTCATCAGGCCGCGCTCGATGCCGAAGTTGTCGAGCAGCACCTTGGCGAGCGGCGCGAGGCAGTTCGTGGTGCAGGACGCGTTCGAGATGATGTCGTGCGTCGCGGGGTCGTAGGTGTTCTCGTTCACGCCGAGGACCAGGGTCGCGACGTCGCTGCCGGTGGCGGGAGCGGAGACGATGACCTTCTTGGCACCCGCGGTGATGTGCTTGCGCGCGTCCTCCGACTTGGTGAAGCGGCCGGTCGACTCGATGACGACGTCGACTCCCAGCTCGCCCCAGGGGAGGTTCGCGGGGTCGCGCTCCTCGAGGACGATGATCGGCTTGCCGTTGACGACGATGCGGTCGCCGTCGAGCTCGACGGTCGCGTCGAGGCGGCCCGTGATTGAGTCGTACTTCAGGAGGTGCGCGAGGGCCTTGTTGTCGGTGAGGTCGTTGACCGCGACGATCTCGAGGTCGCTGCCCTTGGCGAGGGCTGCACGGAAGAAGTTACGGCCGATACGGCCGAAGCCGTTGATGCCGATCTTGACGGACACAGATATCTCCTGGTGAGGAAAGGCACCTCGACGGTGCAGTGGAGGGGTGGAAGCCGACGACAGGGCGTCCCGGACGCGGGGCCCGGGACGCCGAGATCGCTACGACAGTAGCAGCAGGCCCGAAGTCTTCTCGCGGGCCTTCTCGAAGCGCGCGGACACGTCGGCCCAGTTCACGATGTTCCAGAACGCCTTGACGTAGTCGGCCTTCACGTTGACGTAGTCGAGGTAGAAGGCGTGCTCCCACATGTCGAGGAGGAGGACCGGGACGGTCGCCGCGGCGAGGTTGCCCTGGTGGTCGTAGAGCTGCTCGATGATGAGCTTCTCGCCGAGCGAGTCCCAGGCGAGGATCGACCAGCCGGAGCCCTGGATGCCGAGGGCCGAGGCGGTGAAGTGGGCGCGGAACTTGTCGAACGACCCGAAGTTGTCGTCGATGGCCGCGGCGAGCTCGCCGACGGGCTTGTCGCCGCCGTCCGGCGAGAGGTTGTTCCAGAACACGGTGTGGTTCACGTGACCGGCGAGGTTGAAGGCGAGGTCCTTCTGGAGCTTGTTCACGTTCGCGAGGTTCTCGCTGTCGCGAGCCTCCTGCAGCGAGGCGAGGGCGGTGTTCGCCCCGGCCACGTACGTCGCGTGGTGCTTGTCGTGGTGGAGCTCCATGATCCGCCCACTGATGTTCGGCTCGAGGGCCGAGTAATCGTAGGGCAGTTCGGCGAGCGTGTAGTCAGCCATGTGCGATCTCCTGTTCGTGGTCGTCGCTCCCGTGCGACCCGCCGGCGTCTCGGCGTCCTCCGCAAGGCGGAGGAGGAGGGCCGGGAGTGTCCTGAGCGACCCGATCAGTCTAGCGAGGGGGCCCCTCCGCGTTCGGAGGGCTTGCGTTGTTCGACCAGGAGACACTCAGCGTTCGCCGGGCGAGGCGCGCCGTGCGGCCGGGCCTAGAGGTCCTGCAGCTCTGCCGGGAGGTTCGCGTCGGTGCCCGGGATGTCGAGGTCGGACGCGCGCTTGTCGGCCATCGCGAGGAGGCGGCGGATGCGGCCGGCGACGGCGTCCTTCGTCATCGGCGGATCGGCGTGGTGGCCGAGCTCGTCGAGGCTCGCGTCGCGGTGCGCGAGGCGCAGGCGCCCGGCGTAGCGGAGGTGCTCGGGGATGTCGTCGCCCAGGATCTCCATCGCGCGCTCGACGCGGGCGCACGCCGCGACGGCGGCCTGGGCGGAGCGGCGGAGGTTCGCGTCGTCGAAGTTGACGAGGCGGTTCGCGGTCGCCCGCACCTCGCGGCGCTGGCGCAGCTCCTCCCAGCTCGCGACGGTCGCGGTCGCGCCCATCAGGGTGAGCATCGCGCTGATGCTCTCGCCGTCGCGGATGACGACCCGGTGGACGCCGCGCACCTCGCGGGACTTGGCCTGGACTCCCAGGCGTCCGGCGGCTCCGACGATCGCCATGGCCGCCTCGTTGCCGGGGCAGATGATCTCGAGCGCCGCGGAGCGGCCCGGGTCGGTCAGCGAGCCCTGGGCGAGGAAGGCGCCGCGCCACAGGGCGGCGAGCTCCTCGCGGGAGCCGGTCGTGAGGCGGTTGGGCAGGCCGCGGACGGGCCGGCCCCGCTGGTCGAGGAGGCCGGTCTGCCGGGCGAGGGTGTCCCCGCCCTCGACGACGCGCACCAGCCAGCTCGTGGTCCTCCGGGATCCGCCGGCCGAGACGATGCTGCCCTCGCTGCGGACGCCGTACAGCTCGGCGAGGTCGCGGCGCACGCGGGTCGCGAGCGGGGCGGAGTCGAGCTCGACCTCGACCGCGAGGCGGTTGGAGATGATGTGCAGTCCTCCGGAGAAGCGGAGGATGGTCGCCAGTTCGGCGGCACGGACGGTGTTCTTGCGCGAGACGATCGCGACCAGTTCGCCCTTGACGTCTGCGGTGAGGGCCACGGAGTCTTCCTTACGTCGGGTGCGCGGCTGAGCGCGCGGGGATCATTCTCGGCCGAGGTCGCGGTGCGCCACGTTGACGGCGACGCCCGGCAGCTCGGCCAGACGGGCCGCGACACGGCCCGCGACCGCGACGGAGCGGTGCTTGCCTCCCGTGCAGCCGATCGCGATGGTCGCGTGGCGCTTGTTCTCGCGCTGGTAGCCGTCGAGCACGGGGCGCAGGGCCCGGGAGTAGGAGTCGATGAACTCCTCGGCGCCCTGCTGGGCCAGCACGTAGTCTCTCACCTCTTCGTCGAGACCCGTGTGCGGACGCAGCTCCGGGATCCAGTACGGGTTCGGCAGGAACCGCGCGTCGGCCACCATGTCGGCGTCCGTCGGCAGCCCGTACTTGAAGCCGAAGCTCATCACCGTGACCTGGAGGCCCGCGCGGCCGGCCTCGGCGAAGCGCTCGGTGATGCTGGTGGCCAGCTGGTGGATGTTGAGGTCCGAGGTGTCGATGACGATGTCGGCCGACTCCCGCAGCTGAGCGAGGCGCGTCCGCTCGGCGGAGATGCCGTCGAGGAGGGTCCCCCGGCCCTGCAGCGGGTGCGGACGGCGCACCTGCTCGAAGCGGCGGACGAGCGCGGCGTCGGTGGCCTCGAGGAACACCACTCGGAGGTCGACCCCGGCGCGCAGCTCGCGGACGATGTCGCCGAGGTCCTCGAAGAAGTCGCGTCCGCGGACGTCGACGACCGCCGCGATCTTCGGCAGCGTGTCCCCTGCACGCTGCGCCAGGTCGACCAGCGGGCGCAGCATCTGCGGCGGCAGGTTGTCGACGACGTACCAGCCGAGGTCCTCCAGCGCGTTCGCGGCCGTGGACCGGCCCGCTCCGGACATCCCCGTGACGATCAGCACGTCCTGCTGCTCGCTCTCCGTGCTCATGCGCTCTCCGTGCTCGTGTCTGCTCGTGTCCTCGGTGCCGGGCACCGGCCGCTCTCCCCCGGAGCGCGGGCCTCCAGCCTAGGGCGTGCCCCCGACGGCGGACCCGTCCCGATGCAGGTGCGCGTGGATCGCGCCCGCCAGCGTCGGGCCGATGCCCTTGACCTCGGCGATCTCGGCCTCGCCCGCCTCGCGGAGCCGGGCGACGGATCCGAAGTGCTTCAGCAGGTCGCGGACTCGCGTGCCTCCGAGCCCGGGCACCTCGGCCAGCTGCGACGAGATGTCGCGCTTGCGACGCGTCCTCTGGTGGGTGATCGCGAAGCGGTGCGCCTCGTCGCGGATGCGCTGGAAGAGGAAGAGCGCATCGCTGTTGCGCGGCAGGATGACGGGGAAGTCGGAGTCCGGCAGCCAGATCTCCTCGAGGCGCTTGGCGATCCCGCAGAGGGTGATGCCGGTCACCCCGGACTCGTCGAGCGCGCGCTGCGCGGCTGCGACCTGCGGCTGGCCGCCGTCGACGATCAGCAGCTGCGGGGGGTACGAGAACTTGCGCCGCTTGGCCTCGCCGGTCTCGGGGTCGACCGCCGCGGGCTCGACCGGCTCGCGGAGGTACGCGAGGCGGCGGGTGAGCACCTGGTGCAGCGACTCGGTGTCGTCCGTCGACTCCGCGACGGAGAACCGCCGGTACTGGTCCTTCCGCGCGAGCCCGTCCTCGAAGACCACCATCGAGGCGACGATGTTGGTGCCGCTGAGGTGGGAGACGTCGTAGCACTCCATCCGGAGCGGCGCCTCGCTCATGCCGAGGGCGTCGCGGATGTCCTCCAGAGCCTGCGTCCGAGCGGTGAAGTCGGCGGAGCGGCGGGTCTTGTAGAGCATCAGCGAGTGCTTCGCGTTCTGCGTCGCCGTCTCGAGGAGGGCGGCCTTGTCTCCGCGCTGGGCCGCTCGGAGGCGCACGTTCGTGCCGCGCAGTCCGCTCAACCACTCCTCGAGCGCCTCGGTGTCCTCGGGCAGCTCCGGCACGACGACCTCCCGGGGCGGGACGTCGCCGGTCTCGTAGGCGGCCTGGAGGGCCGTGTCGACGAGCTCCGCCGTGCTCATGTCGAGCTCCTTGTCGACGACCCAGCCCCGCTCGCCGCGGATGCGCCCGCCGCGGACCCGGAACTGCTGCACGGAGGCGGCGAGCTCGTCGTGGACGATCGCGTAGAGGTCGACGTCCACGTTGTCCTTGAGCACGACCGCGCTCTTGGCGAGGACCGCGTCGAGGGCGGCGGCCTGATCGCGAAGCTTGCCGGCGCGCTCGTACTCCATCGCCGCGGCGGCCTCGCGCATCTCCTTCTCGAGCTCGCCGATCATCCGGCGGTCGTGGCTGCCCATGAAGGCGACGAAGCGGTCGACCATCTCGCGGTGCTCGGCGAAGGTGACGCGGTGGGAGCAGGGCCCGCCGCAGCGGCCGATCTGCGACGCGAAGCAGGGCTTGCCGCTCTGCATGGCGCGCTTGTAGTTGGAGTCGTTGCAGGTCCTGATCGGGAACGCCTTGATCATCAGGTCGATCGTCTCGTGGATCGCCCAGATCTTCGGGTAGGGCCCGAAGTAGCGGGCCTTCCTGATCTTGGCGTTCCGCGTGACCATCACCCGCGGGGCCTCGTCGCCGAGCGTCACCGCCATGTAGGGGTAGGACTTGTCGTCGCGGAACTTGACGTTGAAGGGGGGATCGAACTCGTTGATCCAGGTGAACTCGAGCTGCAGGGCCTCGACGTCGGTGCCGACGACGGTCCACTCGACGCCGGAGGCCGAGGTGACCATCCGCCGGGTGCGCTCGTGCAGGCTCGGCAGCGGGGCGAAGTAGTTGCTCAGCCGCGCGCGGAGGTTCTTGGCCTTGCCCACGTAGAGCACCCGCCCCCGGGCGTCCGTGAAGCGGTACACGCCCGGGAGGGTCGGGATCTCACCCGGCTTCGGCCGGAAGTCGACTGTCTGCGCCATGCCTCTCGCTCGCGTCAGCCGAGGATCTCGGCGAGGAACATGCCGGTGTGGCTGCCCTCGACCTTCGCCACGTGCTCGGGGGTGCCCACCGCGACCACCTGTCCGCCGCCGGCGCCGCCCTCGGGACCCATGTCGATCAGCCAGTCGGCCGACTTGATGACGTCGAGGTTGTGCTCGATGGTGATCACCGTGTTGCCCTTGTCGACCAGGCCGTTGAGGACGAGGAGGAGCTTGCGGACGTCCTCGAAGTGCAGGCCCGTCGTCGGCTCGTCGAGCACGTAGACGCTGCGGCCGTTGGAGCGGCGCTGGAGCTCGGTCGCCAGCTTGACGCGCTGCGCCTCGCCGCCGGAGAGCGTGGTCGCGCTCTGCCCGAGGCGGACGTAGCCGAGGCCCACCTCCACCAGCGTGCGGAGGAAGCGGTGGATCGCCGTGATCGGCTCGAAGAAGTCGGCCGCCTCGGCGATCGGCATGTCGAGCACCTCGGCGATGTTCTTGCCCTTGTAGTGCACGGTCAGGGTGTCGCGGTTGTAGCGCGCTCCCCCGCAGACCTCGCACGCCACGTAGACGTCGGGCAGGAAGTTCATCTCGATCTTGATGGTGCCGTCGCCCGAGCAGGCCTCGCAGCGGCCGCCCTTGACGTTGAAGCTGAAGCGGCCGGGCAGGTACCCCCGCGCCTTCGCCTCGGTGGTCTCGGCGAAGAGGTTGCGGATGCGGTCGAACACGCCCGTGTAGGTGGCGGGGTTCGAGCGCGGCGTGCGGCCGATCGGGTTCTGGTCGACATGCACGACCTTGTCGAGGTTCTCGAGGCCGGTGACGCGCGTGTGCTTGCCCGGCACCTTGCGGGCGCCGTTGAGCTGGTTGGCGAGCACGCGGTAGAGGATGTCGTTCACGAGGGTGCTCTTGCCGGAGCCGGAGACCCCGGTGACCGCGACGAACGTGCCGAGCGGGAACTCCGCGTCGACCTTGCGGAGATTGTTGGCGTTCGCCCCGACGACCTTGATCATCCGCTTGCGGTCGATCTTCCGCCGCTTCTTCGGGACCTCGATCGCCTTGCGGCCCGAGACGTAGTCGCCGGTCAGCGAGTGCGTGTTCTCGAGCAGCGACTCGTAGGAGCCGGAGTGCACGACCTTGCCGCCGTTGACCCCGGCACCCGGGCCGATGTCGACGATCCAGTCGGCGGTGCGGATGGTGTCCTCGTCGTGCTCGACCACGATCAGCGTGTTGCCCAGGTCGCGCAGCTTGATGAGGGTGTCGATCAGGCGGCGGTTGTCGCGCTGGTGCAGGCCGATGCTCGGCTCGTCGAGCACGTAGAGCACGCCGGTCAGCCCGGAGCCGATCTGGGTCGCCAGGCGGATGCGCTGCGCCTCGCCGCCCGACAGGGAGGCGGCGGCGCGCGAGAGGTTGAGGTAGTTGAGCCCGACCTCGATGAGGAAGTCGATGCGCGCGCGGATCTCGCGCAGCACCTGCGCGGCGATGTGCGCCTCGCGGTCGGTCAGCTCGAGCCGGCTCATGAAGTCCTGGGCGTCGCCGAGGCTGAGGTCGGCCACGTCCGCGATGCTCGCCCCGTGCACGAGCACGGCGAGCACCTCGGGCTTCAGGCGGGAGCCCTTGCACACGGGGCAGGGCACCTCGCGGAGGAACTCGGACCAGCGGGTGCGCTGGACGTCGGTCTCGGCCTGGACGAACTGGCGCTCGATGTAGGGCACGACGCCCTCGAAGCCCGAGGTGTAGCTCATCTCGCGGCCGTAGCGGTTCTTCCACTTGACCTTGACCTCGAAGTTGTCGCCGTGGAGGACGGCCTGCTGCACCTCGGTGCTGAGGCGCTTCCACGGGGTGGTGAGCGTGAAGCCGAGGTCGCGGGAGAGGCCGTCGAGCAGCTTCTCGTAGTACTGGAACAGGCCCTTGCCCTGGGTGGTCCAGGGGATGATGACGCCCTCGGCGATGCTCAGGTCGGGGTCGCCGAGCAGCAGCTCGTCGTCGACCGACATGCGCGTGCCGAGGCCCGAGCACTCCGGGCAGGCGCCGAAGGGCGCGTTGAAGGAGAAGGTCCGCGGCTCGATCTCGGTCAGCGAGATCGGGTGGTTGTTGGGGCAGGACAGCTTCTCGGAGTAGGTGGTCCAGGCGCCGTCGCCCTCGCCGTCGACGTAGTTGATCTGCACGATGCCGTCGGTGAGCCGCAGGGCCGTCTCGAGCGAGTCGGTGAGGCGCCCGAGGATGTCGGGGCCGGCCACGAGCCGGTCGACCACGACGGAGATGTCGTGCTTGTACTGCTTCTTGAGCACCGGCGGCTCGCTCAGCTGGACGAGCTTCCCGTCCACCATGGCGCGGGAGTAGCCGCCCGCGGTCAGCTCCTTGAAGAGGTCGACGAACTCGCCCTTCTTCTGCGAGACGACGGGGCTGAGGATCTGGTAGCGGGTACCGGTCTCGAGCTCCATCAGCTGGTCGGCGATCTGCTGCACGGTCTGCGCGGAGATCCGCTCGCTGCAGATGGGGCAGTGCGGGACGCCGATGCGCGCCCACAGCAGACGCATGTAGTCGAAGATCTCGGTGATCGTGCCGACGGTGGAGCGCGGGTTGCGGTTCGTCGACTTCTGGTCGATCGAGACCGCGGGGCTGAGGCCCTCGATGAAGTCGACGTCCGGCCGGTCCACCTGCCCGAGGAACTGGCGGGCGTACGCGGAGAGGGACTCGACGTAGCGCCGCTGGCCCTCCGCGAAGATCGTGTCGAAGGCCAGGGAGGACTTGCCCGAGCCCGAGAGACCGGTGAACACCACCATCGAGTCGCGCGGGATCTCGAGGTCGACGTTCTGCAGGTTGTGCACCCGCGCGCCGCTCACCACCAGCTTCGAGGACGACTCGTCGAGCGAGGAGACGAAGCGGTGGAAGGAGGGAGAGGGGGTGGAGGAGGGGTCCGTAACGGCGTTCAGGATCGACACTCCGAAAGTGTATGCGGAGCCACCGACATCGCCCGTGGCGTTCGCTGGGCGCTGATCCGCGGGCCCCTCCCCTTGCGGATCAGCGCCTCCGATCAGGACAGGTGCCCGGCCTTCTCCATCTGGCGGAGCTCGCGCTTGAGCTCCTGGACCTCGTCCCGCAGCCGGGCCGCGAGCTCGAACTTGAGCTCGCCCGCCGCCTGGAGCATCTGCCCGTTGAGGTCGGAGATGATCGCCTCGAGGTCGTTGCCGCCGTTCGCGGCGAGACCCTGACGGCGCAGGTTCGGCGTCGGGCTCTTCTTCTTGGCGTCGCGCCCGGCGAGCAGCTTGGCGGTGTCGGCCCCCTCGCGGGCGAGGGCGTCGGTGATGTCGGCGATCTTCTTCCGCAGCGGCGTCGGGTCGATGCCGTGGTCGAGGTTGTAGGCGACCTGCTTCTCGCGTCGGCGGTCGGTCTCGTCGATCGCGAGCCGCATCGAGTCCGTCACCTTGTCGGCGTACATGTGGACCTCGCCCGAGACGTTGCGCGCCGCACGGCCGATCGTCTGGATCAGCGACGTGGACGAGCGGAGGAAGCCCTCCTTGTCGGCGTCGAGGATCGCCACGAGCGAGACCTCCGGCAGGTCGAGCCCCTCGCGCAGCAGGTTGATGCCGACCAGGACGTCGTACACGCCCGCCCGCAGCTCCGAGAGGAGCTCGACGCGGCGCAGGGTGTCGACATCGGAGTGCAGGTAACGGACGCGGACGCCGGCCTCCGTGAGGAAGTCGGTGAGCTCCTCGGCCATGCGCTTCGTCAGCGTCGTGACGAGCACGCGCTCGTCGCGCTCGGTGCGGCGCTTGATCTCCTCGAGCAGGTCGTCGATCTGGCCCTTCGTCGGCTTGACGACGATCTCGGGGTCGATCAGGCCGGTCGGGCGGATGATCTGCTCGACGATGCCGTCGGCGATGCCCATCTCGTAGCGGCCCGGGGTCGCCGAGAGGTAGACGGTCTGACCGACGCGCGACTTGAACTCCTCCCACTTCAGGGGCCGGTTGTCCATCGCCGAGGGCAGGCGGAAGCCGTGCTCGACCAGCGTGCGCTTGCGGGACGCGTCGCCCTCGTACATCGCACCGATCTGCGGCACCGTCACGTGCGACTCGTCGATCACGACGAGGAAGTCGTCCGGGAAGTAGTCGAGCAGGCAGTGCGGGGCCTCGCCCGACTCGCGGCCGTCGATGTGGCGGGAGTAGTTCTCGATGCCGGAGCAGAATCCGATCTGCTGCATCATCTCGAGATCGAAGGTCGTGCGCATCCGCAGGCGCTGCGCCTCGAGGAGCTTGTTCTGCTTCTCGAGGTCGGCCAGGCGCACCTCGAGCTCCTGCTGGATGGTGTCGATCGCACGGTGCATGACGTCCTGGCTGGCGACGTAGTGCGAGCCGGGGAAGACCGACACGGAGTCGAGCTTCCGGACGATGTCGCCGGTGAGCGGGTGGAGCGTGTAGAGCGCCTCGATCTCGTCGCCGAACATCTCGATCCGGATCGCGAGCTCCTCGTACATCGGGATGATCTCGATCGTGTCGCCCCGCACCCGGAAGGTGCCGCGGGCGAAGTCGACGTCGTTGCGCGCGTACTGCATCGACACGAACTTGCGGATGAGGCGGTCCCGGTCGACCCGCTGGCCGACCTGGAGCGCCACCATCGCCTCGAGGTACTGCTCGGGCTGGCCGAGGCCGTAGATGCACGAGACGGTCGACACCACGATCACGTCGCGGCGGCTCAGGAGCGAGTTCGTGGTGGAGTGGCGCAGCCGCTCGACCTCGGCGTTGACCGAGCTGTCCTTCTCGATGAAGGTGTCGGTCTGCGGGACGTAGGCCTCGGGCTGGTAGTAGTCGTAGTACGAGACGAAGTACTCGACGGCGTTGTTGGGGAACAGCTCGCGGAACTCGTTGGCGAGCTGCGCGGCGAGGGTCTTGTTGTGCGCGAGCACGAGCGTGGGGCGCTGCACGGCCTCGACGAGCCAGGCCGTGGTCGCGGACTTACCGGTCCCGGTGGCGCCCAGCAGGACGACATCGGTCTCGCCGGCGTTGATGCGGGCGCTCAGATCGGCGATCGCGCCGGGCTGGTCACCGCTCGGCTTGTACTCGCTGATGACCTCGAACGGGTGCACGGCACGGGTTGGCTCCATGGTTCGAAGCGTAGCCGCGACCACCGACACCGGACGGCGCGTGCGCTGGCGGCGAACGGGGGTGCGCTCTCCGGCCGGGCCGCTCGGTCACGAGGGCGGGTGTCGGGGAAGGACCGTCAGCGGGCGAGCCGCTCCCACAGCGCGTCGGTCCGAGCGAGCGTCTCCTCCAGCGTGCCGGAGGAGTCGATCACGACGTCGGCGAGGGCGAGGCGCTCCTCGTCGCTCGCCTGCGAAGAGACCCGCGCACGCGCCTCCTCCTCGGTCAGTCCCCGGCGGGCGACGAGACGCTCGATGCGGAGGTGCTGCGGCGCGTGCACGACGACCACCTCGTCGAACTCCCCCGCTCCTCGGCCCTCGGCCAGGAGGGGGACGTCGTAGACGACCACCGCGTCCGGGTCCGCCTCGGCGGCCTCCGCGAACAGCCGCTGCGAGCGGAGCGTCACCGCCGGATGGGTGATCGCATTGAGGTCGGCGCGGGCCGCCGCGTCCGAGAAGACGATCGCGCCGAGCGCCGGGCGGTCCAGCGCGCCGTCCGCGCGGATCACGGACGGGCCGAAGCGCTCGGCGATCGCCGCCAGCGCCGGCTCCCCCGGCTCGACGACCTCGCGCGCGAGGACGTCGGCGTCGACCACCACCGCTCCGTGCTCGGCGAGACGGCGGGCGACGGTGGACTTGCCCGAGGCGATGCCTCCGGTGAGGGCGACGAGATGCACCCGGCCACCCTACCCAGCGCCGTCGCCCGGAACGCCGAACGGCCGGCCCCCGAGGGGACCGGCCGTTCGATGCGATGTGCTCGCGATCAGTTGTTCGAGGACAGCTTCTCGCGGAGCGCGGCGAGCGACTCGTCGTCGGCGAGGGTGCCGCCGGTGGTCGACTCGCTGGTGAAGCCGGCGCCGACCGAGACGCCCTCGGAGACGGTGGCCGCCTCCTCCTGCGACTTGGCCACCTGGGCCTTGTGGGCCTCCCAGCGCGCCTGAGCAGCGGCGTACTCCTGCTCCCAGGCCTCGCGCTGCGACTCGAAGCCCTCGCGCCACTCGTTGGTCTCGGGGTCGAAGCCCTCGGGGTACTTGTAGTTCCCCTGGTCGTCGTACTCCGTGGCCATGCCGTAGAGCGCCGGGTCGAACTCGGTGCCCTCGGGGTCGACGTTCTCGTTCGCCTGCTTGAGCGAGAGGGAGATGCGGCGACGGTCGAGGTCGATGTCGATGACCTTGACGAACACCTCTTCGCCGACCGACACGACCTGCTCGGCGAGCTCGACGTGCTTGCCCGACAGCTCGGAGATGTGGACGAGGCCCTCGATGCCGTCCGCGACGCGGACGAAGGCACCGAACGGGACCAGCTTCGTGACCTTGCCCGGCGCGACCTGTCCGATCGCGTGGGTGCGGGCGAAGACCTGCCACGGGTCCTCCTGGGTCGCCTTGAGCGAGAGCGAAACGCGCTCGCGGTCGAGGTCGACCTCGAGGATCTCGACGGTGACCTCCTGGCCCACCTCGACGACCTCGGAGGCGTGCTCGATGTGCTTCCAGGAGAGCTCGGAGACGTGGACGAGACCGTCGACGCCGCCGAGGTCGACGAACGCACCGAAGTTGACGATCGACGACACGACGCCCTTGCGGACCTGACCCTTGTGCAGGTTGTTCAGGAACGTGGTGCGGCTCTCGGACTGGGTCTGCTCGAGGAGCGCGCGACGCGACAGGACCACGTTGTTGCGGTTCTTGTCGAGCTCGAGGATCTTCGCCTCGATCTCCTGGCCGAGGTACGGCGTGAGGTCGCGGACGCGGCGCAGCTCGATGAGCGAGGCCGGGAGGAAGCCGCGGAGGCCGATGTCGACGATGAGACCGCCCTTGACGACCTCGATGACCGAGCCGGTGACGACGCCGTCCGACTCCTTGATCTTCTCGACGTCGCCCCACGCGCGCTCGTACTGCGCACGCTTCTTGGACAGGATCAGGCGACCCTCCTTGTCCTCCTTCTGGAGGACGAGGGCCTCGACGCTGTCGCCCACGTTGACGACCTCGGAGGGGTCGACGTCGTGCTTGATGGAGAGCTCGCGCGAGGGGATGACGCCCTCGGTCTTGTAGCCGACGTCGAGGAGGACCTCGTCGCGGTCGATCTTCACGACGGTGCCTTCGATGAGGTCTCCGTCGTTGAAGAACTTCAGAGTCTTTTCGACCGCGGCAAGAAAGTCTTCAGCAGACCCGATGTCGTTGATCGCGACCTGCTTGGTTGCCTTGTCGGTCGTTGCGGTTGTCATTAAGGGATGCTCCAGGATGGATGGGTCTCGGGCGGCGGCCGCCTGCGGGCCTCGCGGCTCGGCGGAGTGGTGACCACTGCGGTGGTGAGGGATGTGCCTCCGGCCCGGGAGCCGCGCTCGGCCGGCCGGAGGACCGGCCTTCCTCGCGCGCCGCGGGCACGGCGGCGCCACAGATGTGACACCCCAGCTTAGACGCCCCGGGAGGCGCACGGCAATCTCGCCGCGCCCGTCCAGGCGCGGGTTCCGGAGTCAGCCGGCGAGGGAGGAGCGGAGGGTGTCGAGACCGACGCCGCCGAGGTCGAGCGCCCTCCGGTGGAAGGCCGCGAGCGAGAACGCGGCGCCCTCGCGCGCCTCCGCCTCGTCGCGCAGCTGCTCCCAGATCCGCTGCCCGATCTTGTAGGACGGAGCCTGCCCCGGCCAGCCGAGGTACCGGTTCACCTCGAAGCGCACGAACGCGTCGTCCATGTTCACGTTGGCCCGCATGAACTCGAGGGCCGACTCGGCGGTCCAGACGGTGCCGGAGCCCGGCATCGGCTTCTGGAGGTGCACGCCGATGTCCAGCACGACGCGCGCCGCGCGCATCCGCTGGCCGTCGAGCATGCCCAGGCGGTCGGCCGGGTCGTCGAGGTAGCCGAAGCGCTCCATCAGCCGCTCCGCGTAGAGCGCCCAGCCCTCGGCGTGGCCGGAGGTCCCGGCGAGCTGACGGCGCCAGGTGTTGAGGCGGGCGCGGTTGTGGACGGCCTGGCCGATCTGCAGGTGATGGCCCGGGACGCCCTCGTGGTAGACCGTGGTCAGCTCCCGCCAGGTGGCGAACTCGGTGACTCCGGCCGGGACCGACCACCACATCCGCCCCGGGCGCGAGAAGTCGTCGCTCGGACCGGTGTAGTAGATGCCGCCCTCCTGGGTCGGCGCGATCCTGCACTCGAGGCGGCGCACCTCCTCCGGGATGTCGAAGGCGGTGCCGGCGAGCTCGCGGACGGAGCGGTCGCTGGTCTCCTGCATCCAGGCCTGCAGAGCGTCGACGCCGTGCAGAGTGCGGGCCGGGTCCGCCTCGAGGTGGGCGATCGCCTCGGCGACGGAGGCGCCGGGCAGGATCTCGCGCGCGATCGCCTCCTGCTCGGACGTCATGCGGGCCAGGTCCTCGATCCCCCACTCGTAGGTCTCGTCGAGGTCGACGACAGCGCCGAGGAAGCGGCGGGAGTGCAGCGCGTACAGCTCCCGGCCGACGGCGTCCTGCTCGGTCGCGGCGGGGGCGAGCTCGCCCCGGAGGAACTGCGCGAGCGACCCGTAGGCGGCCGAGGCACGGCGGGCGCCGTCCTCCAGTCGCTGAGCGAGCGACGCGGGCAGGGATCCGGCGGCGGGAGCGGCCTCCGCGGCCAGCTCGGCGAAGAACCCCCGGGGAGCGGCGATCTTCCGCGCCTGCTCGGCGACGAGCTCGACCTGGCGGCGGGCCGGGACCACGCCGGTGCGCATCCCCTCGCGCAGGGTCTCCGCGTAGCCCTCGAGGGCGGCCGGCACGGCCAGCAGCCGCTCGGCGACCGCCTCCCAGTCGGCGACCTCGTCCGTCGGCATCAGGTCGAAGACGTCGCGCAGCTCCTGCGCCGGGGACGCGATCACGTTGAGGTCCCGCAGCGGCAGACCGGCGTCGTGCCCTTCCAGGGAGAGCCGGAGCTCGGCGCCGAGGTCGGCGACCGTGACGCGGTCGACGTCGTCCACGGGGTCGGCGGCCTCGAGCTCGGCGAGGGCCGAGGCGGTCGCCGCCCGGGCGCGCTCGAGACCGGCCGGCGAGTAGTCGCCCAGGCGGCCGTTCGCGCCGCTGCGTCCGATCGCGGTGCCGAGGGTGGGGTCGAGGTCGACGAGCGTGTCGACCCAGCGCTCGGCGACGGCGTCGACGGCGGTGGGCTCGCGGGGGGTGTCGGTGCTCATGCCTCCGAGCCTAGCCAGGCGCTGCGGCCGGCTCAGTGCGCGGCGACGTCCCAGTCGGACCCGTGGCCCACCTGCACCTCGAGCGGGACGCTCAGGTCGGCGGCTCCCGCCATCCGGCCGCGGACGATCGCCTCGAGCGGCTCCTCCTCGCCGGGGGCGACGTCGAAGATCAGCTCGTCGTGCACCTGGAGGAGCATCCGCGAGCCGAGCCCCTGCTCGTCGAGGTCGGCCTGCACGCCGATCATCGCGCGCTTCATGATGTCGGCGGCCGAGCCCTGGATCGGCGAGTTGAGCGCCGCCCGCTCGGCGTTGTCGCGGAGGACGCGGTTCGCGCTCTGCAGGTCGGGGAACGGACGCCGGCGTCCGAAGATCGTCTCGGTGTAGCCGGTCTCGCGGGCCTGCTCGACGACGCTGCGGAGGTAGTCGCGCACCGCGCCGAAGCGGACGAAGTAGTCGGTCATCAGCTGCTTGGCCTCGGCGCTCGAGATGCGCAGCTGCTTCGACAGGCCGAAGGCGCTCAGGCCGTAGGCGAGGCCGTACGACATCGCCTTGACCTTGTTGCGCATGGCCGAGGTGACGTCGCCCGGATCGACGCCGAAGATCCGCGATCCGACGAAGCGGTGCAGGTCCTCGCCGGAGTGGAAGGCCTCGATCAGCCCGGCGTCGCCGGACAGGTGCGCCATGATCCGCATCTCGATCTGCGAGTAGTCGGCAGTGAGGAGGGTGCTCGCGTTCGCTCCGTGGACGAAGGCGGTGCGGATGCGGCGGCCCACCTCGCTGCGGACGGGGATGTTCTGCAGGTTCGGGTCGTTGGAGGAGATCCGGCCGGTGGCCGTGCCGGTCTGGTCGTAGCTGGTGTGGATCCGGCCGTCGGCGGTGACCGACTTCTCGAGCGTCTCGATGATCTGCTTGAGCTTGGTCGCGTCGCGGTGCTCGAGGAGCAGCCCGAGGAACGGGTGCGGGTGGGACTCCTGCAGGTCGGCGAGGGCGGAGGCGTCGGTGGTGTAGCCCGTCTTCGTGGCCCGGGTGCGCGGCATGTCGAGCTCCTCGAAGAGGACCTGCTGCAGCTGCTTGGGCGAGCCGAGGTTCATCTCGTGGCCGATCTCGGCGAACGCGCGGCTCGCGAGGTCGGCGGCCGAGACGGTCAGCTCGGCGCGGAGGCGCGCCAGCACGTCGGCGTCGATCGCGACGCCGGTGAGCTCCATCGTCGCGAGGACCTGGACGATCGGCAGCTCGATGTCGACGAGTACCGAGAGCATCCCCTCGCCCAGCCGCTCGCGCAGCGGAGCGACGAGCCGGTACGCGTACCAGGCCTCGGTGGCGGGCCCCATCGGCTCGACGGTGGGGACCAGCTGGTTCGGGTCGCCCTGCGCCATGGTCTCGTCGAGGTGCTGCGCGACCTGCGCCGCGAGCGTGGCCGGGTGCCCGGTGGGCTGCACCAGCCAGGAGGCGACGCGGGTGTCGAACGCGAGCCCCGCGACGGGGAGTCCGGCCCTCCGCAGCGCCTTGATCTGGGGCTTCGCGTCGGCGAAGTACTTGGGGGCGGGCCCGGCCAGCCACTGCTCGAGCGCGGTGTAGTCGGGCCGCTCGGCGGCCCACGGGACGAACGCCGTCTCCTTCTCGACCGCGAGACCCACACCCTCGAGCCCGCCGGCTCCGAGCAGGACCTGCACGGCGACGGGCGCGGTGCCCTTCGCCGACACGCGGTCGAGCCAGTGCGCGAGCTCCTCGTCGACCAGGGTGCGGACGGCGGGCGCGGAGGTCGTGACCACGTCGCCCGCCAGGGCCGCGGCGGCGCCGTCGACGCCCTCCTCCGCGGCGATCGTGAGGACCCGCTCCTGCAGGGTCTTGAACTCGAGGCGGCTGAAGATCTCGCGGACCGCGTCGGGATCGATCGGACGGCGCGTCAGATCGTGCGGCCCGAGGGGGAGCTCGACGTCCGTCACCAGCCGGTTGAGGCGGCGGTTGCGGAGCGCGTTCTCCTTCTGCTCGCGCAGCTTCTCGCCGACCACGCCCTTGATCTCGTCGGCGTGGGCGATGATGTCGGCGACCGTGCCGTACTGGTTGACCCACTTCGCGGCCGTCTTGGGGCCGACCTTGTCGACGCCGGGCAAATTGTCGCTGGTCTCGCCGACGAGCGCGGCGATCTCGGGGTACTGGTGCGGCTCGACGCCGTACTTCTCGAACACCTTGTCGCGGTCGTAGCGGGTGAGCTGCGAGACGCCCTGGGTGGAGGGATAGAGCAGGGTGACGTCCGGGGTCACCAGCTGGATGGTGTCGCGATCGCCCGAGACGACCAGCACGCGGAAGCCGGCCTCGGCCCCCTGGCGCGCGAGCGTCGCGAGGATGTCGTCGGCCTCGAAGTCCTCCTTCGAGACGGTCCGGATGTTCATGGCGTGCAGCGCCTCCTCGAGGAGGGGGACCTGGCCCTTGAACTCGGGCGGCGTCTCGCCGCGGGTGCCCTTGTACTCCGGGTACTCGCGCGTGCGGAACGAGTAGCGGGAGATGTCGAACGCGACGCCGAGGTGGGTCGGCTTCTCGTTCTTCAGCAGCAGGATCAGCATCGAGAGGAAGCCGTGGATGGCGTTCGTGTGCTGGCCCTCGCGGGTCTGGAAGCTGTCGACCGGGAGCGCGTAGAACGCCCGGAACGCCAGGGAATGGCCGTCGACGAGCAGGAGGGTAGGCTGTTCCGGATCTGACACAGGGCCAGACTACACAGCGCCTCCGACACCGGATCGGCCCGCTCGCGCCCGCCGGTCAGGGCCGCTCCGAGGCTCCAGCGCGAGGAGCGACGTGACCGAGCCGACCCCCACCACGACCGCCTGGATCCGCCCGCCCGCGCTCGACCTGGTCGCCGGGATCGGCCGCGGCATGGGCGAGCTCGCCGAGCGGATGGGGATCCTCTGGCACGAGCTCACCCCGCAGCACTCGGTGGCCTCGATGCCCGTCGAGGGCAACCGGCAGCCGGTCGGCATCCTGCACGGCGGCGCACACGTCGTGCTCGCCGAGTCGATGGGCTCGATCGCGGCGAACGTGCACGCCGGCGCGGACCGCCTGGCGATGGGCATCGAGCTGAACGCGAGCCACAGCCGCTCGGTCCACTCGGGCTTCGTGATCGCCACCTGCGACGCGATCCACCTGGGGTCCACCCTCACCACCCACGAGATCGTCGTGCGCGACCAGGAGGGGCGCCGCCTCTCCACCGTGCGGATCACCAACATCATCCGCGACGCCCGCTGACGGGAGCGGACGGGTCCCCCTCGCGGGAGCGGAGGGCGACGACCACGCCCAGGACCGCGACCGCCGTCGGGACCGCCCGTGCCTGCGAGCGACGGGGGATCGACCGGTCGGCCGCGCCGCTCGGGGACCCGGCACCGCGGCGAGCGGCACTGTCAAGCGACGGCGCGCGACTGTGCCCGGTGGTGCCCGAAGGGCGACACTGAGCGGATGAGCCTTCGCCATCTCCTCAAGAGCCTCCCGTCCATGCCCTCCGAGCTGCCCTCGTTCGATGCGGAGGCGGCTCCGGCCGATCCTCTCGAGCTGTTCGCGCAGTGGCTCGAGGAGGCGAAGGACGCGGGCCAGCTCCTCCCCCACGGCGCCACGCTCTCCACCGCCTCCGACGACGGCACCGTCTCGGCGCGCGTGCTCGTGCTGCGCGAGATCGACGAGGCGGGCTGGGCGTTCTCCACCCATGCCACCAGCCCCAAGGGACGCGCCATGGAGGAGAACCCGCACGCCGCGCTGACCTTCTTCTGGCCGGTCCAGGGCCGTCAGGTCCGGGTCGAGGGCCGGGTCGAGCGCGCCTCCGCGCAGGAGTCGGCCGACGACTTCCGCCGCCGCTCCGAGGCCGCTCGCACCGCCCTGCTCGTCGGACGCCAGAGCGAGCCGATGCGCAGCGCGCAGGACTTCGGCCTCGTCACGCTCCAGACCAGCGTCGCCGTGGGCTGCTCGCCCGCGACGCTCGACCGGGAGTGGGCCGTCTACCGCGTCGTGCCCGAGCGCATCGAGTTCTGGCAGGGCTCGACCGCGCCGGAGCAGGATCACACCCGTCTCGAGTACCGCCCGGGAACGACGGAGGCGGGCGGCTCCCCGTGGGAGCGCACCCGCCTCTGGCCCTGAGGCCGTGGGCCCTCGGGCCCGGCCTCGCGCTAGGCCTTCTTCGTGCTCAGCTGCTCGATGATCGCCTGCGCGACGTCGTGCATGGTGAGCCGGCGGTCCATGGAGGCCTTCTGGATCCAGCGGAACGCCTCGGGCTCGGTGAGCCCCATCTTCTCGTTGAGCAGGCCCTTGGCGCGGTCGACGAGCTTGCGGGTCTCGAAGCGCTCGACCATGTCGGCGACCTCGGCCTCGAGGGTGAGGATCTGGGCGTACCGCGAGAGGGCGATCTCGATCGCGGGCAGCAGGTCGTTGGGCGTGAAGGGCTTCACGACGTAGGCGAGCGCTCCGGCCTCGCTGGCGCGCTCGACGAGCTCCTTCTGGCTGAAGGCGGTGAGCAGGACGACGGGCGCGATGTGCGCCTTCGAGAGGCGCTCGGCCGCCGAGATGCCGTCGAGCTGGGGCATCTTGACGTCCATGATGACGAGATCGGGGCGCAGCTCGGTGGCGAGGGCCACAGCGGTCTCGCCGTCGCCGGCCTCGCCGACGACCTCGAAGCCGTTGTCGCGGAGGATCTCCACGATGTCGAGGCGGATGAGGGATTCGTCTTCGGCGACGACGACCCGACGGGGTGCGGTCGACGAGGGTTCCTGGTCAGTCACGCCGATGAGCCTACGGTATTCTCGACGGGCTGGTGATGAGCCGGTGTGGCGGAATGGCAGACGCGGGGCACTCAAAATGCTCTGTCCGAGAGGGCTTGTGGGTTCGAGTCCCACCACCGGTACCCGCCTGGTCGCGCGGTGCGCGCCTCCGCTCGCTAGCGTCGTCGGATGAGCACCGACCCCTGGCCCCTGTTCTCGCTGGAGCTGCGCACGCCGCGGCTCGAGCTGCATCCGGTCCGCGACGCCGACCTCGGCCCTCTCGCCGACGCGGCCCTCGCGGGCGTGCACGAGAGCGGCCGCTCGCCGTTCCCCTCCCCCTGGGCCGAGGCGCCGCCGGAGCGCCTGCCCGGCGAGCTCGCCCGCTTCCACTGGTCGCAGCGCGCGCAGACGACGCGGGAGTCGTGGCGCGTCGCGTTCGCCGTGGTCGAGGACGGCCGGGTCGTCGGCTGCCAGGACGTGGTCGCCGAGTCCTTCGCCACCACCCGCACCCTGACCTCGGGCTCGTGGCTCACCCGCTCGGCGCAGGGCCGCGGCCTCGGGCAGGAGATGCGCGCCGCCGTGCTCCTCCTCGCCTTCGACCACCTCGGAGCCGAGGTCGCCGAGAGCGCCGCCCTCTCCTGGAACACCCGCTCGATCCGGGTGTCGGAGGCCCTCGGCTACCGGCCGAACGGGACGCACCGGATCGTCGGTCCGGACGGTGCGCCGGTCGAGGAGCTGCGGTTCCGCGTCACGCCGGAGACTTTGGTGCGGCCGGAATGGACGCTGGAGGCCTCGGGGATCGACGCCGCACGAGCGGTCCTCGTCCAGGACCCGCTCGGTCCGCCCTCCCCTGTCTGATTCACCAGAACATCGTGCCCGGCGAGCCCTTGAACGGACCGACCACACGCGAGGTGATCCAGCCGCCGTAGAAGTCGCCCGGCTGCGGCTGGACCGTCTCGCCGTCGACCGTGCAGGAGTCCATCCGGCCGGGGTAGAGGGCGACCGTGTCGACGAGGGCCTCGAAGCCGGCCATCGGCTCGGGGTACGTCCAGCCCGCCGCCTCCGCGACCGCTCCTCCTCCCCCGCGCACGGTGAGGTAGGAGGCCGCGCCCTTGAACTCGCAGATGCTGCGGCCGGGCGCGGGCTCGAGCACCCCGGGCGCGAACGAGGACACGGGGAGGTAGTAGACGGGAGGGTGGCTCGTCTCGAGGACGCGGAGAGCGTCACGGGACTCGGCGACGACGACGCCGCCCAGCCGCACGACCACGTGCTCGGTGGTGGTCTCGACCCTCGGGGGTCGCGGGTAGTCCCAGACGGATTCCTGGCCCTCGGCGGGCGGCACGCGCTTCATCCCGCTCACGCTACGCGGCGGGGAGCGGGGCTCCGGCGCCTCCCAGAGGATGCCCGGGCGGACGCCGCGGCTCCGCAGATCCCCGCCGCCGGGACGCGCGGGGGCCCCGGTCGCGTAACGTCGTCCCTGCGGCGGAACCCCGAGCCCGCGCGCAGAAGGAATCCAGAGTGCCCACCGAATGCATCCACGGCCTCGACATCGCGCTCTGCGACGTCTGCACCCCGAAGAAGCTCCCCGAGCAGGTCGGCCGTGCCACCCGCGCCCCCGCGCGCGTGCCCGGGACCTCCCGTGCGGCCACGGCCCGTGCCGCCGCCCGCGGCACGGCGCGCGAGAAGCCCCTGCCGAAGGTCGACATCGCCGCGCAGCGGATCTACCACGTCACCCACCTCGACAACCTCGAGGCGATCGTCGCCGCCGGCGCGATCCTGGCGGACCAGCAGCTCCAGGAGCGCCCCGCGATCGACGTCAGCGCCGAGACCACCCGCGAGCACCGCCGTGCCGTGCAGGTGAAGGACGGCGTCAGCGTCGCCGGCTTCGTGCCCTTCTTCCTCTCCCCCGACGCCGCCCTCTGGGCCGACCTGCGCGGCGAGCGGGTCGCTCCGCACTGGTCGCCGAGCGCCCACGAGACCACCGCTTCGCAGTACGTCGTCCTGGTGGGCTCGCTCGCCTCCGCCCCGGTCCTGAGCGACGGCGACGCCTCCCACGTCCTCACGCGCTTCACCGAGGGCGACGCGCTCGTGCGCACCTTCGCGCGCCTCCTGGTCGACGAGCCGGCCCTGCGCAGCGCCGAGGCGCTCGTGCCCGAGCGCTTCCCGCTCGAGGGCGTCGCGACGGTCGGCGTGGCGTCGGTCGCCGCCCGCAACCGCGTCAAGGCTCTCTTCGAGGGCATCGACGCCTCTCCCCGCGTCGCCGTCTACCCGCCGTGGTTCCACCCGGTGGCCGAGGAGGAGTGACCCGGCGCTAGTCGGCCTCGAGGAGGTCGAGGCGGTCGGCCAGGTACCGGCGCAGCGGCATCAGTCCCTGCTCTCCCAGACCGGGCGCCCAGCGCACGAGCACCTCGGAGCCGCGCAGGGCCAGCGGCTCCTGGCCCGACTCGAGCGCTGCGGCGTCCAGTGCGAGGCGCCGCCAGCCGTAGTTGACGATCTCGCCCTCCTGGAACTGACCGTCGAAGGCGGCGCGCCGGATCTCGCGGCGCGCCTCCTGCGACTCGGACTGGTTGTTGGCGTGAAGCGGAGCGACGGCACGAGTGACCGAGCCCGTCGCGAGGAGCTCGCCCTCGCGTCCGAGGAGCACCACGCCGAGGCGCCACGCGCGGGTCACCGGCGCCATCACCGGCTTGCGGCGGAAGCCGAGGATCGCGCGCGGCGTCCGCAGCTCGGCGACGGCCTGGTCGGCGATGCCGCGGGCGTCGAGCTCGGCGGAGACCTCGCGCAGGAGCGCGGCCAGATCGGCGGCGGCCTGCTCGGCCCCGGGTGCTGCGGGCATCGCTCCTCCTCGGCTCGTCCCGCCAGCCTACGGGCCCGGTGTGCACCGGCCACCCCGCTCCGCACCGCTAGCATCGCCTGACGACACCGAGGAGGACGAGCGATGCGCGTCATCATGATGGGCCCGCCCGGCGTGGGCAAGGGCACCCAGGCGGCCGTGCTGTCGCGCGAGCTGGGGGTGCCGGCGATCTCCACCGGCGATCTGTTCCGCGCGCACGTCGCCGACGGCACCGACCTCGGACGGCGCCTGCGGGCGCTCGTGGAGGCCGGCGAGTACGTGCCGGACGAGCTGACGAACGCCCTGGTCGCCGAGCGCATCGCCGAGGAGGACGCCCGGGACGGGTTCATCCTCGACGGCTACCCGCGCACGCTCGCCCAGGTGGACGCGCTGGCGGAGCTCCTCGAGGAGCGGGGCACGCCGCTCTCGTGCGTCGTGCTGCTGACGGCCGACGCGGACGTGGTCCTCGAACGGCTGCACGTGCGGGCGCAGGAGCAGGACCGCGCCGACGACGACCCCGAGGTGGTGCGGAACCGGATCGAGGTCTACGAGCGCGAGACGGCTCCTCTGGCGGAGGTCTACGACGAGCGCGAGCTCCTGGTGCGGATCGACGGCTCCGCCTCGCAGGACGAGGTCGCCGCGAGGATCATCGCGGCGTGCCGGCCCGAGTGAGCCGACCCGCCGCGACGCGGGCTCAGATCGCCGAGGCGAGGACCTCGTCGAGCTTGGCCGAGGCCTCCTCGTCGGTGCCCTTCAGGGCGAGCGAGAGCTCCGACACGAGGATCTGACGCGCCTTCAGGAGCATCCGCTTCTCGCCGGCCGAGACGCCGCCCGCCTGCTCGCGGCGCCACAGGTCGCGGACGACCTCGCTGACGCGATACACGCTGCCGCTGGCCATCTTCTCCTGGTTGGCCTTGAAGCGGCGGGACCAGTTGCTGGCCTCCTCCGCGACGTCGCTGCGCAGGACGTCGTAGACCGCCTGGACTCCGGCGTCGTCGATGATCTCGCGGACGCCGACGAGCTCGGCGTTCTCGACGGGGAGGGTGATGGTGAGCTCGCTGGTGTGCACGTTCATCGTCATGAACGTCTTCTCGACGCCCTTGACCGAGCGCTTCTCGAGCCCGGTGATCGTCACCGCTCCGTGGTGCGGGTAGACCAGGGTCTCGCCGACCTCGAATGTCATCATGTCGTGCCTTTCGTCGTGGGGCGTGGTGGGAGTGAGGAGTCCAGGGGGCGCAGCGGCGCCGCGGCGAGCCAGGCCGGGAGCAGCGCGACGAGGTGCTCGACCAGCTCCTCGTCGGTGCCGTCGAGGGAGCCGGCGAGCCAGGCGCCGACCACGGAGAGGACGCCGCCGGCCGCGAAGACCGCGGTGAGCTCGGGGTCGACCGCTGCGGGGACGTCGACCCGGGCGAGCACCTCGCGGTGCAGGGCGAGCGCCGTGTCGAGCACGGCGTCGTCGGAGGCGACCCGGGCGGAGGCCCGCGCGCGGAGCCGGGCATGGAACGCGTGGCGGTCGACCAGCCGCTCGACGAGCCGCGAGTAGCCGCGCTGCAGGGCGTCGGCTCCGGAGCGGTCGGCGGGATCGCCCTCGGCGACGTCGGCGACCACGAGGTCCTGGCGGAGCAGCGCGGAGGCTACTCCCGCCGCGTCGTCGAAGTGGGCGTAGAACGAGCTGCGGCTGATCCCGGCCTCGCGCACGATGTCGCTCACCGCGATGCCCTCGGCCCTCTCGCCGTCGCTCTGCATGACGAGCCGCTCGACCGCGTCGAACACGCGGCGGCGGGTGCGCCGGGCTCGCGGATCGGCGGAGCCGAGCGCCGAGGGGGACTCCGCCGCGGGCACGGAGGCGAGGCGGGCGGGAGTCATCGACGTCAGTCTACCACTTCCCGGACAGGTGTACGGGAAGAGCGTCAGGCGCCGGTGCGAACCTGGTCGAGGCCGGCGATGCGGTCGATCGCGGCCTGCTCGCTCGGCGAGACCCGGCCGAGATACCGGCCCAGGAACACGAACAGCAGGCGGTTCGCCGTGATCGCGGGCCACCACGGGCGCCGAAGGCCCAGGAGCCTCCGCACCTCGGGGCTGAGCGAGGCGACCGCGCCGGCGAACAGCAGCGGGTAGACCACGCCCGCCTCGCCCGGCAGCCGGATGTCGCGGAGGAAGCCGACCGCCTCGTGCACGCGTGCGTCGGGCTTGAGCTCGCCCGCGAATCCGGCGAGCTGCGCGCGGAGCTCCGAGACGCTCTCGGGCGGATCCTCCACTCCGAGCAGCCGGCCGGAGGCGGCCCACTCGCGCACGTAGGCGTCGGGGCCGCCGGGGATCCGTCCGCCCCAGATCTCGTGGGCGCCGAGGAACGCGTCGGTGAAGGCGTCGTGCACCCAGAGCAGCAGGCGGGGGTCCTGCGCCGAGTAGGAGCGCTCACGCCCGCCGGCGTCCTCGTAGGAGCCGACGATCCGCTCGTGCACGCCGGTCACCCAGCGCGCCGCTCCGCTCGCCGCGGCGGTGTCGCCGAAGCTGGTGGTCAGGACCCAGCGGACCGTGTTGTCGAGGCGGCCCATCGGGTCCTCGCGGTAGCGGGAGTGGTCGTGCACACCGGCCATCGCTCCGGCGTGGAGGGTCTGCATGAGCAGAGCCCGCACTCCGGCGATCATCGTGGGCAGGCCGCCGTTGACCGCCCAGACCGCGCTGCCCGGTCCGAAGAGCCCGGCGTCGTCGCCCTTCTCGAGGGCCACGATCCAGTCGGCGCGGGGGCGGGGGCGGCGGCGTCTCATCCGCTCAGTGTGCGCTCGTATCCTGGGCCGCGCCTGGCCGTTCTGTCACCCTTCGTGGGGCCGTGGTCCCTCGGCCAGCAGTTCGCGGACGTCGTCGGCCGACAGCGCCCGGGCGAAGAGCTCGCCCTCGTCGAGCACCGCCGTGCTGAGGCGGCCCTTGCGCTCCTGGAGGCGCATGATCTTCTCCTCGATCGTGTCCGTCGCCACCAGCCGGTACACGTTCACCCGCCGCTCCTGGCCGATGCGGTGCGCGCGGTCGACGGCCTGCGCCTCGGCCGCCGGGTTCCACCACGGGTCGAGGATGAAGACGTGGTCGGCCTCGGTGAGGGTGAGCCCGGTGCCGCCCGCCTTCAGGCTGATCAGGAAGACGGGCGCGGCTCCCGAGCGGAACTCCTCGATCACTCCCGCGCGGTCCCGCGTGGAGCCGTCGAGCTGCACGAAGGGGATGCCGCGCCGGCGCAGCCGCTCCCCCGCCCGCTCCAGGTACGAGGTGAAGGTGCTGAAGACGAGGACCCGACGGCCTTCCGCGATCACGTCGTCGAGCTGCTCGACGAGCACGTCGAGCTTCGCGGACGGGACGTGCCGGTAGGCCGGGTCGACCAGGGACGCGTCGAGCGCGAGCAGGCGCAGGAGGGTGAGCGATCGGAACACCGTGAAGCGCTGCCGGTCGAGGTCGTCGACCAGACCCAGGAGCTTCCGCCGCTCGCGCTGGAGGTAGCCGTCGTAGAGCACCCGGTGGGCGGGGGTCAGCGCGACCTCGATCGTCTGCTCCTGCTTCTCGGGGAGCTCCGGCGCCACCGCCTCCTTGGTGCGGCGGAGCAGGAACGGACGCAGTCGTCGGCGCAGTCTCTCGAGGCGGCGGCGCGCGCCCTCGGTGTGGCTGACGGTCCGTCCCTCGGACAGATCGGGCGAGGCGATGCCGACGGGCGCCTCCGCGTGCAGGATCGGCCGGGTGTACTCCTCGCGGAAGCGGCGCAGCGGCGGCAGGAGCCCGGGCGCCACCAGGGCGAGGACCGCCCAGAGCTCGTCGAGCGAGTTCTCCAGCGGTGTGCCGGTGAGCGCGAGCGTGACGGGCGCGCCGACCCCGCGGGCGGCCCGGTGCGTCTGTGAGGCGGGGTTCTTGACGAACTGGGCCTCGTCGAGGATCAGCGCCGACCACGTCCTCGACGCCCAGCGCTCGCCGCCGAGGCGCAGGACCGCGTAGCTGGTGAGGACCACGTCCGCGTCGGCCGGGATCGCGTCGAGCGCGCCCTCCCGCGAGCTCGCGACGACGTGGACGCGCAGGGCGGGCGCGAAGCGCTCGGCCTCCGAGCGCCAGCCCGGCACGACCGAGGTGGGGGCGACCACGAGGAACGGCGCACGGCGGATCCCGGCGCGGCCCGCCTCCTCGACCGCGTCGAGCATCATGGCCAGCGCCTGCAGGGTCTTGCCGAGACCCATGTCGTCGGCCAGGATCCCGCCGAGCCCGTGACGGAGGCGGTGCACGAGCCAGGCGTAGCCCGCCCGCTGGTACGGACGCAGCCGGGCGGTCAGGCCCTCCGGTGGCTCCACGTCCTCCGGCGACCCGGCGGCCAGCGCGGAGTCGAGCACGGCGCGCCACGCGTCGGAGGGGACGCTCTCGTCGGCGAGCTCCTCCAGCTCGTTCCACAGCCCGGCCTGGTGCCGGCCGAGCCGCGGTCCCGTCTCCCACTCCTCGAGCTCGTCCGCCCGGGTCAGCAGCTCCCGGAGCCGGTCGAGGCCGGGGTGCGCGAGCGAGAGGTAGGAGTGGTCGACCAGGCGGATGCGGTCGCCGCCCGCGGCCAGAGCGCGGAAGAGGGGCAGGAACGGCACGGTCGCGTCGCCGATGGTCACGACGACGCCGAGGTCGAACCAGTCGGCGCTCTCGGTGTCGACCGCGGTGATCGTGAGCGTGAGCGGTCCGGTCAGCAGGCGGTAGTCCGGGGCCGCGCCCTCGCGCTCGAGCCGGACCCCGCCGATCCCCTCCAGCTGCGGGAGCTGCTCCACCACGAACACCGCCGCCTCGGCCCCGCGCAGGACCGCGCTCGTCCCCGGCTCCGGCACGAGAGCGGACCCGGCCTCGCCGAGCACCGAGCGCACCCGGCGGAGCACCGCGCGCTCGAGAGCCGCGTCGGCCGTGCCGTCGAGCTCGCCCGCGCGATCGGGCGAGCGGCGCCAGTGCCAGCCCACCCTGACGGCGCGCCGCGGCTCGAACGAGACCGTGCAGACCAGGCGCGGGGGTTCCGGATCGTCCAGGACGAGGTCGACGCCCTCCTCGCGCACCGCGACGCGGCCGCGGAGGGCGGGGAGGTGCTCGCCGACGAACTCGGGCACGTCCTCCGCCGGGACCTCCGTCTCCTCGGGGTGGTCGAGGAGCCGCAGCTCCTCGTCGTCGAAGGGCAGGGACGCGGGCGCGAGCAGGAGCGAGGACGGATCGCCGCCCTCGACCGCGTAGACGCCGTGCCGGGCGACCGGACGCGCTGACTCGGGCGCGTGCTCCGCGCCGTCGATCCGCAGGACGGGCCGCAGCCGCAGGCCTCCCTCCTCGGCCGAGACCGTCACCGCCACATGCGCGGGACCGGCGAGACGGACCGCGCCCTTCTCCGGGGCGAGCAGCGGGATCCCGGCGGCCTGCGCCTGCTCGAGCAGCCGCCAGAGCAGCGGGCTCTCGTAGTCGTCGAGGTGGATCCAGTCGGGGTCCTGCCCCAGGTGGACGGTGCGCGTGGCGCGGTGCAGGGCCGCGAACTCGGCGAACCAGCGCTGGTGAGCGGGGTCGAGCGAGAGGCGGTGGGTCTGGAAGTTCAGCGACTTCCAGGTGAGGGTGGTGCGGTTCCAGGCGCCCCCGCGCCCGCGGACGACGGGGCGGGTGGCCAGACGGTGGTCGCGGCGCTCGGCGGCGTCGTAGGTCTTCGCCGTGACGCGCTCGCTCGCCGGCGCCCGCCAGGGATCGTCGGCCCGGCGCACCAGCCGGCGCAGCTCGAACTGCAGCCCGATCGGAGTGAGGACGGGCGGCGACTCGGCCTCGGCGGGTCCGCTGAGCTCGCCGACGCGGGCGCGCCAGGAGGAAGGGATCGACTCGGGAGGCACCGCCCCATGCTGCCACGCGCCGCCGACACCCCCGCCCGCACCGCGTGACGGGCAGAATCAAAGGATGACCAGCAGCGACTCCCCCGCGCCCACCGTCCTCACCCTCGGCAGCGAGAGCCTGCGCCTCGCCCTGACGACCGCCGGGGCCGAGATGACGTCCCTCCGCGACGACGAGGGCCGCGAGTACCTGTGGCAGGCCGGCCCGGAGTGGCGCCGGCACGCTCCCGTCCTGTTCCCGATCATCGGGCGCCTCCCCGGCGACACGCTGCATCACGACGGCGCGGACCACCGGATGGGGCAGCACGGCTTCGCGCGGGACCGGGTCTTCGAGCTCGCGGGCGTCTCGGCGGACGAGGCGGTGTTCCGGCTCCGGAGCGACGACGCCACGCGCGCGGTGTTCCCCTTCGACTGGACGCTCCTCATCGCCTACGCCGTGACCGGCGCCTCGCTCCGGATCACCCAGACCGTCGAGAACAGGGGTCCCTCTCCGCTGGGCTTCTCGCTCGGGAACCACCCGGCCTTCGCGCTGCCGCTGCCCGAGGGCCGCGGCGAGCACCGCATCCGCTTCGCGCAGCCCGAGCCGGAGGGGTACCGCCGCGCTCCGGAGAACCTGCTGCTCGAGGCGCGCCACCCGGCGCCGCTCGAGGACGGGGTCCTGACAGTGGACGACGCGCACTTCGAGGAGGGCGTGATGATCTTCGACGAGCCGCGCCGGCGGACCCTCCGGCTCGAGGCCGACGGCGCCGCCCGCGCGATCGTCGTCGACACCGGGGACTTCGACGTGGTCGGCGTGTGGAAGCCCGTCGGGGCCCCGTTCGTCTGCCTCGAGCCGTGGCGGAGCGTCCCGACCCCCGAGGGCTGGGACGGCGACATCGTCGACAAGCCGCGCCAGATCGTCCTCGAGCCGGGCGGCCGGCGGTCGCTGTCCTACAGCATCGCGCTGAGCTGAACGTCCTCGCGCTGGATCTGCGCGTCGAGCAGCTCGAAGCGGCGGATGATCAGCCCCTCGCGGGTGGCCCAGGGGCAGATCACCAGCGTCTCGATGCCGAGGGCGTCCATGGCCGCCTCCGCGACGAGAGCGCCCGCGAGCAGCTGCGGAGCCCGCAGAGCGGAGACGCCGGGCAGCGCTGAGCGGTCGGCCGCGCTGATCGCGGCGAGGCGGGCGGACCACAGCCGGAGGTCGACCAGGTGCAGCTCGCGGCGCACCAGCGGACCGGCGGCGCTCGGAGCGGCGCCGGTGATCCGCGCCAGAGACCGGAAGGTCTTCGACGTGCCTGCGACCAGGTCGGGGCGCCCCAGGGCGAGGAAGCCGCGGACGGGCTCCGCGAGCACCTCGCGGGCGTGACGCCGGGCGGCCTTCACGCTCGTGGCCGAGGCGGGATCGCCGACCAGCAGGTCCCGCGTCACCCGCCCCGCTCCGAGCGGGACCGACACGGCGAGCTCGGGCACCTCGTCCACGCCCATCGAGAGCTCGAACGAGCCGCCGCCGATGTCGAGGTCCAGGATCGAGCCCGCGCCCCAGCCGAACCAGCGGCGCACGGCGAGGAAGGTGGCCGACGCCTCCGCCTCGCCGCCGAGCTCCTGGAGGTGCACGCCCGTCTCGGCGCGGACCCGGTCGAGGACCGCCGCGCCGTTGCCGGCCTCGCGGATCGCCGAGGTCGCGAACGCCAGCAGGTCCTCCGCGCGGTGCTCGCGGGCGACCTCGGCGGCCTCGGTCACGAACGCGATCAGCTCGCGCTGGCCCCGCTCGGTGATCTCCCCCGCCTCGTCGAGGTGCGCCACGAGAGCGAGGCTCCGCTTGTGCGAGCGGTAGGGCACCGGGCGGGCGCCGGGGTGCGCGTCGACGAGGAGCAGGTGGACCGTGTTGGAGCCGATGTCGAGCACGCCGAGTCGCATGGGTCCACGGTATCCGCCCGCGGAGTCGCGTTTCTCCACGCGGGCCGCCGGGGAACGCCGGAGGGCCCGGCCGCTCGCGCGACCGGGCCCTCCGGGGGTGCTGGACTCAGTGGTCCCAGTTCTCGGCCCTGTCGGCCGAGCTGGACGAGCCGACGATGTGCACCCGCATGTCGTTCGTCGTGCCGGCACGCCCGGGGGGCGATCCGGAGACGACGACCACGGTCTCGCCCGCCTGGGCGAGGCCCTCGCGGAGCAGCACCGCATCCACCTGCGCGAACATCGCGTCGGTGTGGTTGACGCGCGGCGTGACGAAGGACTGAACGCCCCAGTTCAGCGCCATGCGGCGCCGGACGGCGGGCTCGGGGGTGAAGCCGATGATCGGGATGCCGTGGCGCAGGCGCGTCATGCGGCGGACCGAGTCGCCCGACTCGGTGAACACGCAGAGGAACTTCGCCTCGACGAACTCGGCGACCTCGGCGGCGGCCAGCGTGACGGATCCGCCCTGGGTGCGGGGCTTGCTCCCCAGCGGGGGGATGCGCTCCAGGCCGTGCTCCTCGGTGGACTCGACGATGCGGGCCATGGTCTGCACGGTGACGACGGGCCAGGCTCCGACGCTGGTCTCGCCCGAGAGCATGACCGCGTCCGCGCCGTCGAGGATGGCGTTCGCGACGTCCGAGGCCTCGGCCCGGGTGGGGCGGGGGCTCTCGATCATCGACTCGAGCATCTGGGTCGCGACGATGACCGGCTTCGCCCAGCGGCGGGCGAGCTCGACGGCGTGCTTCTGCACGATCGGCACCGCCTCGAGGGGAAGCTCGACGCCGAGGTCGCCGCGGGCGACCATGATGCCGTCGAAGACGTCGATGATCTCCTGCAGGTTGTCGACCGCCTGCGGCTTCTCGATCTTGGCGATGACGGGAGCCTTGCGGCCCTCCTCCGCCATGATCTCGTGCACGCGCTCGATGTCGCTGGCGTTGCGCACGAAGGAGAGGGCGATGATGTCGGCGCCGAGGCGGATCGCCCAGCGGAGGTCGTCCTCGTCCTTCTGGGAGAGGGCGGGGACGTTGACCGCGACACCGGGCAGGTTGATGCCCTTGTTGTTCGAGACGTTGCCGGGGACGACGACCTCGGTGACGACCCGGGGGCCCTCGACGGCGGTGACGCGGACAGCGACCTTGCCGTCGTCGATGAGGAGCATGTCGCCCGGGTTCACGTCGTCCGGGAGGCCCTTGAACGTGGTGCCCGAGAGCTCGCGCGTGCCGAGGACGTCCTCGGTGGTGATGGTGAAGACGTCGCCCTCGGCGAGGGCGTACGGGCCGCCCTCGAACTTGCCGAGGCGGATCTTCGGACCCTGCAGGTCGACCAGGATCGCGACCGCGCGCCCGGCGTCGTCCGCGGCCTTCCGCACGATGCGGTAGATGCCTTCGTGGACGTCGTAGCTTCCGTGACTGAGGTTCATGCGGGCCACGTCCACGCCGGCGTCGATGATCGCACGAATGGTCTCGTACGACGACGTTGCCGGGCCGAGGGTGGCGACGATTTTCGCTCGTCTCATTGAGGGGGTGCTCCGTTGTTCTGCGCCCGGAGGCGCGTCGTTAGCGGGGAGGGTGAGCTGATTGCTGGCGGGCCGAGACTATCGCGTCCCGGGGACT
The DNA here is from genome assembly GCF_002932815.1 of Rathayibacter sp. AY1B4. NCBI lineage: Bacteria > Bacillati > Actinomycetota > Actinomycetes > Micrococcales > Microbacteriaceae > Rathayibacter > Rathayibacter sp. AY1B4. The sequence continues at coordinate 56,701 of NZ_PSWN01000003.1, read as the reverse complement.
AGAGCGTGAAGCCCCGGTCGTCGGGGCCGACCGGCGCCGGCAGCTGGGTCGTGCCCTCGAGGTAGCGGTCGACCTCGGCCGCGACGGAGCGGCCCTCGGCGATCGCCCAGACGATCAGGGACTGGCCGCGCCCGGCGTCGCCGGCCACGAAGACGCCGGGGACGGTCGTCTCGAAGGCGTCGCCGCGCGCGACGTTGCCGCGCTCGGTGAAGGGGACGTCGAGCTGGCGGCCGAGGTGGTCCGCCTCCGGGCCGGTGAAGCCGAGGGCGAGCAGGACCAGGTCGGCCGGGATCTCGCGCTCGGTGCCCGCCTTGGGGACGCGGCGCCCGTCGAGGTACTCGGTCTCGGCCACGCGCACCGCGCGGACCTCGCCGCCCTCGTTCGCGAGGAACTCCACGGTCGACGCGAGGAACATCCGCTCCCCGCCCTCCTCGTGGGCGCTCGAGACCTCGAACACGGTCGGGTCCATCGGCCAGGGCTGGCTGTCCGGGCGCTGCGACGGCGGCTGCTGCCCGATCGCCAGGTTCGTGACCGACGCGGCCTTCTGGCGATGGGCGGTGCCGATGCAGTCCGCTCCGGTGTCGCCTCCGCCCAGGACGACGACGTGCTTGCCCTCGGCCGAGATCTGCTCGAAGACGCGGTCGCCCGCGATCGCGCGGTTCGACTGCACGAGGTACTCCATGGCGAAGTGCACGCCGTCGAGGTCGCGACCCGGGATCGGCAGGTCTCGCGGCACGAGAGCACCGGTGGCGACCACGACCGCGTCGTAGCGCGCCCGCAGGTCGTCCCAGGTGATGTCGGAGCCGATGTCGACGCCCGCGCGGAACCGGGTGCCCTCGGCCTTCATCTGGTTCAGGCGGAGCTCGAGGTGCTTCTTCTCCATCTTGAAGTCCGGGATCCCGTAGCGCAGGAGGCCGCCGATGCGGTCGTCGCGCTCGTAGACCGCGACGGTGTGCCCGGCGCGGGTGAGCTGCTGAGCGGCGGCGAGCCCCGCCGGGCCGGATCCGACGACCGCGACGGTCTTGCCGGTCAGGCGCTCCGGCGGGTGCGGCTGCACCCAGTCGTTGCCGAAGGCCTGATCGATGATCGAGACCTCGATCTGCTTGATCGTGACGGCGGGCTGATTGATGCCGAGCACGCAGGACGACTCGCACGGCGCCGGGCAGAGCCGGCCCGTGAACTCCGGGAAGTTGTTCGTCGCGTGCAGGCGCTCGATCGCCTGGCGGCCCTCGCCGCGCCACATCAGGTCGTTCCACTCGGGGATCAGGTTCCCCAGCGGGCAGCCCTTGTGGCAGAACGGGATGCCGCAGTCCATGCAGCGGCCCGCCTGCCGGCGCAGCACGGCGGAGTCGCCCTGCTCGTAGACCTCTTTCCAGTCCATCAGGCGGACGGACACGGGACGCCGCTTGGGCAGCTCCCGGTCCTGCACCTTCAGGAACCCCTTGGGATCAGCCACCGGTCACCTCCAGAATCCGTCCCCAGACGACGTCGCCGTCGGGGTCGAGCCCCTCCTCCACAGCGGATGCGCGCGTCGCGAGCACCGCGGCGAAGTCGCGGGGCAGTACCTTGACGAAACGCGAGACCGTTCCGTCGAAATCGTCGAGCATCCCCTGGGCCAGGGTCGACTCGGTCTCCGCGACGTGCCGCTCGAGCAGGTCGCGCAGGATCTCCACGTCGGCGCTGCCGAGCTCGGAGAGGGTCAGCTCGCCGGAGGCGATCGCGTCGCGGTTCACGAGCTCGCTGCGCAGGCCGTGGATGTAGGCCGTGCCGCCCGACATGCCGGCGCCGAGGTTCCGCCCGGTCTCGCCGAGGATCACCGCCAGGCCGCCGGTCATGTACTCGAGCGCGTGGTCGCCCACTCCCTCGACCACCGCGGTGGCGCCGGAGTTGCGGACCAGGAAGCGCTCGCCGACCATCCCGCGGATGAACATCGTGCCCTGGGTCGCCCCGTAGCCGATCACATTGCCCGCGATCACGTTCGTCGAGGCGTCGAAGGTGCTGCGGCGGTCCGGCCGCACCACGATCTGGCCGCCCGAGAGGCCCTTGCCGACGTAGTCGTTGGAGTCGCCCTCGAGCCGCAGCGTGATGCCGGCGGGAAGGAACGCTCCGAGCGACTGCCCGGCCGAGCCGCGGAGCGACACGACGATGGAGTCGGCCGGCAGGCCGTTCTCGCCGAATCGGACGGTGACCTCGTGGCCCAGCATGGTGCCGACGGCGCGCTCGGTGTTCTTGATCTCGCGCTCGATCCGCACGGTGCCGCGGTGGTCGAGCACGTTCGCCGCGAGGCGGATCAGCTCGTTGTCGAAGTGGTGCTCGAGCTCGTGCTCCTGCGCGCGGCCGTGGCGGCGCGGCTCCTCCGCCGTGAAGACCGGTCCGACGAGGATCGGCGTCAGGTCGAGCCCGCTCGCCTTCCAGTGCTCGATCGCCTGGTCGACGTCGAGCAGCTCGCGGTGGCCGACGATCTCGTCGACGCTCCGGAAGCCGAGTTGCGCGAGGTACTCGCGCACCTCCTGGGCGATGAACTCGAAGAAGTTGACGACGAACTCGGGCTTGCCGGAGAACCGCTGGCGCAGCTCCGGGTTCTGCGTCGCGACGCCCACCGGGCAGGTGTCGAGGTGGCAGACGCGCATCATGATGCAGCCCTCGACGATCAGCGGAGCCGTCGCGAAGCCGAACTCCTCGGCTCCGAGCAGCGCGCCGATGACGACGTCGCGACCGGTCTTCATCTGGCCGTCGACCTGCACGACCACACGGTCGCGCATGCCGTTGAGCATCAGCGTCTGCTGGGTCTCGGCCAGGCCGAGCTCCCAGGGCGTGCCCGCGTGCTTGAGCGAGTTCACCGGGCTCGCGCCGGTGCCGCCGTCGTGACCCGAGACGAGGATCACGTCGGCGAGGGCCTTCGCGGTGCCGGCGGCGACCGCTCCGATGCCCGACTGGCTGACCAGCTTCGCGTGGATGCGCGCCGACGGGTTCGCCCGCTTGAGGTCGAAGATCAGCTGCTTGAGGTCCTCGATCGAGTAGATGTCGTGGTGCGGCGGCGGCGAGATCAGGCCGACGCCGGCGGTCGCGTGCCGGGTGCGCGCGATCCACGGGTACACCTTCGTCGGCGGCAGCTGACCGCCCTCGCCGGGCTTGGCGCCCTGAGCGAGCTTGATCTGGATGTCGTCGGCGTGGGTGAGGTACATGCTCGTGACGCCGAAGCGGCCCGAGGCGACCTGCTTGATCGCGGAGCGGCGCTCCGGGTCGAGCAGCCGCTCGGTGTCCTCGCCGCCCTCGCCCGTGTTCGACTTGGCGCCGAGGCGGTTCATCGCGATGGCGAGCGTCTCGTGCGCCTCCGGCGAGATGGAGCCGTAGCTCATCGCGCCCGTCGAGAAGCGCTTCACGATCGCCTCGACCGGCTCGACCTCGTCGATCGGGATCGGCGTGCGCCCCGCGGTGTCGAGCTTGAACATGCCGCGGAGGGTCATCAGCGAGCTCGCCTGGTCGTCGACCATCTTCGTGTACTCGCGGAAGACGTCGTAGCGGCGGTTGCGCGTCGAGTGCTGCAGGCGGAACACCGTGTCCGGGTTGAACAGGTGCGGGGCGCCGTCGCGGCGCCACTGGTACTCGCCGCCGACCGCCAGGCGCTCATGCGCGACGATCGCGCCGTCCTCGGGGTACGCGGCGCGGTGACGCGCGGCGTTCTCCTCGGCGACGACGTCGATGCCGATGCCGCCGAGCTTCGAGACGGTGCCGGTGAAGTACTGGTCGACGAACGCCTGGCTGAGGCCGACGGCCTCGAAGGTCTGCGCCCCGGCGTAGCTCGACACGGTGGAGATGCCCATCTTGGACATGATCTTCAGCACGCCCTTGCCGAGCGCCTTGATCACGTTCTTCACGGCCTTCTCCGGCGAGACGTCCGACAGCATGCCGCTGCGGACGAGGTCCTCGCAGGTCTCCATCGCCAGGTACGGGTTGACCGCGGAGGCGCCGTAGCCGATGAGCGTCGCCACGTGGTGCACCTCGCGGACGTCGCCCGCCTCGACCACGAGCCCCACTCGCATCCGGTTCTCGGTGCGGATGAGGTGGTGGTGCACGGCGGCGAGCATCAGCAGCGACGGGATCGGCGCGAGGTCCTTGGTGGAGTCGCGGTCCGAGAGCACCAGGAACTGCGCTCCCGCGGCGATGGCCTCGTCGGCCTCGTCGCACATCTCGTCGATGCGGTCCTGCATCGCGCGGGGTCCCGCGTCGACGCGGTACAGGCCGCGGATCGTCGTGGTGATGTGGCTCAGCGGGCGCGGCGCGATGTGCTGGATCTTCGCGAGCTCGTCGTTGTCGATGACCGGGAAGTCGAGGACGACCTGGCGCGCATGCTCGGCACCGGCGGTCAGCAGGTTGCGCTCGGGGCCGAGGCCCAGGCGGAGCGAGGTCACGACCTCCTCGCGGATCGAGTCCAGCGGCGGGTTCGTCACCTGCGCGAAGGCCTGCGTGAAGTAGTCGAAGAGCAGGCGGGGGCGCTTGGACAGGACGGCCACGGGGGTGTCCGAGCCCATCGCTCCGAGCGGCTCCGCACCGGCGCGCGCCATCGGCAGCAGGAGGAGGCGGACCTCCTCCTCGGTGTAGCCGAAGGTGCGCTGGCGGCGGTTGACCGAGGCGGGCGTGTGCACGATGTGCTCGCGCTCGGGGAGGTCCTTGAGGTTGATGCGGCCCTTCTCGAGCCACTCCTCGAACGGACCGGAGGCGGCGAGCTGCCCCTTGATCTCCTCGTCCTCGACGATGCGGCCCTGCTCGGTGTCGACCAGGAACATGCGGCCGGGCTGCAGGCGTCCCTTGCGGACCACCTTCGCGGGATCGATGTCGAGCACGCCGATCTCGCTGGCGAGCACCACGAGCCCGTCGTCGGTGACGACGTAGCGGCCGGGGCGGAGCCCGTTGCGGTCGAGGGTGGCGCCGACGAGCTCGCCGTCGGTGAAGACGATCGCGGCCGGGCCGTCCCACGGCTCCATGAGCATCGAGTGGTACTCGTAGAACGCGCGGCGCTTCGGGTCGAGCGCGCCGTCCTGGTTCTCCCAGGCCTCCGGCACCATCATCATGACCGCGTGCGGGAGCGACCGGCCGGCCAGGTTGAGCAGCTCGACGGTCTCGTCGAACGAGGCGGAGTCGCTGCGGCCGGGCGAGACGATCGGGAACAGCGGGGCCAGGTCGCCCAGCTCGCGGCTCTTCAGCTGCGACTGGCGTGCGCGCATCCAGTTGCGGTTGCCCTGCACCGTGTTGATCTCGCCGTTGTGCGCGATCATCCGGAACGGCTGAGCGAGCGGCCACGACGGGAAGGTGTTGGTGGAGTACCGGGAGTGCACCAGCGCGAGCTTCGACGCGAAGCGCTCGTCGGACAGGTCCGGGTAGAACGGCTCCAGCTGGAGCGTCGTCACCATGCCCTTGTAGACGAGCGTCCGGCTCGAGAGCGACATGAAGTAGACCTCGAGCTCGCGCTCGACGCGCTTGCGCAGGCGGAAGGTCAGGCGGTCGAGGCGCACGGAGGAGAGGGGCGTGCCGCTCTCGTCGGTCAGCTCGCTCCGGATGAACAGCTGCTCGATCGCCGGCATGGCGGCCCGGGCGAGCGTGCCGATCTCGTCGGGCTGCACGGGCACGGAGCGCCAGCCGACCACGGCGAGGTTCTCCTCGCGGGCGATGTCGGCGATCGTCGACTTGACCCGCTCGCGCTCGAACACGTCCACCGGGAGGAAGGCGTTGCCCACCGCGTACTGGCCCAGCGGCGGGAGCTCGAAGGGAGCGACCGCGCGGAGGAACTCGTCCGGGATCTGCGTGATGATCCCCGCGCCGTCGCCCGTTCCCGCGTCGGAGCCGACGGCGCCGCGGTGCTCGAGGTTGCGCAGCGCGTTCAGCGCGGCGTCGATGATGTCGTGGCCGGCGGTGCCGCGCATGGTGGCGACCATCGCGAGACCGCACGCGTCCTTCTCGGCGGCCGGATCGTACATCCCCTGCGCCGGCGGCATGCCCAGGAAGGGCACGGCGCGGGCCGGGGTCGAGGGCTGGGCGGAGGCCATGGGAACCGTCCTCACGGGGGTGATGGCTGATCGGGACGTCGCTGGCCCGCGGTGGTGGAGGAGGAGCGGCTCCCCGATCGGGAGGGCCGCAGGGTTCTGCCGTGGCGCGAGCGTCGCGCGCCGTCGGCGGTGCCTGCACGACGACCCGCCCGCGGCAGCGCTCGTGGCTGCGCCGCGATGGGGCGGTCGTGGAGGTGTCGGGCACCCGGGAGGCGGTCGCGGAGGCTCCGCGACCTCCGTCAGGTGCGGGAGACCGTCGGCTTCTCGGCGTCGGTGCCGGAAGCAGGGGTGGTGGTGTCGTCGGAGTCGGACTCGACGTCCTCGAATTCTACCGCAGCCGGGGCGGGCGTCCACTCGCGACCCGGCCGGTAGGCCGAGGGCTCGGCGCCCGGGTGCTCGCGCTTCTGGATCACCACGAGGACCAGGCCGATGACCACGGCGATGAGCGCGGCCCAGACGTTGGTGCGGATGCCCCAGAAGAACTCGCTCGGGTCGATCCGGATGGACTCGAACCAGACGCGGCCGATCCCGTACCAGATCAGGTAGGCGGCGAAGACGGTGCCCCACTGCAGCTTGAGACGGCGCTCGAGCAGGAGGATGACCGCGATGCCGACGACGTTCCAGAGGATCTCGTAGAGGAAGGTCGGGTGGAAGAGCGTGCCCGCCGGGAGGCCGACGGGGAAGGCCGGGTTGGTGGTCTCGATCTCGAGGCCCCAGGGCAGGGTCGTGGGCAGGCCGAAGAGCTCGTGGTTGAACCAGTTGCCCAGGCGCCCGAGCGCCTGCGCGGCGAGCATGCCGGGGGCGAGGGCGTCGGCGAAGGTCCAGAACCGCACTCCTGTCCAGCGGCAGCCGATGAACGCGCCGACCGCGCCTCCGATCAGCCCGCCGAAGATGGCGTTGCCGCCGTTCCAGATGCGGACGACCTCCCACGGGTCGGCGCCGTCGTAGAAGTAGTCGCCGGGATGGGTGAGCACGTGGTAGGCGCGGGCGCCGACGATGCCGAGCGGCACCGCCCAGATGATGATGTCGAGCACGACCCACGGCTCCGCGCCGCGGCGCTTGAGGCGCTGGTTCGTCATGATCGTCGCCACGATGATCCCCGCGAGGATGCAGAGCGCGTAGGTGTGGATCGCGAGCGTGAAGGTGCCGATCGTGAGGTCGTACTGACTCCACGCGTCGGGGGGGCTCGGAATGCTCAGCGGTACGGACACCGGTACTCGACCTTTCGAAGGAGGGGGTCCCCCGGGCGCGGCTCGGCCGCGCCCCGGTGGGCATCCCGATTGTAGCGGGAGGGTGTCAGCGCGCGGAGCGCAGGCGGGTGCCCTCGGCGAGGCCGCGGGAGGTCTCGGCGACCGCGTCGACCCCGCCGGACGCCAGCGCCCGCACCAGGGCGGATCCGACGATGGCGCCGTCCGCGTAGGCGAGGATCTCGGCGACCTGCTCGCCGGTCGAGATGCCCAGGCCGACGCACGCGCTCTCGGAGCCGGCGGCGCGGAGGCGGTCGACCAGGGTGCGGGCCGCGGAGTCGACGTCGGTGCGCGCGCCGGTGATGCCCATCGTCGAGACCGCGTAGACGAATCCACGGCTCGAGTCGACGGCCTGGCGCAGACGCGTGTCCGTCGAGGACGGCGCCGCGAGGAACACGCGGTCGAGTCCGAGCCGCTCGGAGACGGCGAGCCACTCGGCGCCCTCGTCCGGGATCAGGTCGGGCGTGATGAGGCCGGACCCGCCGGCCTCGGCCAGATCGGTCGCGAAGCGCTCGACCCCGTACTGCAGGACGGGGTTGTAGTAGGTCATCACCAGGACCGGCACGTCGACGCGCGCCCGGATCTCGCGGACGGCCTCGAAGCCGTGGCGGAGGCGGAAGCCGCCCGCGATGGCGGCCTGGGTCGCCTCCTGGATGACGGGTCCGTCCATCACCGGATCGGAGTAGGGCAGACCGAGCTCGATCGCGTCGACGCCGTTCTCCGCCATGGCCACGGCGGCGTCGATGCTGGTCGGCAGGTCGGGGAACCCGACGGGGAGGTAGCCGATCAGGGCGCCCGCCGCCTCCTCGTTCCGGCGCCGGACGGTCTCGGCGACGCTCGGTCCGCGGCCGCTCACGACTGCACCGCGCCCTGGTCCATGAGGCCGAAGTAGTGCGCAGCGGTCGTCATGTCCTTGTCGCCGCGGCCCGAGAGGTTGACCAGGATGGTGGCCTCGGGGCCGAGCTCGCGCCCGAGCTCCAGCGTGCCGGCCAGCGCGTGCGCGGACTCGATCGCCGGGATGATCCCCTCGGTGCGGCTGAGCAGCATGAGCGCGTCCATCGCGGCCGAGTCGGTGACCGCGCGGTAGTCGGCGCGGCCGATGCTCGAGAGCCATGCGTGCTCCGGGCCGATGCCCGGGTAGTCGAGGCCGGCCGAGATCGAGTGCGACTCGACGGTCTGGCCGTCCTCGTCCTGGAGGAGGAAGCTGCGGGCGCCGTGCAGGACGCCGGGGCGGCCCTTGCTGATGGTCGCCGCGTGGCGGGGGGTCTCGATCCCGTCGCCGCCGGCCTCGAAGCCGACGAGGCGGACCTCGGGGTCGTCGAGGAAGGCGTGGAAGATCCCCATCGCGTTGGAGCCGCCGCCGACGCAGGCGGTGACCGCGGTGGGCAGCGAGCCGGTGAGCTCGAGGACCTGCTCGCGCGCCTCCTCGCCGATGATCTTCTGGAAGTCGCGGACGAGGGCCGGGAACGGGTGCGGGCCCGCGACGGTGCCGAAGATGTAGTTCGTGGTGCCCACGTTCGTCACCCAGTCGCGCATCGCGTCGTTGATCGCGTCCTTGAGGGTGCGCGAGCCGGTCGTCACGGGGATCACCTCGGCGCCGAGCAGGCGCATGCGGGCGACGTTGAGGGCCTGGCGCTCGGTGTCGACCTCGCCCATGTAGACCACGCAGTCGAGGCCGAACAGGGCGGCGGCCGTGGCGGTCGCGACGCCGTGCTGGCCCGCTCCCGTCTCGGCGATGACGCGGGTCTTGCCGATCCGCTTGGTGAGCAGCGCCTGGCCCAGCACGTTGTTGATCTTGTGCGAGCCGGTGTGGTTGAGGTCCTCGCGCTTGAGGATGATCCGCGCTCCGCCGGCGTGCTCGGCGAACCGCGGCACCTCGGTGATGATCGACGGACGGCCGGTGTAGCTGCGGTGCAGCTCCATCAGCTCGGCCGCGAACGCGGGGTCGACCTTCGTGCGCTCGTACTCGGCGCTCAGCTCGTCGAGGGCCTCGACGAGGGACTCGGGGACGTAGCGTCCGCCGAACTCGCCGAAGTAGGGGCCGAGTTCATCCCGGAGTGCCATGGGGGTACCGCCTATCGGAGTGGTCAGTGCGCCAGGAAGCCGGCGAGGGTGGAGACGGGGTCGCCGCCGGTGACGAGAGCCTCGCCCACGAGGACGACGTCGGCTCCGGAGCCGCGGTAGTGCGCGACGTCGTCGGCGGTGAGGACGGCCGACTCGGCCACCTTCACCGCGTCGTCGGGGAAGCGCTCGGAGAGGCGGCCGAAGAGGTCGCGGTCGAGCTGGAAGGTGGAGAGGTCGCGGGCGTTCACGCCGATGAGCCGCGCGCCGAGGTCGGCGGCCCGCTCGAGCTCGTCGGCCGAGTGCGTCTCGACGAGCGGGGTCATCCCCAGCTCGAGCACGAGGGCGTGCAGCGCGGCGAGCAGGGGCTGCTCGAGCGCGGCGACGATGAGGAGGACCAGGTCGGCTCCGGCCGCGCGGGCCTCGAGGACCTGGTACGGCTCGGCGACGAAGTCCTTGCGCAGGACGGGGATCGACACGCGCTCGCGGACCGCCTCGAGGTCCGCGAGGGACCCCTTGAAGCGGCGCTCCTCGGTGAGGACGCTGATCGCGCTCGCTCCCCCGAGCTCGTACTGCCCGGCCAGCTCGGCGGGGACGGGGATGTCGGCGAGGGCTCCGCGCGACGGGCTGGCGCGCTTCACCTCGGCGATGATCCTGACGCGCTCGGCGGGGGCCAGAGCGGCCAGGGCGTCGAGGGCGGGCGCCTGGGCGAGCGCGCGGCGCTCGACGGCTTCGAGCGGGGCGCTCTCGCGGCGCCGGGCCGCGTCGGCCAGGGCGCCGGCGGTGAGGTCGGCGAGCACCTAGGCGCGCGCCTTCGGGTTCGCCTTCGCGCCGTTGACGCCGTAGCCCGCCTTGGCCATGCCCATTCCCACGAGCAGACCCACCACGACCAGGCCGGCCGAGAGCCAGACCACCAGGGGCACGTCGAACCAGAACGCGATCGTGCCGATCGTGAATCCGACCAGCATGATGACGACGGCCGTCCACGCTGCGGGCGAGTGGCCGTGGTTGTCGTCGTCGTGCTCGGTGCTCATGGGTCTCCTCCTGGGGGTGCATCGGGACCAGAGCAGTCTAGCGTGAGGCGCCTGAGCGCCCGGCCCCGGACTCGCCTGCGCAGCCGCCCGCAGGAGGCGGGGATGCCGGACCGCCGGACACGACCCCGGCCGGTGTCAGCGGCCCGAGGTGGGGTCGTCGCCGCGCGAGAGCTCGTCCCACGAGACGACCGGGTCGATGTCGCCGTCGTCCGTCTGCACGGTCGACGCGCCGTGGCCGTAGCCGTCGGCGGGCTCGAAGCGGGAGGCGCGCTTCCGCGCCGCTCCCGGCCAGCGGCGCGAGGTCGCGAGGACGCCGATCCCGAGCAGCGCCGTGAGCGCGCCGCAGACCAGGGCGACGACGGGCCAGGCCGTCGCGGAGGACGAGGCCACGAGGGCCGCGACGGACTGCTCCCCCGCGATGGCGGTCGCCTCCGTGACCAGCGAGGCGCCGGCGCGCACGGGTTCGCCCAGTGCTGTCGCGGCCGCGAGCACCACCGAGGCACCGAGGACGGCCTGGAGCAGACCGAGCACGATCCGGAACACGGGGCCGGCGATGGCGAGGGCCGCGGCGAGGGCGAGGCCCGCGAGCGCCAGGGCGGAGAGCGCGGGCGCGGCGACGGTCCCGGCCACGTCGATCCGCTGGCCCTCCCCCTCGATCGCGGCCAGGGTCAGCGTGGACCAGGTCTGAGTGGAGGAGGTCAGCTCGAGCGCGGCGAGGAGCACGACCCCGAGGATCGCCGTGTACTTCAGCCGCCGTCCGCTCATGCTCACTCCGCCGGGCCGAGGCCGGTGAACGGCACGAGGGGGTCGACGTCGAAGCAGGCGTGCTCGCCCGTGTGGCAGGCTGCGCCGATCTGCTCGACCTGGACCAGCAGAGTGTCGGCGTCGCAGTCGAGGGCGGCACCCCGCACGTACTGCGCGTGCCCGGACGTGTCGCCCTTGCGCCAGTACTCCTGGCGCGAGCGCGACCAGAAGGTGACGCGGCCCTCGGTGAGGGTGCGCCGGAGAGCCTCGCGGTCCATCCAGCCCATCATGAGCACCTCGCGGGTGTCGTGCTGCTGGATGATCGCGGGCAGGAGCCCGGTCGGATCGAAGGCGGCGCGGTCCAGGACGGCGTCGAGCTCGGCGGGGGTCATCGGATCTCGATCCCGGAGGCGGCGAGCGAGCGCTTGACGTCGCCGATCGTCAGCTCGCGGTTGTGGAAGACGGAGGCGGCGAGCACGGCGTCGGCTCCCGCGTCGACGGCCGGAGCGAAGTGCTCGACGGCGCCGGCGCCTCCGGAGGCGATGACCGGCACGGAGCTCAGCTCGCGCATCGCGGCGATCAGCTCGAGGTCGAAGCCCTGCTTGGTGCCGTCGGCGTCGATGGAGTTGACCAGCAGCTCCCCGGCGCCGCGCTCGACGGCCTCGGCCGCCCAGGCCAGGGCGTCGAGCTCGGTCTCGCGGCGTCCGCCGTGAGTGGTGACGACGAAGCCGGACGCCGTGGCGTCGCTCCGCTTGACGTCGAGCGAGAGCACGAGCACCTGCGCGCCGAAGACGTCGGCGATCTCGCCGAGGAGCTCGGGCCGGGCGATCGCGGCGGAGTTGACGCCCACCTTGTCGGCGCCGTGCGCGAGCAGTCGCGAGACGTCCTCGGCGCTGCGCACGCCTCCGCCGACCGTGAGCGGGATGAAGACCTGCTCGGCGGTCGCCCGCACCACGTCGTAGGTGGTCGAGCGGTCGTCGACCGTGGCGGTGACGTCGAGGAAGGTCAGCTCGTCGGCGCCCTGCTCGAAGTAGAGGCGGGCGAGCTCGACGGGGTCGCCCGCATCGCGCAGGTTCTGGAAGTTGACGCCCTTCACGACGCGGCCGGCGGCGACGTCGAGGCAGGGGATGACGCGGACGGCGAGACTCATCGGCTCCCCCTCTACAGGCGCGCGGCGTGGATCGAGGTGACCAGGATCGCGCGGGCGCCCAGGTCGTACAGGCGGTCCATCACCTGGTTCATGTCCGAGCGCGGCACCATCACGCGGACGGCCACCCACTCGGCGTCGTGCAACGGCGAGACCGTCGGGGACTCGAAGCCCGGGGCGATCGCCGTGGCGCTCTCCAGGAGCGCGACGGGGCAGTCGTAGTCGAGCAGCACGTACTCGCGGGCGACCAGCACGCCCTGCAGGCGGCGCAGCAGCACCGGGATGCCCTCGGGCTCCCCTGCGGCGGAGACCAGGACGGCGGTCGAGTCCAGGATGACCGGGCCGAAGATCTCGAGGCCGGCCTTGCGGAGCGTGGTGCCGGTCTCGACGACATCGGCGATGACGTCGGCGACGCCGAGCTGGATCGCGGACTCGACCGCGCCGTCGAGGCGGATCAGCGTCACCTCGACGCCGTGCTCCCGGAGGAAGCGGCCCACGAGGCCCGGGTAGCTGGTCGCCACGCGGAGGCCGTCGATCTGCGCGAGCTCGTCGTAGCGGCCGGCGGGCCCGGCGAAGCGGAAGGTGGAGTTCGCGAAGCCGAGGCTCGCGATCTCGCGCGCCTCGGAGCCGGAGTCGATCAGGAGGTCGCGGCCGGTGACCCCGACGTCGAGAGCGCCGGAGCCGACGTAGGTGGCGATGTCGCGCGGGCGCAGGTAGAAGAACTCGACCCCGTTGCGCTCGTCGACGACGTGCAGCTCCTTCGGGTCGCGACGGCCGGTGTAGCCGGCCTCCGCGAGCATCTGACCGGCGGTCTCCGAGAGGGAGCCCTTGTTGGGGACGGCGACGCGCAGGAGCGCCGGGGCGGGGGTGGTGGTCACGGGACGTCCTTCATGACTCGACGGCTGTTCAGGGGGCGGCACGGCTCCTCGGGGAGCGTGCGGGCGCGACGGCGCGGAGCGGAGGCGCACCCCGGCGAGCGGGGCGGGGCTCACAGATGCCGGTAGACGTCGGCCGTCGTCAGTCCCTTGGCGAGCATGAGCACCTGCAGGTGGTAGAGCAGCTGCGAGATCTCCTCGGCGGTCCGCTCGTCGCCCTCGTACTCGGCGGCCATCCACACCTCGGCGGCCTCCTCGACGATCTTCTTGCCGATGAAGTGCACGCCGGCGTCGAGCTCGCGGACGGTGCCCGAACCCTCGGGACGGGCGGCGGCCTTCTCGCCCAGCTCAGCGAAGAGGTCGTCGAAAGTTTTCACCGGGGAAGTCTATACGGCGGCCGGGCGCGGGCCGCCTCAGTGCCGGTGCAGGTGAGCGGTCGCCGTCTCGCGCAGCGACGCGATCGCGGCCTCCGGGTCGTCCGCGCCGAAGACCGCGGAGCCCGCGACGAAGGTGTCGGCTCCCGCCTCCGCTGCGATCTCGATCGTGCCGGGAGCGATCCCGCCGTCGACCTGGAGCCAGACGTCGAGCCCGGTGCGGTCCACCACGTTCCGGAGGGTGCGCAGCTTGGGCATCGTCTCCTCCATGAAGGACTGGCCCCCGAAGCCGGGCTCGACCGTCATCACGAGGACCTGGTCGAACTCGGGCAGGAGGTCGAGGTAGTCGTCCACCATCGTGCCCGGCTTGAGCGCGATCCCCGCCCGAGAGCCGATCTCGCGCAGGCGCCGCGCGAGTGCCACGGCGTCGCGCGCGGCCTCGGCGTGGAAGGTCACGGAGTAGGCGCCGGTCTCGGCGTAGTCGGGGGCCCACCGGTCGGGGTCGTCGATCATCAGGTGCAGGTCGAGCGGCCGGGGCGAGACGTCCTGGAGGCGCTGGACCATGGTCAGCCCGAACGTGAGGTTCGGCACGAAGTGGTTGTCCATCACGTCGACGTGCACCAGGTCGGCTCCGGCGATGCGCTGCAGCTCGGCCTCGAAGTTCACGAAGTCGGCGGAGAGGATGCTGGGGTTGATCCGTGCGGGCATGCGTCCAGCCTAGATCGGAGCGTCCTCCGCGTCCGCCCGGCCGAGCACGCTCCCGCTCCGGAGGGTTCAGGCGTCTCCGGACGCCGCCTCGAGGGGCCGGCGGCGGAGGAGCTGGACGAACATGGCGTCGGTGCCGTGCCGGTGCGGCCAGAGCTGCACGTGGAGGGGGCCGTCCGGCAGCGGGAGCGGGTCCGCCGTCACCGCGCGCAGCACGGCCGGCGTGTCGACGAGCTCGAGCTCGTGCCGCTCCTGCGCGAGGGCGAGCACGCGCCGGGTCTCGCCGAGGTGCGGCGAGCAGGTCACGTAGGCCAGCAGCCCGTCGGGAGCGAGAGCCCGGACCGCGGAGTCGAGCAGCTCGCCCTGGAGGGCGGCCAACGGCTCCACGTCGGCCGCGGACTTGCGCCAGCGCGCCTCGGGCCGCCGCCGCAGCGCACCGAGACCGGTGCACGGCGCGTCGAGGAGGATGCGGTCGAACGATCCCGGCTGCTCGTCGCCCAGGTCGCGCCCGTCGCCGGTGCGCACCTCGACCGAAGGGTCGACGGCGGCCAGCGCCTGCCGCACCAGGCCCGCGCGGCCCGGGACCACCTCGTTGGCGAGCAGCGCCGCCCCTCCTGCGCGCGCCTCCGCCGCGAGCAGCGCCGCCTTGCCGCCCGGTCCCGCGCACAGGTCGAGCCAGCGCTCGCCCGGGCGGACCGGCCGTGCCCGGGAGAGCGCCAGAGCGGCGAGCTGGGAGCCCTCGTCCTGCACGCGCACGCGGCCCTCGTGCACCGCGGGGAACGCCTCCGGGTCGCCGCCGGTGCTGGTCATGCCGACCGGCGAGAACCGGTCGGGTTCGGCGTCGGCGATCTCGCCGGGAGACGCCAGGCCCGGCAGAGCCACCAGGTTCACGCGCGGAGCCGCGTTGTCGGCGGCGAGCAGCGCGTCGAGCTCGTCGGCCGCCCCCTCCGCCGCCAGCGCCCGTCGCAGGGCGCGCACGATCCACACGGGGTGGGAGCTCAGCGCGGCGATCCGGTCGTCCCCGGAGACCGCGGCCGCGGAGACCCGCTCGCGCCACTCGCCGGCGCTCGAGCGCGAGACCGCGCGCAGCACGGCGTTGGCGAAGGCCACTGCTCCCCGCGAGGAGCCGGCCGCGACGAGCGCGACGCTCTCGTTCACCGCGGCGTGCGGGGCCACGCGGGTCGCGAGCAGCTGGTGCACGCCCAGGCGCAGCGCGTCGAGCACGGGCGCATCGATGCTCTCGACGGACCGGCCGGCCGCGAGGGCGATCACGCGGTCGTAGTAGCCGGACATCCGCAGAGTGCCGTAGCAGAGCTCGGTGGCCAGTCCCGCGTCGGCGGGCGAGAGGCCGGCGGCGCTGATCCGCGCGGGCAGGACCAGGTTGGCGTAGGCGTCCGACCCGCTCACCGCGAGCAGGACGTCGTAGGCGACCCGGCGGGCGGGAGCGGCCTCGCGACGGGCGCTCATGCGAGCACCGTGCTCTCGCGCAGGCCGCGGGCCCAGGCGGCGCCGGCCATCGGGGTCCTGCCGGCGGGCTGGACGGTGACCAGCTCGACCGCTCCGTCCGCGGTGCCGACGAGGGCGCGCCCCGCGTCGAGGCGGACGACGCCGGGAGCGAGGTCCCCCTCGGCCGCGCGGACCGCGAGCACCTTGAGGCGCGCGTCGCCCACCGCGGTCGAGGCTCCGGGCTCGGGAGTCGTTCCGCGCACGAGCGCGAGGACCCGCGCGGTCGGGAGGCTCCAGTCGATCCGGGCGTCCGCGGCGTCGAGCTTGGGAGCGGGGGTCGCCTCTCCGGCCTGCGGAGTCGCGACGGCCGTGCCCTCCTCCAGCGCGTCGACCACGCCGAGGGTGAGGCCGGCGCCGCTCCCGGCCAGCTCCGTCAGCAGCTCGCCCGCGGTGCGCTCCCCCGCGTCGACGGCGAGCTCGGCGTACACGTCACCGGCGTCGAGCTCGGCGACCAGCTGGAAGACGCTCGCGCCGATCCGCGTGTCGCCCGCCATCAGCGCCCGCTGGACGGGAGCCGCCCCGCGCCAGCGCGGCAGCAGGGAGAAGTGCAGGTTGATCCAGCCCAGGCGCGGCACCGCCAGCAGGCGCTGCCGGACGAAGCCGCCGTAGGCCACGATCACGCCGAGGTCGGGGGCGAGCCCCGCGATGCGGTCCGTCACGTCCTCGTCGAGGCGGTTCGCCCGGATCACCGGGATCCCCAGCTCCTCGGCCGCGACGGCGACCGGCGAGGGGGTGAGCACGCGCTTGCGTCCCACCGGGGCGTCCTCCCGGGTGACCACGGCGACGACCTCGTGCGCGGAGGCGGCGAGGTCGCGGAGGGTCGGAACGGCGGCGGCGGGCGTGCCGGCGAAGACGAGGCGCACGGGGGTCTCCTGGGGAGTCAGAGGATGTCGGGGTCGTCGAGACGGACCCGGAGCCGGGGGGCCGGCCGGAAGCGGCCGGGCGTGGTCGGCGGGCGACGACGGCGCGTGGCGTTGCGGATCACGGCGGAGCGGAGGCGCGCGGCCACATCCGCACCGCGAGCGTAGTCGAACCGGACGATCGCCCGGACGGAGCCGTCCTCGAGCCCGACAGGACCGAGGACCTCGTGCCGGTCGTCCTCGTCGAGCGCGTCGAGCGCCTCCTCCACCGCGTGCGCGTCGCCGCTCACCGTGGCCAGGCGCACCGCGGGCGGGAAGCGCAGAGCGCGCCGCTCCTGGAGCTCGGCCCGGAGGTACTCGGCCTGCCGCCAGGTCGCCAGGGCGGTCGCGAGCCGGCCGCCGACCCCGACCAGGAGGACCGGCGCGCCCGGGCGGGCCAGCGCCGCGGCGTTCGACCAGGTGCGGAGCGCATCGTCGGCGACCCGCAGGCTCTCGCGGGCCAGCATCCGCTCGCCGTCCAGCAGCAGGACGGCGTGGTAGCCGCCGTCGGCCCGCGGCTCCGCCCCGCGCGTGGCCACGACGAGCGCGGGCTCGTCGGGGAGGGTGAGCACGGGGCGCTGCCCGTCGGCGACGATCACCTTGGCACCCGGGAAGGCGCGTCCGAGCTCCTCCGCGGTGCGGCCCGCGCCGAGGGAGACGAGGCGCAGAGCCGTCGCCTCGCAGACGGAGCAGGTCCAGTCGGCCGCGATCAGGCCGCACCAGCCGCAGCTCGGCCGCCCGCCCTCGGAGTGCACGCCGAGCGGACCCTGGCAGCGGTTGCAGCGTGCGACGGTCCGGCAGCGGGCGCAGGCGACCACCGGCGCGTAGCCGGGGCGCGCGACCTGGACGAGCACGGGACCGGAGTCGAGGGCTTTCCGCGCCTCCCGCCAGGCGGAGGAGGGGATGCGCGCTGCCGCGTCGTGCTCGTCGGCCGCCCACTGCTGCGCGGTCGGCACGACGTGCGGGCGGCGGCTCGGCCGCGGCTCCACCTCGGTCGCGAAGCCGATCTCGACGAGCCGCTCGACCTCGACCGTGCGCGTGTTGCCGAGCAGGACGAGGCCGGCGCCGCTCTGCTCCTGCCGCACCAGGGCGACGTCGCGGGCGTGCGCGTAGGGCGCGAGCGGCTCGGCGAAGAGCGGATCGCCGTCGTCCCAGAGCCCGATCAGGCCGAGGGCGGAGGAGGGCGCGTAGAGGACGGAGCGGTTGCCGACGACGACCCGCGGCCCGGGATCGAGGCAGCGGACGAAGGCGGAGTAGCGCTCGGCACCCTTCTGCCGCGCATCGAGGCGCACCACCGCCTCCGCGGGGACGAGGGCGGCGAGGGCCAGCTCCAGCTGCTCCTGGTCGCGGTAGTCGGGGACGGCCAGGATCGCGTCGCGGCCCGCGGCGAGCGTGTCCCGGGCGAGCTCGGCGAGCGTGACGGCCCAGCCGCCGACCCACGCGCCCGAGTCGAGCCTCACCGGAGCGGGCACGGCGCCGACCGCCAGCCGGGCCCCCTCGGCGAGTCCCGCGAAGGAGGCGTCGGGGTAGCCCGTCACGCCGCCCGCCTCGACCGCGGGCGCCGCAGGAGCGGGACCCGCGGCGAGTCGCGCCTTCTCGACGCGGACGTGGCGGCGCGGCACGGCCAGGCGCAGCACGTCGCTCGCGCCTCCGGAGGCGCGGTCGGCCACCCGGCGGGCGAGGGCCCAGACCTCCGGGGTCAGCACGACGAGCGGCGAGACCAGCTCCTCGATGC
Organism: Rathayibacter sp. AY1B4; assembly: GCF_002932815.1. Classification (NCBI taxonomy): domain Bacteria; kingdom Bacillati; phylum Actinomycetota; class Actinomycetes; order Micrococcales; family Microbacteriaceae; genus Rathayibacter; species Rathayibacter sp. AY1B4. Next base: position 38,330 of record NZ_PSWN01000003.1, on the reverse strand, counting down.
CGCTGAGCGCTCCGGCGTGCTCGGTCCCCTCCCCCGTCTCGACGACGAACGCGTCGGCGATCCGGCCTCCGGTCCGCAACGGCACCCGCACGCGCACGCCGGGGACCACCTCGCCGCGCAGCGCCTCCGGCACCGCGTAGTCCAGGAGCCGGTCGAGCTGCGGGAGGGGCGAGTCCAGGAGCACGCGCGCGACGGCTCCGCTCGTCGCCATCGCCGCCGCGCCCGCTACGAGAGGCCCGCGGCGGAGCGCAGGTCGTCGACCCGGTCGAGGCGCTCCCAGGTGAAGTCGGGCAGCTCCCGGCCGAAGTGGCCGTAGGCCGCGGTCTGCGCGTAGATCGGGCGGAGCAGGTCGAGTGCGTGGATGATCGCGGCCGGGCGCAGGTCGAAGACCGAGCGGATCGCCTCGGTGATCGTCTCGTCGGAGACGGTGCCGGTGCCGAAGGTCTCGACGTAGAGGCCGACCGGGGCCGCCTTGCCGATGGCGTAGGCGACCTGCACCTCCAGCCGCGAGGCGAGCCCCGCGGCGACCGCGTTCTTGGCGACCCACCGCATGGCGTAGGCGGCCGAGCGGTCGACCTTCGACGGGTCCTTGCCCGAGAACGCGCCGCCGCCGTGGCGGGACGCTCCGCCGTAGGTGTCGACGATGATCTTGCGGCCGGTGAGCCCGGCGTCGCCCTGAGGGCCGCCGATCTCGAAGCGGCCCGTCGGGTTGATCAGCAGGCGCACGGCGGAGGAGTCGAGGTCGACCGTCTCGAGGACGGGGCGGATGACGTGCGCCGCGATGTCCGCGTGGATCGTCTCGGTGCTGACGTGCTCGGCGTGCTGGGTGGACAGGACGACGGTGTCGATGGTGGACGGCGTCGTGCCGTCGTAGCCGATGGTGACCTGGGTCTTGCCGTCGGGTCGGAGGTAGTCGAGCTCGCCCGACTTGCGGACGGCGGCCAGGCGCTCGGCGAGGCGGTGCGAGAGCCAGCTCGGCAGCGGCATGTACTCGGGGGTCTCGTCGGTCGCGAAGCCGAACATCAGGCCCTGGTCGCCCGCGCCCTGGCGGTCGAAGGCGTCCTCGCCCGCCTCGGAGGAGCGGACCTCGAGCGCCGTGTCGACGCCGGCCGCGATCTCGGGCGACTGCTGGCCGATCGAGACCGAGACGCCGCAGGAGCGGCCGTCGAAGCCCTTCTCCGAGGAGTCGTAGCCGATCTCGACGATCGTGTCGCGCACGATCTTGGGGATCTCGACGTAGCCGCTCGTGGAGACCTCGCCCGCGACGTGCACGAGCCCCGTCGTGACCAGCGTCTCGACGGCGACCCGGCTGTGCGGGTCCTCGCGGAGCAGGGCGTCGAGGATGCGGTCCGAGATCTGGTCGCAGATCTTGTCCGGGTGGCCCTCGGTGACGGACTCGGAGGTGAACAGGCGGAGGGGACCGGAGGTCATGCTTCTCTTCTCGTCCCGGCTCGTGCGGACCGGGGTCGTTCGTACCGGGAGTGGCCTGGCGAGCGCGATGCCGGGCGGCAGGCGATCGGCGCCTGGGCGGGCGGACCGGCGAGGCTAGCGCACGACCGCGTCGAGGACGCGATCGGCCACCTCCGCCTTGCTGCCCGAGGCCTCGCCAACTATATCGCCGGCCCGATCGAGCACCACGACGGCGTTGCTGTCGCTCTGGAAACCCTCGGCCCAGCCCACCCTGTTGAGGACGAGCAGGTCGCAGCCCTTGCGGGCGATCTTGGCGCGGCCGAGGGCGAGCATCGCGTCCCGGTCCGGCTCGGTCTCCGCGGCGAAGCCGACGACGATCTGCCCCTCCCGCCGGGAGGCGGAGATCTCGGCGAGGACGTCCGGGTTCTTGACGAGCTCGAGGACGAGACGGTCGCCCTGCTGCTCCTTCTTGATCTTCGCGTCGGCGACCGCGGCGGGCCGGTAGTCGGCGACGGCCGCGGCCATGATCACGACGTCCGCGCCGGGGGCCGCGGCGAGGGCGGCCTCGCGCAGCTCGAGCGCGGTGCCCACCGGGAGGACCGTGACGCCCTCCGGCGCCGGCACGTCGAGGTTCGCGGCGAGGAGGGTGACCTCCGCGCCCCGGGCCGCAGCGGCCAGCGCGAGCGCGACGCCCTGCCTGCCGCTGGAGCGGTTGCCGACGAAGCGCACCGGGTCGAGGGGCTCGCGGGTGCCGCCGGCGGTCACGAGGACGCGCACGCCCGCGAGGTCGCGGCGGGCGGAGGCGGAGCGGGCGTGGACGGCGAGGGCCTCCGCCACGATCGTCTCGGGCTCCTCCATGCGGCCGGGGCCCGAGTCGGCGCCGGTGAGGCGGCCGACCGCGGGGCCGACGACGTGCACGCCGCGGGAGCGGAGCACCGCCGTGTTCGCGACGGTGGCGGCGTTCGCCCACATCTCGGTGTGCATCGCGGGGGCGACCACGAGCGGGGCGGTGCTCGCGAGCACCGTGTTGCCGAGCAGGTCGTCGGCGAGGCCGGCGGCGAGCTTGGCGAGCGTGTGCGCCGTCGCGGGCGCGATCACGATGAGGTCGGCGGCCTGGCCGATGGCCACGTGCCGGACCTCGGCGACGCCCTCGTAGAGCTCGGTGTGCACCGGGTTCCGCGAGATGGCCTCGAGGGTGGGCTTGCCGACGAAGCGCAGCGCGGCCTCGGTCGCGACGACGTGCACGTCGTGCTCCGCGAGGACCAGCGCGCGGACGACTCCGACGGCCTTGTACGCGGCGATGCCGCCGGTGATGCCGACGACGACGTTGAGCCGTCGGCCGGCCTCGAGAGAGGAGCCCACCCGGAGGGGACTACTCGGCGAGGGGCTTGGCGACGAGCTTGTCCTCGTTGATCTCGTGCAGTGCGACCGAGAGGGGCTTGTCGTCGATGGTGGAGTCGACCAGCGGGCCGACGTTGTCGAACAGGCTGCCCTCGTGGAGGTCGGCGTAGTAGTCGTTGATCTGGCGGGCGCGCTTGGAGGCGAAGATCACCAGCGCGTACTTGGAGTCGACCTTCGAGAGGAGCTCGTCGATGGGCGGGTCGATGATGCCGAGGTTGTTGGCCATGGGTGTCTCCTTGCAGGCGCATCAGCGCCGATCTGCGGCTCCGGAGCAACACGGCGTGCGGGCTCCGAGGGGCGTGTGCCCTGTGGGACCCGGGGCGTCGGCCCGGAGGTGGTCGGTGGCCCGGTGTCAGCGGCCCGGGTCAGCGGGCGCGCCGTCGGCACGAGGCGACATCAATTCTACGACCTCGCGGGCCGCTTCGGGCACGGTGCTGTTGACGACGGCGAAATCGAACTCGTCCTGCGCGGCCAGCTCCACCTTCGCGGTGGCCAGACGGCGCTCCTGCTCCTCCGCGCTCTCGGTGCCGCGGCCGACCAGGCGGCGGACCAGCTCGTCCCAGCTCGGCGGCAGGAGGAAGACCAGCCGCGCGTCCGGCATCCGCTCGCGAACCTGGCGGGCACCCTGGATGTCGATCTCGAGCATCACCTGCCGGCCCTGCTCCAGCGCGGCGTCGATGGGGCCGCGGGGCGTGCCGTAGCGGTGAGCGTTGTGGACGACGGCGTACTCGAGGAACTCCCCCGCCGCGACCATCCGGTCGAACTCGGCGTCGTCGACGAAGTAGTAGCTGACGCCGTCCACCTCGCCCGGACGCGGGGCCCGGGTGGTGGCCGAGACCGAGAGCAGCACGTCCGGGTAGTTCTCGCGGATGTAGGTCGACACGGTGCCCTTGCCGACCGCGGTCGGACCGGCGAGGACGAGCAGGCGGTTGCGGCCGGGGCGGCGCTGCCGCGACTCCCGCTCCTCCAGGAACGACGACAGGCCCTCGACCTGGCGCCGGCCGAGCCCGCCGAGGCGCTTCGACTCGGCGATCCGCAGCTGGTCCATCACCCGGGGCGTCTTCACCACGCCGAGTGCGGGCACGGCGCGGAGCAGCTCGCTGACGCGCATCCGCCCCTCGACTCCGAGCGGCTCGGCCTGGGCCGCCGCGAGCACGGCGGTCGCGGGGCGGCGTCCGGCGGCGACGGCCTTCTTGACGGCGGCGCGGGCACGGCGCGCCGCGATCGCGGCCTCGGAGGCGGCGCGCCGGTCGACCTCGGGCGGCGAGGGACGGCGCACGGCCTCCGGGCGCGAGGAGGCGCCGGGATCGGGGCTGACGGTTTCAGCGGACAAGGGTCTCCTGGATGTCGGTCGCGCGGCGGGTGATCTCGGCCGCGATCCCCGAGGGGCCGGCGCCGAGCACGCTCCGCGACTCGCTGACGATGGTGGCGGCGCTCAGCGCGCCGAACAGCCGCTGCGCGTCCGCGACGGCCGCGCCCTGGTGGCCGAAGCCGGGCGCGAGCACCGGGAGTGCGGGGAGCAGAGGTTCGTCGATGCCGATGCCGAAGTCGCCCAGGGCGACCGTGGCGCCGAGCACCACGCCGATCGAGCCGATCGACGCGCGAGCGTGAGCGTCGTTCCAGGATGCCACGTCCGCCACGACCGCGCGTGCCACGGTGGATCCCGCCCGGCCGCCGTCCTGCACGAGGGCGCGCTGCACGGGGCGGGCCTCGGGGTTGGAGGTGGCTGCGAGGACGAACACGCCCTTGCCCGCCTCCTCCGCGAGGGTCAGCATCCCCTCGAGGGAGCCCAGCCCCTGGTAGGCCGCGGCGGTCATGGCGTCCGCCTCGAGCGGCGAGCCCGGCCGGAGCCACGCCTCGGCGTAGGCGGTGACGCTCGTGCCGATGTCGCCGCGCTTGACGTCGGCGATCACCAGCAGTCCGGCCTCGCGCGCGTCGGCGAGCACGCGCTCGAGCGCGGCGTAGCCCGCCGAGCCGTGCCGCTCGAAGAACGCGATCTGCGGCTTCACCACGCCCGCACGGCCGGCCGCCGCCTCGACGACCGTGCGTCCGAAGCTCTCGAGCCCGGCCGCGTCGTCGGCGAGGCCCCACGCGTCGAGCAGGTACGCGTGCGGGTCGATCCCCACGCAGAGCCGGCCGTGCGCGGCGAACGCCGCCTCGAGGCGCGAGCCGAAGGAGGCGGTGCCCGCCGCGCCGCCGCTCACGCGGTGCGCTCCGCGCGGCGCAGGGCGTAGTCCTGCAGGCTCGTCACCTCGAAGGGCTCGTTCGCCGCGTCGAGCGAGGCGACCGCGGCCGCGAGCTGGGCGATCGTGGTGAACAGCGGCTTGTCCGCGGCGACCGCGGCGGCGCGGATCTCGTAGCCGTCGGCGCGGGTCGCTCCTCCGCTGGGCGTGTTGATCACCACGTCGACCTCGTCGCGGGCGATCAGCTCGACGATGGAGGGCGCGTCGCCCTCGGCGGTCTCGCTGTACTTGCGGACCACGCGGGCCTGGATCCCGTTGCGGTTCAGCACCTCGGCCGTGCCCTCGGTCGCGAGGATGTCGAAGCCGAGCTGGCGCAGGCGCAGCGCGGGCAGGACGATCGAGCGCTTGTCGCGGTCGGCGACCGAGATGAAGACGGTCCCGCTCGCCGGCATGCCGCCGTACGCGGCGTCCTGGCTCTTCGCGAAGGCGCGCGGGAAGTCGCGGTCGATCCCCATGACCTCGCCGGTGGAGCGCATCTCGGGCCCGAGCAGCGAGTCGACGATCTGGCCCTCCTTGGTGCGGAAGCGCTTGAACGGCAGGACCGCCTCCTTCACCGCGATGGGAGAGTCCATCGGGACGTCGGAGCCGTCGCGCTCGGGCAGCAGGCCCTCGGCCTTCAGCGCGGCGATGGTCTCGCCCACCATCAGGCGCGACGCGGCCTTCGCGAGCGGGATGCCCAGCGCCTTCGACACGAACGGCACGGTGCGCGAGGCCCGGGGGTTCGCCTCGAGCACGTAGAGCACGCCCTGGCCGATCGCGAACTGGACGTTCAGCAGTCCCCGGACGCCGACGCCCTGCGCGATCGCGAGGGTCGCCTCCCGCACCTGGTCGATCTGCCGGCGGCCGAGCGTCACCGGCGGGAGCGTGCACGCCGAGTCGCCGGAGTGGATGCCGGCCTCCTCGATGTGCTCCATCACGCCGCCGATGTAGAGCTGCTCGCCGTCGAAGAGCGCGTCGACGTCGATCTCGATCGCGTCGTCGAGGAAGCGGTCCACCAGCAGCGGGTGCGCCTCGTCGATGATCCCCTCGCCGGCCATCCGCTCGAAGTAGTCCTCGAGCTGGGGCGTGCCGTAGACGATCTCCATGCCGCGCCCGCCGAGGACGAAGGACGGACGGACGAGGACCGGGTAGCCGATCTCCACCGCGACCTCGCGGGCGCCGTCGAGGTCGGTCGCGGTGCCGTTGCGCGGAGCGAGAAGCCCCGCCTCGTCGAGGATCCGCGAGAACGCGCCGCGCTCCTCCGCGAGGTCGATGTTCGCGGGGGTGGTGCCGAGGATGGGCACGCCGGCCGCCTCGAGGCCCGCGGCGAGCCCGAGCGCCGTCTGGCCGCCCAGCTGCACGACGACGCCGACGAGCTCGCCGGACTGCGACTCCGCGTGGATGACCTCGAGCACGTCCTCGAGAGTCAGCGGCTCGAAGTAGAGGCGGTCCGAGGTGTCGTAGTCGGTCGAGACCGTCTCGGGGTTGCAGTTGATCATGATCGTCTCGAAGCCCGCGTCCGAGAGCGCGAACGAGGCGTGCACGCAGGAGTAGTCGAACTCGACCCCCTGGCCGATGCGGTTGGGGCCGGAGCCCAGGATGACGACCTTGCGGCGGTCGGCGGCGACGACCTCCGTCTCCTCGTCGTACGAGGAGTAGTGGTACGGCGTGAGCGCCGGGAACTCGCCCGCGCAGGTGTCGACGGTCTTGTAGACCGGGCGCACGTCCAGCGCGTAGCGGGTGCGGCGGACCTCCGCCTCGTCGAGCCCGCGGAGCTCGGCGATCTGCGCGTCCGAGAAGCCGTGGTCCTTCGCGAGGCGGAGGAGTCCGGCGTCGAGGCCGTCGTGCTCGCGCACCAGGTCGGCGATCTCGTTGATCAGCACGATCTGGTCGAGGAACCAGGGGTCGATCTTCGTGGACTCGAACGCCTGCTCGACCGTGGCTCCCAGGCGCAGCGCCTGCTGCACGGTGACGATGCGGCCGTCGGTCGGGGTCCTCGCGATCTCGAGCAGCTCCTCGACCGAGCGCTCCTGCGCGCCCCAGTGGAACGACGAGCCGCGCTTCTCGAGCGAGCGGAGCGCCTTCTGCAGCGCCTGCGCGTAGTTGCGGCCGATCGCCATCGCCTCGCCCACCGACTTCATGGTCGTGGTCAGCGTCTTGTCGGCGGCCGGGAACTTCTCGAACGCGAACCGCGGGACCTTCACGACCACGTAGTCCAGCGTCGGCTCGAAGCTCGCCGGCGTCACCTTGGTGATGTCGTTCGGGATCTCGTCCAGGCGGTAGCCGATGGCGAGCTTCGCGGCGATCTTGGCGATCGGGAAGCCGGTCGCCTTGGAGGCGAGGGCGGAGGAGCGGGAGACGCGTGGGTTCATCTCGATGACGATGATCCGGCCGTCCGCCGGGTCGATCGCGAACTGGATGTTGCAGCCGCCGGTGTCCACGCCCACGTCCCGGATGATCCGGATGCCGATGTCGCGCAGCTTCTGGTATTCGCGGTCGGTGAGGGTCAGCGCCGGTGCGACGGTGATCGAGTCGCCCGTGTGCACGCCGACGGGGTCGACGTTCTCGATCGAGCAGACGACGACCGTGTTGTCGGCCGTGTCGCGCATCAGCTCGAGCTCGTACTCCTTCCAGCCGAGGATCGACTCCTCCAGGAGAACCTCGGTGGTGGGGCTCTGGTGCAGGCCGTCGCCGACCATCCGCACCAGCTCCTCGCGGGTGTAGGCGAAGCCGGAGCCCAGGCCGCCCATGGTGAACGACGGGCGGATGACGAGGGGGTAGCCCAGGTCCTCGGCGTACTCGATCGCCTCGTCGACGGTGTGCGCGATGTAGGACTTCGCGACGTCGGCGCCCGCGTCCAGCACCAGCTGCTTGAAGATCTGGCGGTCCTCACCGCGGTTGATCGCCTCGAAGCTCGCGCCGATGAGCTCGACGCCGTACTTCTCGAGGATCCCGAGGTCGTGCAGCTGGATGGCCGCGTTCAGGGCCGTCTGCCCGCCGAGGGTCGGCAGGATCGCGTCCGGCTTCTCCTTGGCGATGATCGCCTCGATCGCCTTGGGCGTGATCGGCTCCACGTAGGTGGCGTCGGCGAAGTCGGGGTCGGTCATGATCGTCGCCGGGTTGGAGTTGACGAGGATCACGCGCACCCCCTCGGCGCGCAGCACGCGGCAGGCCTGGGTGCCGGAGTAGTCGAACTCGACGGCCTGTCCGATGACGATCGGGCCGGAGCCGATGACCAGGACGCTCTGGATGTCTTCCCTGCGCGGCATTACTTCTGCTCTCCGATGCTGCTGGTCGTGGGGATGTCGGTGGGCTCCGAGGCCCCGCGCCCGGCCGTGCGCTGCACGACCATCTCGCGGAAGCGGTCGAAGAGGTGGTTGGAGTCGTGCGGGCCGGCCGCCGCCTCCGGGTGGTACTGCACCGAGAAGGCGGGGATGTCGAGGCAGCGCAGGCCCTCCACGACCGAGTCGTTGAGGGAGTAGTGGCTGACCTCGACGCGGCCGAAGCCCTCGGGCGAGTCCAGCTCGCCCTCGATCGGCGCGTCCACGGCGAACCCGTGGTTCTGCGAGGTGATCTCCACGCGGCCGGTGAGCTTGTCGAGCACGGGCTGGTTGATCCCGCGGTGGCCGAACGGGAGCTTGTAGGTGCCGAAGCCGAGAGCGCGCCCCAGCAGCTGGTTGCCGAAGCAGATGCCGAAGAACGGCAGGTCGGCGCGCAGGGTGGTGCGCAGCAGCTCGACGTGGCGGTCCGAGGCCTCGGGGTCGCCGGGGCCGTTGGAGAAGAAGAGCGCGGACGGGTCGAGCGCGAGCACCTGCTCGGCGGTCACCGACTCGGGCAGCACGTGGACGTCGAAGCCGCGCTCCGCGAGGTAGTCGACCGTCGAGGTCTTCACCCCCAGGTCGATGACCGCGACCGAGCCGACGCGCTCGCCGCGGGCGGGCACCGTGTACTGCTCGTCGGTCGAGACCGAGGAGGAGAGGTTGAGCCCCTGCATCTGCCGGCCGCCGAGGACCAGCGCGAGCTGCTCCTCCTCGGGGAGGGCGAGGTCCTCGCCGGAGAACACGCCGGCGCGCATCGAGCCGGCCGAGCGGATGTGGCGGGTGATCGCCCGGGTGTCGACGCCGGAGATCCCGACGATGCCGTCGGACTCCAGGTCGTCGCCGAGGGAGCGCTGCGCGCGGAAGTTGGAGACGACGCGGGAGGGGTCGCGGACGACGTAGCCGGCGACCCAGATGCGGCGGGACTCCATGTCCTCGTCGTTGGTCCCGGTATTGCCGATGTGGGGCGCGGTCTGCACGACGATCTGGCCGGCGTAGCTCGGGTCGGTCAGCGTCTCCTGGTACCCGGTCATGCCGGTGGCGAAGACGATCTCGCCCAGGGTGCGGCCTCGGGCGCCGTAGGCCTGTCCCCGGAATCGTCGTCCGTCCTCGAGGACGAGGACGGCGGTGGGTTCGGTGCTGAGGCGTGTCGTTGGCACGGACTAGGAGCCCTTCTGGGTCGTGTCGGGGCCGCCGTCGGCGGCTCCGGGGTGGGAGGGGGAGGAACGGGGGCCGGCGAGGCGCTGCAGCTCGGCGACCAGGTGCGCCCGGAGGGCGGGCTCGGCCACGCGGAGGTAGCTGTCGACGGTCTCGTCGCCGCGGGGCGACCAGGAGATCACGAGCAGGCCGCCCTCCTCGACGACGCGGTCGATCACGTAGCTGCCCTGGCCCGCTCCGCGCAGGAGGGAGGCCGGGATCACCGTCTCGCGCTCGCCGACGGGGGCGATCACGACGCCGCGCTCGTGGAGGCGCAGCACCGCGTTGCCGCGGAAGCCGAGCCCCGGCAGCACGACGCGCTCGAGCGGCTGCTCGAAGCGGGTCGTGGCCACGTACGGGAGGTCGACGCGCTCGACCTCGGCGCCCAGCGAGGACGCGGGCACGGGCTCCGGCGCGAGGGCGGCCGAGCGGCGGCGCCGCGCGCGCCAGGAGAGCAGCATGCCGACGAAGACGAGGACGACGACCGCGGCGATGACGATCGTGATCGCGGCCCTATCCACGGGAGGCCTTCGCGGAGGCGGCGACGACCGCCGCGTCGACGAGCTCGCCGTCCAGCACGGTCGGGAAGCCCCGGTGGAGGGTGGCGACGACGCGGCCCGGCAGCTCGCGACCGAGGTACGGGGAGTTGTCGCTGCGGCCGCGCAGGTCCTCGACGGAGAAGCGGCGTCGCGCCTCCGGGTCGTAGAGCACGACGTTCGCGGCGGCCCCGACGGCGAGGCCGCGGTCGTAGCCGTCGAGCCGGCCGATGCGGGCGGGGGCGGAGGAGAGCACGCGCGCGACGTCGGACCAGCTCATCCGCCCGTCCTCGACGACGGCGGCGTGCACCACGCTCAGCGCGCTCTCGAGGCCGACCATGCCGAACGCCGCGGCGTCCCACTCGCAGTCCTTCGCCTCGACCGGGTGCGGCGCGTGGTCGGTGGCGACGATGTCGATGGTGCCGTCGGCGAGGGCCTCGCGGAGGGCGAGCACGTCCTCGTCGCGGCGCAGCGGCGGGTTCACCTTGAAGCGGGCGTCGTAGCTCGGCCCGTCCTGGCCGGCGACGGCCTGCTCGGTGAGGAGCAGGTGGTGGGGGGTGACCTCGGCGGTCACGTCGATCCCCCGGGCCTTCGCCCAGCGGATGACGTCGACCGAGCCCGCGGTCGAGACGTGGCAGACGTGCAGGCGGGAGCCCACGTGCTCGGCGAGGAGCACGTCGCGGGCGATGATCGCCTCCTCGGCCACGGCGGGCCAGCCCTGCAGGCCGAGGGCGCTGGAGACGGCGCCCTCGTTCATCTGGGCGCCGACGGTGAGCCGCGGCTCCTGCGCGTGCTGGGCGACGACTCCGTCGAACGCCTTGACGTACTCGAGAGCGCGGCGCATCAGCAGCGCGTCCGAGACGCACTTCCCGTCGTCCGAGAAGACCCGCACGGCCGCGCGGCTGCGGGCCATCGCGCCGAGCTCGGCGAGCGACTCCCCCGCCAGACCCACGGTCACCGCGCCGATCGGGCGGACCGTCGCGTAGCCGGCGTCCTCGCCCAGGCTCTGCACCTGCTCGACAACGCCCGCGGTGTCCTGCACCGGCGAGGTGTTCGCCATCGCGAAGACGGCGGTGAAGCCTCCGGCGGCCGCAGCTCGCGTGCCGGTGAGGATCGTCTCGCTCTGCTCGAACCCCGGCTCGCGCAGGTGCGTGTGCAGGTCGACCAGGCCGGGCAGCGCCAGCAGGCCGTCGGCGTCGATCACGCGGGCCCCGCGCGAGTCGAGGTCGGCGCCGATCTCGACGATCACGCCCCCGTCGATCAGCAGGTCGGCGGTCGACTCGTCGGCGAGCGTCGCCCCCGAGATCAGGATCCGCTCCGGCGCCGTGCTCTGAAGCGGCTGGGCAGTGCTCATCAGTGGACCTCCCGTTCGCCGGACAGCAGCAGGTAGAGCGCGGCCATCCGGACGGACACTCCGTTCGTGACCTGTTCGAGCACCGTGGAGCGGCTCGAATCGGCGGCCGCCGAGGAGATCTCGACGCCCCTGTTCATGGGTCCGGGGTGCATGACGATGGTATCGGGACCCAGCCGGGCGAGCCGCTCGTCGTCGAGGCCCCAGATCCGCGCGTACTCCCGGCCGTTGGGGAAGAACCCGCTCGACATCCGCTCGAGCTGGATGCGCAGGAGCATCACGACGTCGGGGAGCCCGGTGTCGATCGCCTCGTCCAGATCGAAGCGGATGGTCGCGGGCCAGTCGCGCGTGTCGACCGGCACGAGGGTCGGCGGTGCGACCAGGGTCACCTCGGCGCCCAGCGCCGTCAGCAGCCAGACGTTCGAGCGCGCCACCCGCGAGTGCAGGACGTCGCCCACGATCGTGACCGCGACACCGTCGAGGCTCTTGCCGCGGGACGCGGAGGCGCCGTGCAGGCGCCGGCGGATGGTGAACGCGTCCAGGAGCGCCTGGGTCGGGTGCTCGTGGGTCCCGTCGCCGGCGTTGAGGATCGACGCGTCGATCCAGCCGCTCGCCGCCAGAACCGCAGGGGCTCCGGAGGCGCTGTGGCGGATGACCACGCCGTCGGCGCCCATCGCGGCGAGCGTCTGCGCGGTGTCCTTCAGGCTCTCGCCCTTGGAGACGCTGGAGCCCTTCGCGCTGAAGTTGATGACGTCGGCCGAGAGCCGCTTCGCCGCCGCCTCGAACGAGATCCGCGTGCGGGTGGAGTCCTCGAAGAAGAGGTTGACCACGGTCTTCCCGCGCAGGGTCGGCAGCTTCTTGACCTCGCGGTTCTGCACGTCCGCCATGTCCTCGGCGATGTCGAGGAGGGCGATCGCGCTCGCGCGGTCGAGGTCGCGGGTCGAGAGCAGGTGCTTCACGGAGCCGTCTCCTCGCCGGTGGCCTGCGACTCGATCGCGACCAGGTCCTCCCCGTCCGTCTCGACGAGCCGGACGTTGATCCGCTCGCTCAGGCTGCTCGGCAGGTTCTTGCCGACGAAGTCCGCCCGGATCGGGAGCTCGCGGTGTCCGCGGTCGACCAGCGCGGCCAGCCGCACGGCTCGCGGACGGCCGATGTCGCTGAGGGCGTCCAGGGCGGCGCGGATGGTGCGGCCCGAGAAGAGGACGTCGTCGACGAGGACCACGGTCCGGCCGTCGATGCTCGCGGGGACGGCGGTGCGCGCGGGGGTGCGGACCGGGTGCCGGGAGAGGTCGTCGCGGTACATGGTCACGTCGAGGGAGCCGGCGAAGACGGGGGGACCGTCCGGCTCGATCCGCGCGATCGTCTCGGCGATCCGCCTCGCGAGGGCGACGCCGCGCGTCGGGATGCCGAGGACGACCAGCGACTCGGGGCCGCGGTTCGACTCGAGGATCTCGTGGGCGATGCGCGTGAGCGCTCGCGTGATGTCAGCGCCGTTGAGCACGATTCGTGCCGTCACACCGACCTCCTTCCCCGCCTCACAGGACGGCTGTTAAAGGAAAAGCCGTGTCGAGTATAGGGGCCGTCGCGCGGGCCGCCGGACGGGCAGCCCGGGAACGACTTCGGCCCGCCCGATCACGGGGATCCGGCGGGCCGAGCAGGTCTCCGGGGCGGGTCAGGCCGTCGTGCGGGACTCCGCGACGGAGGCGAGGAGCCCGTTGATGAAGCCCGCCGAGTCGTCGGTCGACAGCGACGTGGCGGCCTCGACGGCCTCCGAGATGGCGACGCCGTCGGGCACCGCGTCGTTGTGCAGGATCTCCCACACCCCGATCCGGAGGATCGCGCGGTCGACCAGCGGCATGCGCGAGAGTGTCCAGCCCTGGGCGAGCCGGGCGATCAGCTCGTCGATCTCGTCGGCGTGGTCGATGACCCCGTCGACGATCTCGCGGGCGTAGAGCCACGAGGCCTCACGGGCCGGCTCGTTCGCCGCTCGCTCGGCCTCGGCGCGCAGCGACTGGGCGAAGCTGATCTGCCGGACGTCGGCGTTGTAGAGGATGTCGAGGGCGCGCTTGCGCGCCTTCGTGCGAGCACTCACGGGAGGCCCGGCTCAGCTGACGCGGCCGAGGTAGTCGCCCGTGCGGGTGTCGACCTTGACCTTCGTGCCCTGCTCGAGGAAGAGCGGGACCTGGATCTGGTAGCCGGTCTCGACCGTCGCGGGCTTGGTGCCGCCGGTCGAGCGGTCGCCCTGGAGGCCCGGCTCCGTGTAGGTGATCTCGAGGACGACCGAGGCGGGGAGGTCGATGTAGAGCGGGTCGCCGTCGTGCAGGGCGAGGGTCACGTTCTGGTTCTCGAGCATGAAGTTCGCCGCGTCGCCGACGACCGCCTCGGGGACGGTGATCTGGTCGTAGTCGCTGGTGTCCATGAACACGAAGTCCGCGCCGTCGCGGTAGAGGTACTGGAAGTCGCGGCGGTCGACGTTGGCCGTGTCGATCTTGGCTCCCGCGTTGAAGGTCTTGTCGACGACCTTGCCCGTGAGGACGTTCTTCATCTTGGTGCGGACGAAGGCGCCGCCCTTGCCCGGCTTGACGTGCTGGAAGTCGATGACGTTCCAGAGCTGGCCGTCGATGCTGAGGACGGTGCCGTTCTTGATGTCGGTGGTAGAGGCCATGCGAAGGGGGATCCGTTTCGGTGGAAGTCTGCGCCGGCGAGCCCGGTACGCGGGCGCGGCGATATCGGCCGGTCCGGCTGACCCGTCGAGTGTAGTCGACGCGGCCCCGTCGGCAGAGGAGTCTGGACGCCGCGTGCGAATCGCCCCACCGGTCCGCGGGAGCGCGAGACGGTGGAGGACCGACCCCGAGGAGGAGCACAGGGACGCCGTTCCCGCCGACACCGTCGTGCCGCCCTGGTACTCGATCGCATTCCTCGCCGTGCCGATCGTCATCACCGTCGTGATCGTGCTCGTCGTGGTGCTGATCGTCGTGAACCCGCGCCGGGCGCGCTCGCTCGGAGTGGATCCGCTGACCCTGCGGACCGAGGTCGCGGCCCGCTTCGCGCGCGAGGGTCCCGGCTCCGCCCGCCCGCTGGCGGACCGGCTCGCCGAGCTGGAGGCGCTGCGAGCGGCGGGCACGATCACCGAGGCCGAGTACGCCCAGGCGCGGAGGGCCGCCCTGGGCGGAGGCTGACGGCGCCGCCCGGGCTCAGCCGAGTCGGAACTACGAGCCGATCTCCTGGTACGCCGCGAACAGCAGCGACGTCTCCGGCCCCTGCAGGATGCTCGGGCGGGCGATGTCGTCGAGGACCACGAAGCGGAGCATCCCCGCGCGGGTCTTCTTGTCGCGCTGCATCGCGGCGAGGAGCGTCTCCCATCGTCCGAGCGGGTAGCTCGTCGGCAGGGTCAGCGATTCGAGGACCCGGCGCTGGCGGTCCACCACCGCGTCGCTGAGCGAGCCGGTCAGGCGCGAGAGCTCGGCCGCGAACATCATCCCGACCGAGACGGCCGCGCCGTGGCGCCACTGGTAGCGCTCGGCGTGCTCGACCGCGTGCCCGAGGGTGTGCCCGTAGTTCAGGATCTCGCGCAGGCCCTTCTCGGTGAAGTCCTCGCCGACGACCCGCGCCTTGATCCCGATCGACAGCTCGACCAGGCTGCGGAACTCCTCCGACGTCGGGTCGGTGGCCAGGTCGATGTCGGACTCGATGATGTCGAGGATGCGCGGCTCGGCGATCATCCCGTACTTCACGATCTCGCCGAATCCGGCGAGGATCTCGTTGCGCGGGAGGCTGGTCAGCACGTCGAGGTCGGCGACGACCGCCCGTGGCGCGTGGAAGGCGCCGACGAGGTTCTTGCCCTCGGCCGTGTTGATGCCGGTCTTCCCGCCGACGGCCGCGTCGACCATCCCGAGCACGGTGGTCGGCACCTGCACCAGGTCGACCCCGCGGAGCCAGGTGGCGGCGACGAAGCCGGCCAGGTCGGTGATCGCGCCGCCGCCGAAGCCGACGACCACGTCCGTGCGGGTGAAGTCCGACTGCCCCATCACCTGCCAGCAGAAGGCCGCCACCTCCACGCGCTTCGCGGCCTCGGCGTCCGGGACCTCGGCGAGCAGCACCTCGTAGCGCTCGAGCAGGCTCTCGCGGATCTCGGCGGCGAGGACCGCGAGGGTCGGCGGGTGCACGATGAGCACCTTCGCGGCCCGGGGGCCGATCGCGTCGGCGAGGCCGTCGAGGAGTCCGCGCCCGACGTGGATGTCGTAGCCGTTCTCTCCGGCGACGGGGATGGCGGTGGTGCCGTCGTTCATGACTGTCTTCCGCTCGGGCGGCTCGTGGCCGCCGGGTCCGATGGTGCAGGGGTGGCGGAGGGGCGCTGCGCGCGCACCCACTCCGCGATCTCGGCGGCGATCAGGGTGATCGGCCGCCGGGAGGTGTCGACCACGGTGTCCGCGAGGGACTCGTAGACCGGGCGCCGCTCGTCGAAGATGCGGACCCAGTCGCCGACCCCGCCGCGCACCAGCGGGCGGGAGCCGGAGCCGAGCCGGTCGCGGACGGCCTCGGCCGTGGTGGTGAGGAGCACGACGGGCACGTCCGCGAGGTCGGCGCGCGTCGCGGGATCGAGCACCGCTCCCCCGCCGAGGCTCAGCACCACGTCGCGACGGACGGCGCGCTCGACGACACGGCGCTCCTCCCGGCGGAAGGCCGGCTCGCCGTGGGCGTCGAAGTAGGGGGCGATCGGGCCGTGGGTGCGCACGAACTCCGCGTCGGAGTCGACGAACCCGGCGCTCAGCGCCTTCGCGACCCGCTTGCCGATCGTCGTCTTGCCGGCGCCCATCGGGCCGATCAGGACGAGGCGGGCGCGGGCCGCGCCGGTATCGTGACCCGCCATCAGCGGGCCGCCGAGGACGCGGCCATCAGGCGAGCCCGAGACCCGGGTCGCTCGCGGCGGCCGTGCGGAGCTCGTCGGGGATGGCGGCGAGGTAGCCCTGCAGGTTGCGGCGGGTCTCGGTGACGCTGTCGCCGCCGAACTTCTCGAGCACGGCGTTCGCGAGCACCAGGGCGACCATCGCCTCCGCGACGACACCGGACGCCGGCACCGCGCAGACGTCGGAGCGCTGGTGGTGAGCGCCGGCCGCCTCGCCGGTGGCGACGTCGACGGTGCGCAGCGCGTGCGGCACGGTCGCGATCGGCTTCATGCCGGCGCGGACCCGCAGCACGGTCCCCGTGCTCATCCCGCCCTCGGTGCCGCCGGCCCGGTCGCTGGACCGGGAGATGCCGGCGGCGGACTGGAAGAGCTCGTCGTGCGCCTCCGAGCCGCGGCGGGTGGTGGTGAGGAAGCCGTCGCCGACCTCGACGCCCTTGATCGCCTGGATCCCCATCAGGGCCGCCGCGAGCTGGGAGTCGAGACGACGGTCCCAGTGCACGTAGGACCCGAGTCCGGGCGGGAGATCGTACGCGAGGACCTCGACCACGCCACCGAGGGTGTCGCCGTCGTCGTGGGCGCGGTCCACCTCGGCGACCATGAGGGCGCTGGTCGCGGCATCGTGGCAGCGCAGCGGATCCGCGTCCAGGGCGGCGACGTCGGCCGGGCCGGGCAGCGGCGAGCCCTCGGGCACGCGGACCGGCCCGATGGCGAGGGTGTGGCTGACGAGCGAGACGCCGAGCTCGCCGAGGAAGCGGCGGGCGACGGCACCGAGGGCGACGCGGGCCGCGGTCTCGCGGGCGGAGGCGCGCTCGAGCACGTTGCGGGACTCGGGGAAGCCGTACTTCTGCATCCCGACGAGGTCGGCGTGGCCCGGGCGGGGCCGGGTGAGCGCGGCGCCGCGGCCCTTGGGCAGGCTCTCGGGGTCGCGGGGCTCCGCCGACATGACGTCGACCCAGCGCGGCCACTCCGTGTTGCCGATGCGCAGGGCGATGGGGCTGCCCATCGTCGCTCCGTGCCGGACGCCGGAGGAGATCGTCAGCTCGTCCTGCTCGAAGTTCATCCGGGCTCCGCGGCCGTAGCCGAGCTTCCGGCGCGCCAGATCGGCGCGGATGTCGTCGAGGGAGACGGGGACGCCCGCCGGCAGTCCTTCGAGGACGGCGACGAGTTCGGGACCGTGGGATTCCCCGGCCGTGAGCCAACGGAGCATCCTCCGATTCTGGCACACGAGGTCAGTGCGCCGGACCCGCCGAGACGGCTCGGCGCATCGCCGCGAGCACCTCGTCCTCGCGATCGAGAGGCAGGACCGGGTCGCCGCCGACGAAGATCCGCACCTGCACGAGTGCCTGGTGGAGCAGCATCCCGAGCCCGGAGACGACCGGGGAGCCGCCCTGCTCCCAGCGCCGGGCGAGCGCGCTCGGCCACGGGGAGTACGCCACGTCGAACAGGGTCGAGCCCGCGACCGCCGCGTCGGGCACGTCGAGGCCGTCCGCCGCCCCGCCGGGGAGCGTCGAGATCACCAGTGGCGCTCCGGTGGACCAGTCGGCGAAGGAGCGGACCGAGATCAGGACGCCGAGCGACTCCGCGAGCGGAGCGAGCTCGACGGCCCTCGACGCCGTCCGCAGGACGAGGTCGACCCGCGCCGCGCCCAGCTCGGCGGCGGCGGCCAGGGCGGAGGCGGCGGTCGCTCCCCCGCCGAGCACCTGGACGCGCTCCGCCGAGACGACGCCCGCCTCGGCGAGGGCGCGCACGATGCCCGCGACGTCGGTGTTGAACCCGCGGAGGCGGGGTGCCGGGCCGGAGCGGTCGACCAGCACGGTGTTGACCGCGCCGGTGGCCCGGGCGACCGCGTCCTCCTCCGCCAGCAGCGGGCGCACCGCGTGCTTGAGCGGCATGGTCAGCGACAGGCCGTGCCAGGGCTCACCGGACACGACGTCGGAGAGGGTCGCCTCCGTCGTCTCGACGGCGCGGTAGCTCCAGTCGAGTCCGAGCACCCGGTACGCGGCCGCGTGCAGCGCGGGCGACTTCGAGTGCGCGATCGGCGCGCCGAGGACCGCGAGGCGGTACCCGGCGGCCGTCACTGGTACTCCGGGTGGTCCCGCATCCAGGCCTGCCACTGGTCGACGGCCGCGTTGTGCTCGGCGTCGGTGGTGGAGTAGACCGTCTCGCCCGTCTCGAGGTTCACCGTGACGAAGTACATCCAGGTGCCGTCCGCGGGGTGCATGACCGCGTCGATCGCCACGTCGCCCGGGTTCGAGATCGGCGCGGGCGGCAGGCCGTCGCGCTGGTAGGTGTTGTAGACGTTGCCGGCGTCGTTCCGCTCGGCGTCCGTGGTCGAGACGCGGTCGGTCGCGCCGGTGCCGTACGCCACGGTCGCGTCCGACTGCAGGCGCCAGCCCTGGTCGAGGCGGTTCTGGAACACGCGCGCGACCTTCGGGAAGTCCTCGGCGACGCGGGCCTCGCGCTGCACGAGGGACGCGAACACCACGACGCGGTAGCGGTCGTCCACCGGCACGCCGGCCTGGTCGAGCGACTGGTACATCCGGTCGACCAGCGTCTTCAGGATGTCGTGCGCCGGCGTCGACGGGTCGATGTCGTAGGTCGCGGGGAACAGGAACCCCTCGAGGCTCGTCGCCCCGGCCGGGAGCCCGAACGAGCCCCAGTCGGCGGCGGCCGCCTCGAGGTCCGTCAGCGCGACCCCGGTGCCGTCCGCGATGAGCGGCAGCGCCTCCTTGAGCGCCGTCCCCTCGGGGATGACGAAGGTGTTCGCGAGGCGCGTCGACTCGGAGTCGAGCAGCGCCGACAGTGCGGCCTTGGCGCTCATCTCGGCCTTGAGCGAGTACGCGCCGGGCTGGAAGACGGGCTCCGGGCTCTGGGCGAGGAGCAGGTCGTAGAAGGGGTCGTACGACTTGATGACCCCGTCCGAGACGAGGTTGTTGGCGATGTCGCTGCCGCCGTCGCCCTGGTGGATCGTGAACAGCACCTCGCTCGAGCCGGTGCCGGTGAAGTCGGTCGGCTCGGGCTCGGCGAACAGGCCTCGCACCGGCTCGAGGAAGATCGTGACGGCGATGGCGACGAGCGCGGCGAAGACGCCGAAGGCCAGAAGCCCGCCGATGAGCCCGCGGCGGCTGCGGCGCTTCTTCGCGCCGCCCGTCGCGGGAGCCGCGCGGCCCCGCTTCGGGCGCGCGTCCGGGTCGAACGCGGCCGCGTCGTCGCGGCCACGGGGCTCGGGCACGTCGGGCCCGGTGAAGAGGCGGCCCAGCGGATCGTGCGCCTCAGTCGGCGCGGGCTGCTGCTCCGGAGTCGGGTCGGGCGGAGTCGGCTGCGCCTGCTCGGCGGCGCGGGCGTCGCGGCGGCTCGGGGGGACGTCGGTCACGAGGAGGTCCTTCGTTCGGTTCGAGCAGGACCCCGGCCGGGGTACCGGCCGAGCGCTCGGAATCGATGGCGTGCTGCAGGATCACCACGGCGGCGACCTGGTCGATCACGGCTCGGGAGCCGCGGGTGGTGCGTCCGGAGCGGTGCAGGGCGCTCTGAGCGGTGACCGTCGACAGCCGCTCGTCGACGAGCCGCACCGGAGCGGTGGGCACCGCCTCGGCGAGCAGTCGAGCGAATCCGCGCGCGTCCTCCGTCGAGGCCGTCTCGGCCCCCGACAGCGACAACGGCAGTCCGACGATGATCGCCTGGGCATCGTACTCGGCGGCGAGGTGCGCGATCCGGGAGACGTCCGAGGATCCGCCGTCAGTGCCCGCCCGTGCGACCGTCTCGACGGGCACCGCGAGCAGGCCGTCGGCGTCGCAGCGGGCGACCCCGATGCGGGCACGGCCCACATCGATGCCGAGCCGGACGCCGAACCGGCCCATTCAGCTGGTCGCTTCCTGCACCACGGCCTCGAGCGCCGCGCCGATGGCGGAGACGTCGGAGCCGCCGCCCTGGGCGAGGTCGTCCTTGCCGCCTCCGCCGCCACCGAGGATCCCGGCGGCGCGCTTGGCGAGCGCACCCGCGCGGCGGCCCTGGTCGCGGGCGGCCTGGTTGGTGGCGACGATCACCGCGGGCTTGCCCGAGACGTCGGCGGCGAGCGCGACGACGGCCGGCTCCTGGCCGAGCCGCTCGCGGACGGAGGTCACGAGGGAGCGCAGCTCGTCGGTCGATCCGGCGGAGCCGATGCTCTCGGCGACGACGGTCGTGCCGCCCACGGTGCGGCGGGTCGCGGCGAGGGCGGGCACCCGGTCGGCGAGGGCCTTGGCCTCGAACGCGGCGATCCGCTTCTCAGCGGCCTTGAGGCTCGCGACGAGCTCGCCGATCCGCTCGGGGAGCTGCTCGCGCGGGGTCTTCAGCGAGGACGAGATCGTGCTGACGAGGGCGCGCTCGGCGGCGAGCTCCTGGAAGGCCTCGCGGCCCACGAGCGACTCGACGCGGCGGTTGGTCGATCCGACCGAGGACTCGCTGACCAGGCTGATCACGCCGACCTCGGACGAGCGCCCGACGTGGGTGCCCGCGCAGAGCTCGCGCGACCAGGGCCCGCCGATGTCGACCACGCGGACGACGTCGCCGTACTTCTCGCCGAAGAGGGCCATCGCGCCGAGCGCCTTCGCCTCGTCGATCGGGAGCTCGCGCGTGACCACCTCGAGGTTGTCCCGGATCGCCGTGTTGGCGATCTCCTCGATCTCGCTGCGGGTCTCGAGCGAGAGGGCCTGGTTCCACGAGAAGTCCAGGCGCAGGTAGCCCGCCTTGTTGTAAGAGCCGGACTGGTGCGCCTGCGGGCCGAGCACCTGGCGCAGCGCGGCGTGGATGAGGTGCGTGCCCGAGTGCGCCTGCGTGGCGCCCCGGCGCCAGTCGCGGTCGACGACGGAGGTGGCGGCGTCGCCCACTCCGACCTCGCCGCTGGCGACCTGGACCTTGTGGCTGATGAGCCCCTTGACGGGCTTCTGCACGTCGAGGACCTCGAGATCGAAGCCGGAGCCGACGATGCGGCCGGCGTCGGCCTCCTGGCCGCCCGACTCCGCGTAGAGGCTGGTCGCCTCGAGGATCACCTCGGCGATGTCGCCCGCGACCGCCTTCGTGACGGAGTGCCCGCCGACGATGAGGCCGAGGATGCGCGTCTCGGTGTCGAGCACGTCGTAGCCGGTGAACAGCGTCTCGCCGTGGGCGCGGAAGTCGGCGTAGACCGAGAGATCGGCCAGCGCCGACTTCTTCGACTTCGCGTCGGCCTTCGCACGCGTGCGCTGCGCGGTCATGAGGGAGTCGAACGCCTCGCGGTCGACCGTCAGACCCGACTCCTCGGCGATCTCGAGGGTGAGGTCGATCGGGAACCCGAAGGTGTCGTGCAGGAGGAACGCGGTGTCGCCCGGCAGCGTCGGCGACTCGGCCTTCTTCGTCTTCAGGACCGCGAGGTCGAGGATCTCGGTGCCGGCCGCGAGGGTGCGGAGGAACGCCTCCTCCTCGCCGTAGGCGCTGGTCGAGAGGCGCTCGAACTCCGTGGACACCTCGGGGTAGGCCGACGCCATCGCGTCGCGCGAGGCGGCGAAGAGCTCGGGGAACGTCGCGGTGTCCACTCCGAGCAGGCGCATGGCGCGCACCGTGCGGCGCATCAGGCGGCGGAGGATGTAGCCGCGCCCCTCGTTGGACGGCGTCACGCCGTCCGACAGCAGCATCAGCGAGGAGCGCACGTGGTCGGCGATGACGCGCATGCGGACGTCGTCCTCGTGGACGGCTCCGTAGCGGCGGCCCGAGAGCTCGGCGGCGCGGTCGAGGACCGGACGGACCTGGTCGATCTCGTACATGTTCTCGACGCCCTGCTTGAGGAAGGCGACGCGCTCGAGGCCCATGCCGGTGTCGATGTTCTTGCGCGGAAGCTCGCCGAGGATGTCGAAGTCGACCTTGCTCGTGCCCTCGCCCCGGAGGTACTGCATGAAGACGAGGTTCCAGATCTCCACGTAGCGGTCGTCGTCCGTCGCCGGGCCGCCGTCGATCCCGTAGGCGGGGCCGCGGTCGAAGAAGATCTCGGAGCAGGGGCCGGCGGGGCCGGGCTGGCCGGTCGACCAGTAGTTGGTGTCCTTGTCCAGGCGCTGGATGCGCTCGTCCGGCAGTCCCGCGATCGTCTTCCAGAGCGCGATCGCCTCGTCGTCGTCCTTGTAGACGGTGACCCAGAGGTCCTTCTCGTCGAAGCCCAGTCCCCCGTCGCTCTCGGCGCCGGTGAGCAGCTCCCAGGCGTAGCCGATCGCCCCCTCCTTGAAGTAGTCGCCGAAGGAGAAATTGCCGTTCATCTGGAAGAAGGTGCCGTGACGAGGCGTCTTGCCGACCTCCTCGATGTCGTTGGTGCGGATGCACTTCTGCACGCTGGTGGCACGCGGGTAGGGCGCGGGGACCACTCCGGTGAGGTAGGGCACGAACGGCACCATGCCGGCGACGGTGAAGAGGAGGCTCGGGTCCTCGCTCACGAGGGAGGCGGAGGGGACCACGGTGTGGCCGCGGCTCCCGAAGAAGTCGAGCCAGCGGTTGCGGATGTCTGCGGTCTGCATGGGTTCCGTTACGGTTCGGTCGGTGACGACGCGGATGTCGGGCGGCGGGGCGTCAGCCCTCGCCGATGGCGGCCTTCAGTTCGGCCTCGCGCTGGTGGTAGCCCTCGGAGACGGCCTCGCCGAGCTCCTTCGCGGTGCGGTTGATGTCGGCGAAGAGCCGGGCGCCCGCCTCGGTGCGCGAGACCTGGTGGGCGACCGCGAATCCGAGGCCGATCCCGATGACGATCAGGAGGATGTTCTTCACGGGGTGTCCTTCCACAGCGGCGGGGCGGGCGCGACGGCGCGACGACCCGTTCGATTCTAGGGCGCGGGCGCGGCGCTACTTCGAGCGCGGGCGCTTCGTGCGCTTCGCGGCGGAGCGGCCGACCGCGGCTCCGGCCTTGTCGGCCGTCCGTCCGGCGACGAGCACGGCGCGGACTCCGGCGGTGAAGCCGGCGAGCTTGATGAGCGGACCGCCGACGGTCGCGGCCGTGAGAGCGACGAGCGCGTTGACGTTGCCGGTGACCTCGGCGACGTCCTTGGTGATCGTGTCCACCCGCGCGAGCTGGTGGTTGGCCTCGCGGAGGGTGGACGCCGACTCGTCGAGGATCGGCGTCAGGCCGTCGCTGGCCTGCTTGATGGCCTCGCTCGTGCTGTCGAAGACGCGCCCGAGCTTCCAGAGCGGGACGGCGGTGATCGCCACCAGGATCGCGAACACCCCCGCGGCGATGAGCCCTGCGATGTCTCCACCGGTCACGGTGACCTCCGTTCGATGCCGCCCAGCGCGGCACTCCAGCCTACCGACGGGCCGCGAGAGGGTCGGACGCGGGGACGGGCGCTCGGCTCGGGCGCGACGGCCGGATCGGGCGCAGCGCGGGACTCTCGGAGCGCGGCGGGCACTCCGGATCGCGACCCCGGGAACGGGAAAAGCCCCGGTGCGGACACCGGGGCCTTTCTCTGCGGGGCTGGACTCAGCGGGCCGCGTAGTACTCGACGACGAGCTGCACTTCGCAGGTCACGGGGACCTCGGCGCGCTTCGGGCGGCGCAGGAGCGTCGCCTGCAGCTTGTCGATCTCGACCTCGAGGTAGCCCGGGGTCTTGGGGAGGACGTCGACGTGTCCACCGGCGGCGGCGACCTGGAAGGGCTCGGTGCCCTCGGAGCGGGTCTTGACGTGGATGACCTGGCCCGGCTTCACGCGGAAGGAGGGGCGGTCGACCGTCTTGCCGTCCACCATGATGTGGCGGTGGGTGACGAACTGGCGGGCCTGCGCGGTGGTACGGGCGAAGCCCGAGCGCAGGACGAGGGCGTCGAGGCGCATCTCGAGGAGCTCGACCAGGTTCTCACCGGTCAGGCCCTGGGTGCGGCGCGCCTCCTGGAAGGCGATGCGGAGCTGCTTCTCGCGGATGCCGTACTGGGCGCGCAGACGCTGCTTCTCACGCAGGCGGACCGCGTAGTCGGAGTCGGCCTTGCGCTTCGAGCGGCCGTGCTCGCCGGGAGCGTAGGGACGCTTCTCGAGGTAGCGGGCGGCCTTCGGGGTCAGGGGGATGCCGAGGGCGCGCGAGAGGCGCGTCTTCGAGCGGGTACGGGACGTGGTCGACACAGTGGTCCTTCCAAGGTCTGAGAGGTTCGGTCGCAGCTCTCGACCGCCGGCTCCGGGAGGAGGGCGGACGCCGCGGTCGTGTCCTCCGCGGGTGCGGGGGAAGGGTGACCGCAGTGGCGGGCTGCGCGATTCAGAGGGATGCGCTGCTCCGCTCGGCTACAGAGCGGTGGGCAACCTCGCAAGACTATCAGGCCACGGCCTCCCGTGGGGTCGCGCGAGCTCGCGGTCGGCGCGGTCAGCCCCGGTCGCCGCGGATGATGCGAAGGAGCTTCGCCAGGCGTGCGGAGACGTCGCGCTCGTTGCCGTGCTCGGTGGGCCGGTAGTACCGCGCGCCCTGGAGCGGATCCGGGAGGTACTGCTGCTCGAGGACGCCGAGGTCGGCGTCGTGCGGGTACCGGTAGCCCTTCCCGTGGCCGAGCTTCTTGGCGCCGGGGTAGTGCGCGTCGCGCAGGTGCGCCGGCACGCGGCCCGCGCGGCCCGCGCGCACGTCCGCGATGGCCGCGTCGATGGCGGAGTAGGACGCGTTCGACTTCGGGGCGGTCGCCAGGTGCACGACCGCCTGGGCGAGCGGGATGCGCCCCTCCGGCATGCCGATGAACTGCACGGCGTCCGCCGCGGCGATCGCGACGACGAGCGCCTGCGGGTCGGCCATGCCGATGTCCTCGGACGCGGAGACGATGATGCGGCGGGCGATGAACCGCGGATCCTCCCCCGCCTCGATCATCCGGGCCAGGTAGTGCAGCGCCGCGTCGACGTCCGAGCCCCGGATGGACTTGATGAAGGCGCTGATGACGTCGTAGTGCTCGTCGCCGTTGCGGTCGTAGCGCAGCAGGGCGCGGTCGACGGCGCGCGCGACGACCTCGCTCGTGATCACGGGGAGCGCGGGCTCCTCGGCGGCGGCCTCGACGGGAGCGCCCTCGTCGTCCTCGTCCTCGTCCGGGTCCTCCGCGGCGGCGGCGCGGGCGACCCGGTCGGCCTCGCGGGCCTCCGAGCGGGCGGAGGTGGCGGCGGCCTCGAGCGCGGTCAGCGCCCGCCGGGCGTCTCCGGAGGCGAGCCGCACGATGCTCGCCCGGGCCTCCTCCTCCAGCGTCACCGAGTCGCGCAGACCCCGCTCGTCGTGCAGGGCGCGGTCGACCAGGACGCCCAGGTCGTCGTCGCTGAGCGGCTCGAGGGTCAGCAGGAGCGAGCGCGAGAGCAGCGGCGCGATCACCGAGAACGAGGGGTTCTCGGTCGTGGCCGCGATGAGGATGACCCACCCGTTCTCGACCCCGGGCAGCAGCGCGTCCTGCTGCGCCTTGGTGAAGCGGTGGATCTCGTCGAGGAAGAGCACGGTGGACGTGCCGTAGAGGTCGCGGGTGGAGAGTGCCTCCTCCATCACCTGCCGCACGTCCTTCACGCCCGCCGTGACGGCGGAGAGCTCGACGAAGCGGCGGCCGCTGGAGTGGGCCACCGCCTGCGCGAGCGTGGTCTTGCCCGTGCCGGGAGGGCCCCAGAGGATCACGGACACCGCTCCCCGCTCCCCCGTCGTGTCGGCGGCGAGGGCGACCAAGGGCGAGCCGGGCGTCAGGAGGTGGCGCTGGCCGGCGACCTCCTCGAGGCTGCGCGGCCGCATCCGCACGGCGAGCGGAGTCGCCCCGGAGCGGAGTCCGGCCTGCTGCATGGTCATGCCCCCAGCGTAACGACGGCCTCCGACAGAGCCCCGGCCCGACTGCCCGGCGCGACGGAGCGGCGTTTGTCGCGCCTCCGGCGGTTCTCGTAGGCTCGACGCGGCCTGCGTGCGCGGGCCGCCGCGCCGAAGCCGCGCGGACGAGGACGTCGGAGGAACACGTGGCCCAGGGCAAGTCGAACGACCGCGAGGCGCGCACCCGGCTCCGGGCCTACCAGGCCCGTCAGAGCCTCCACCGCTCGAGGCAGAAGCGGCGCGTGCGCGACAACGTGATCGCGGCGATCGCCGCCGTCGTCGTGATCGGGCTCGCGGTCGTCGCCCAGATCCTCTACTTCTCCGGCGGCCCCGGCACCCCGGTCGCCGAGCCGACCTCCTCCTCCTCCGCGACCCCGACGCCCGAGGCGACGGGGTCGAACACCGGCGACGTCCCCTCCTCCGACATCGCCGAGGGCCGCGACTGGACGGGCACGCTCACGATCGGCGAGGACCCGCTGGGCATCACGCTCGCCGGCGCCGCCGCCCCGCAGGCGGTGTCCTCCTTCATCTCGCTGACGCAGTCCGGCTTCTACGACGGCGTCTCCTGCCACCGCCTCACCACGGAGGGCCTCTACGTCCTCCAGTGCGGCGACCCGGACGGCGACGGCACCGGCGGACCGGGCTACAGCTACGGCCCCGTCGAGAACGCGCCCGAGGACGGCGTCTACCCGGCCGGGACCATCGCGATGGCCCGCCAGGGCGGCAACGGCTACAGCCAGGGCAGCCAGTTCTTCGTCGTCTACCAGGACACGACCCTGCCCGCCGACGCGGCCGGCGGGTACACCGTGCTCGGGCAGGTCACCTCGGGACTCGACGCCCTCGTCAGAGACGTCGTGTCGAAGGGCACGGCCGACGGATCGGGTGACGGCGCCCCCGCCGAGCCCGTGTCCATCACCTCCGTCTCCGTCCAGTAGCCGCACCCGCGGCGTCGTCACGGTCCGCCCGCGCGGGGAGTGCAATAGGCTTGTCGTCACTGCCCGTTCGCGGCCGAGCGCGGTCTTCGGCCCTCCGGCCGTCGAGCCCCACCGGCCGACGACGCGACGGGCACCGAGAAGCACGACATCGAACAGCAAGGTGAGGCTCCGAGCGATGAGTGACCAGCAGCCGTGGGGACGGGTCGGCGACGACGGGACGGTCTACGTCCGCGTCGGCGACGGGGAGCGAGAGGTCGGCCAGTACCCCGATGCGACTCCCGAGGAGGCGCTCGCCTACTACGAGCGCAAGTACACGGAGCTCGCCGGGCAGGTGTCCCTGCTCGAGCAGCGCGCCAAGCGGGGCGCACCCGCCGGAGACATCGCCCGCACGGTGCAGTCGCTGTCCGCGGCCATCGCGCAGGCGAACGCGGTCGGCGACCTCGAGTCGCTGCAGACCCGGGTCGACGCGCTGAGCGGCTCCGTCGAGGATCTGACCGAGCAGCAGGCGGCCGAGTCGAAGGCCGCGCTCTCCGAGGCTCTCGCCTACCGCGAGGCCATCGTCGCCGAGGCCGAGGCCCTGGCGGCGGTCGACCCGGCGAAGACGCAGTGGAAGCAAGCCAGCGCCGCGATCGACGACCTCTTCGCCCGCTGGCAGAACCACCAGCAGCAGGGCCCTCGCCTTCCCAAGAACGACGCGAACGAGCTGTGGCGCCGGTTCCGCGGTGCGCGCACCACGATCGAGCAGAACCGCAAGGCGTTCTTCGCCGACCTCGACTCCGCGCACCGCGAGGCCAAGCAGGCCAAGCAGGCGCTCATCGACCAGGCCGAGGCGCTGGTGCCCCAGGGCGCCGACGCCATCCCGGACTACCGCGCGCTCCTCGAGCGCTGGCGGGTCGCCGGCCGTGCCGGCAAGCGGTTCGACGACGCGCTCTGGGCGCGCTTCAAGGCCGCCGGCGACGCGATCTACGGCGCCAAGGCCGAGATCGTCGCGCAGGAGAGCGTCGAGTACACCGAGAACCTCGACCTCAAGCTCGCCCTCCTCGAGGAGGCGGAGCCGCTCCTGCAGGAGCAGGACCGCGAGAAGGCCAAGCGGGTGCTGCTCTCGATCCAGGAGCGCTGGGACGCCGTCGGCCGCGTGCCGCGCGAGCAGGTGCGCACCGTCGAGGACCGCCTCCGCAAGGTCGAGGCGCACGTCCGCAAGCTCGACGAGGAGCACTGGAACCGCAGCAACCCGGAACGCAAGGCCCGCTCCGAGGGTCTCGCCTCGCAGCTGACCGCCGCGATCCAGAAGCTCCAGGAGGAGCTCGACGAGGCGAAGGCGCGCGGCGACCGCGACGCGATCGCCCAGGCTCAGGAGGCGCTCGACGCCCGCAAGGTCTGGCTCGACGCGATCGGCTAGACCCGCGCCGGCGGATCCCTCCACAGATCCGCTCGCGACGCTCCGGAAGGGAGGCGCATCGGCCAGCATGGCCGGATGCGCCTCCCCTCCGTGCTCCTCCCCGGGCACCTCCCTCTCGCGGAGCTGTGCGCCGCCCGCCTCGACGGCGAGCTGGTCGCGCTCGACGAGGGCTTCCTCGTCGCGGACCTGCCCCTGGGGGCGTCCGAGCGGGCCGCCTCCCTGCGCGCGCTGCTCCCCCGCGGCGCCGTCGCCGATCGTCTCTCCGCCGCGTGGGTGCACGGAGCGATGCACCGTCCGCCGCGGGTGCACAGCGCCTCGATCGACCGGCGGAAGCGCCGACAGGCGCCGTCGAACCCCCGCCTGCGCTGCCACGAGGTCCTGCTCGACGAGGACGACGTCGTCCTCCTCGGCGGCGCGCCGGTCACGTCGCCTGCTCGCACGCTGATCGACCTCGCCCGGACGGAGGACGCGGGCGCGATCCTCCGAGCGCTCTCTCGGAGCACCCGGACCGGCCTCGACGCCGTCCTCGCGAGGCTGGAGGAGGGCAGCGCCGTCGCCGGACGGAGGATCGTCGGACGACGGCTGCGGGCGGCGCTCGGCGAGGCGCCGCCCGGGGATCAGCCCGCGTTCACCCGGTAGACGTCGTAGACGGCGTCGATCCGGCGCACGGCGTTCAGCACGCGGTCCAGGTGGGTGGTGTCGCCCATCTCGAAGACGAACCGGCTGATCGCCAGCCGGTCGCTCGAGGTCGAGACCGTCGCCGAGAGGATGTTGACGTGGTGCTCCGAGAGCACGCGCGTCACGTCGCTCAGCAGGCCCGAGCGGTCCAGCGCCTCGACCTGGATCTGCACGAGGAAGATGCTCTTGGAGGACGGCGCCCACTCGACGTCGACGATCCGCTCCGGTTCCTTCAGCAGCTCCTGCACGTTGTGGCAGTTCGCCTGGTGCACGGAGACGCCGGCTCCCCGCGTCACGAATCCGACGATCTGATCGCCCGGAACCGGAGTGCAGCACTTCGCGAGCTTCACGAGGATGTCCGGCGCGCCCTTCACGAGGACGCCCGACTCGCTGCTCCGGCTCCGCGGCCGGGGCGAGCGAGGGAGGGTGACCTCGTTCTCGTCCGACTCCGGATCGCCCTGGATGGAGGAGACGACCTTCTCGAGCACCGACTGGGTCGAGACGTGGCCCTCGCCGACGGCCGCGTAGAGCGCCTCGACGTCGTTGTAGCGCAGCTGGCTGGCCACCTCGGTGAAGGTGTCCTGGCTCATCAGCTTCTGCAGCGGCAGGTTCTGCTTCCGCATCGCCCGGGCGATGGAGTCCTTGCCCTGCTCGATCGCCTCGTCGCGCCGCTCCTTGGTGAACCACTGCCGGATCTTGTTGCGGGCCCGGGGGCTCTGCACGAAGTGGAGCCAGTCCTGACTCGGTCCCGAGTCGGGGTTCTTCGAGGTGAAGACCTCGACCACGTCGCCCGTCGTCAGAGCCGACTCGAGCGGCACGAGGCGCCCGTTGACCTTGGCGCCCATCGTCCGGTGCCCGACCTCGGTGTGCACCGCGTAGGCGAAGTCGACCGGGGTCGCACCGGTCGGCAGGCCGATCACGCGTCCCTTCGGGGTGAAGACGTAGACCTCCTTGGCGCCGATCTCGAAGCGGAGGGAGTCGAGGAACTCGTTCGGGTCGGTGGTCTCCGACTGCCAGTCCGAGAGGTGCGCGAGCCAGGCGAGGTCGGTGTCGTTCGATCCGGAGGTGGGCACCTTGCCGGTGGCCATCTGCTCCTTGTACTTCCAGTGCGCCGCGATGCCGAACTCCGCGTGCTGGTGCATCTCGTTGGTGCGGATCTGGATCTCGACCGCGCGGCCCTTCGGCCCGACGACCGTCGTGTGGAGCGACTGGTAGAGGTTGAACTTCGGAGTGGCGATGTAGTCCTTGAACCGGCCCGGCATCGGCGTCCAGCGGGCGTGGATCGAGCCGAGCACGGCGTAGCAGTCGCGCACCGAGTTCACGAGGACGCGGATGCCGACCAGGTCGTAGATCTCGTCGAACTCGCGACCGCGGACGACCATCTTCTGGTAGATCGAGTAGTACTGCTTCGGCCGGCCGACGACGCGACCGCGGATCCGCCCGGCCCGCAGGTCCTCGCTGATCAGGTCGATGACGTTCTGCACGAACTCCTCGCGCTGCGGCGTCCGCCGCTTCACCAGGCTCTCGATCTCGTTGTAGATCTTCGGGTAGAGCACCGCGAAGGACAGGTCCTCGAGCTCCCACTTGATCGCCTGGATGCCGAGGCGGTGCGCCAGCGGCGCGTAGATCTCGAGGGTCTCGGTGGCCTTGCGGGCCGCGGACTCGGCGGGGACGAAGCCCCAGGTCCGCGCGTTGTGGAGGCGGTCGGCGAGCTTGATGATCAGGACGCGGATGTCCTTCGACATCGCCACGATCATCTTGCGCACGGTCTCGGCCTGCGCGCTGTCGCCGTACTTGACCTTGTCGAGCTTGGTGACGCCGTCGACGAGCATCGCGACCTCGTCGCCGAAGTCCGCGCGGAGCTCGTCGAGCTGGTAGTCGGTGTCCTCGACGGTGTCGTGCAGCAGCGCGGCGGCGATCGTCTTCGAGCCGATGCCGAGGTCGGCGAGGATCTGCGCGACGGCCAGCGGATGCGTGATGTAGGGCTCGCCGCTGCGGCGCTTCTGGTTCGCGTGCGCCCGCTCCGCGACCGAGTACGCGCGCTCGATGAGCGCGATGTCGCTCTTGGGGTGGTGCATCCGGACGGTGCGGACGAGGGTGTCGACAGCACCGGAGGGCTGCGCGCGCGAGAAGATCCGCGGGACCAGTCTGCGCAGGGCAGCGGTCGAGGACGTCGTCGTCGTTTCCGTCACGCGAGGATCTCCATCGCCCCATTATCGCCCGTGCGGACGGCGCCGATGACCGTTCCGCCCGGGGCGGACGGCGCCGGCGTCAGCCGATGCGTCCCGGGCGCCCCTCGCCGTCGACCACGTCGCCGCCCGCCGCGGCCCAGGCGGTCATGCCGGCGTCGACGTTGGCGACCTCGTAGCCGGCGCCGTCGAGGGCCTGCGTCACCATCGCGGAGCGGACTCCGGAGTGGCAGACCACCAGGATCGCTGTGTCGGCCGGGAGCTCGTCCTGCCGGGCGCCGATCTCCCCCATCGGGATGTGGTGGGCGGCCGGAGCATGCCCCGCCGCCCACTCGTGCGGCTCCCGGACGTCGAGCAGCCAGACCTCGTCGCGCTCGACGAGTCCGACGGCGTCGGCCGCCGTGACCTGTGCGTAGTCGGCCACGGCTCAGCCCTGCACGGCCGGCGCGGCCGGAGCGGTCGCCTTCGCCCGGGCCGACTCCACGCGCTTGTCGTGCTTGGAGATCTCGGGCTCCCGGCTGCGCAGCTGGGCGTACAGCGGCGCCGCGACGAAGATCGTCGAGTACGTGCCGACGATGATGCCGATCAGCAGGGCGAGCGAGATGTCGCGGAGCGTGCCCGCGCCGAGGACGAACGCACCGATCACGAGGATCGCGGCCACTGGGAGTGCGGCGACGATCGAGGTGTTGATGGAGCGCACGAGAGTCTGGTTCTCGGCCAGGTTCACCGTCTCGGAGAAGGTGCGGGTCGTGCTGCCGAGCGCCTCCACGGTGTTCTCGCGGATCTTGTCGAAGACCACGACCGTGTCGTAGAGCGAGTAGCCGAGGATCGTCAGCAGTCCGATCACCGCCGCCGGCGACACCTCGGTGCCGGTGATGCCGTAGACGCCCGCCACGATCACGAGGTCGTGCAGGAGCGCGACGATCGCCGCGAGCGACATCTTCCAGGTGCGGAAGTACGCCCACATGGCCAGGGCCGCGAGGACCACGAAGATCACCAGGCCGCGCAGGGCCTGCTGGGTCACGTCGTTGCCCCACGCCGCTCCGATGAAGGAGGAGGCGACCTGGTCGGTGGGCACGTCGTAGGCCTCCGACAGGGCGTTCCGCACCGCGGTCGACTCGTCGGTCGAGAGCTGGCCGGTCTGCACGCGGATGGAGTCGTCGCCGACGATGGACACGCGCGGCACGGTCTCCGGAGCGACCGAGGTCACCGCGTCCGTCGCCGTCGCCTGCTCGAGGCTCGACGGCGAGGACACCGTGAACTGCGAGCCGCCGGTGAACTCGATGCCGAAGTTGAAGCCGCCGCGGGCGACCGTCCCGAGCAGCGTGATCAGGATCAGGGCGAGTGAGACGAGGTACCACGTGCGGCGCCGGCCGACGAAGTCGATCGATCGCGCACCGGTGTAGAGGTCGTTTCCGAACTGCGAGAAGCTGGCCATCACGCGTCCTTCCCGTTCGAGTCGTTGGAGTCGCGCAGGCCGGCCGCCTCGGCGGCCTTCCGCTCGGCGATGGTCTGGCGCTTGGCCGCCTCGCGGGACGCGGAGGCGCGCTTGCCGGCGACCACCTGGTCCTGCGGACGGAAGGCGGCACGGCCGCGGTAGACGGCTCCGAGCGCCCGGGGATCCAGGCCCGACGCCTTGTGCCCCTCGGCGAAGAACGGTCTCGTGGCCATCAGCTGCAGGATCGGGTGGGTGAACAGCGCCACCACGATCAGGTCGATGATCGTCGTGATCCCGAGGGTGAGCGCGAAGCCGCGGACACTGCCGACGGCGAGGAGGAAGAGGACCACCGCGGCGAGCAGGTTCACCATGTCGGACGCGAAGATCGTGCGCAGCGCGCGCCGCCAGCCGGACTCGACGGCGGACTCGAGGCCGCGTCCGTCGCGGAGCTCGTCGCGGATGCGCTCGAAGTACACGATGAACGAGTCGGCCGTGATGCCGATCGCGACGATGAGACCCGCGACTCCTGCGAGCGAGAGGCGCAGTCCCTCCCGCCAGGACAGCAGCGTGACGACGAGGTAGGTGACGATCGCCGCGACGAGCAGCGAGGCGATCGTGACGGCTCCGAGCACGCGGTACTGCGCGATGGAGTAGACGATGACGAGGATCAGGCCGATGAGGCCGGCGAGCAGGCCGCTGGCGAGCTGGGCGGAGCCGAGCGTCGCCGAGATGCTGTCCGAGCTCTGGACCTGGAAGCCGATCGGCAGCGCGCCGTACTTGAGCTGGTCGGCGAGCGTCTTCGACGACTCCTGGGTGAAGGAGCCCGAGATCTGCGCGTTGCCGTCGGTGATGGCGGCGTTCGTCGACGGGGCCGAGATGACCCGGCCGTCGAGGACGATCGCGAATTGGTTCTGCGCACCCTGCAGCGCCACGAGCCGCGAGGTCGTGGCGCCGAAGGCCTGCGTGCCCTGGTCGTCGAACGAGAGGTTGACGGCCCAGGTGCCGGTGCTGGCGCCGGAGGAGGTCGTCATCAGGCCGTTCGAGGCGTCCGAGATGTCCTCGCCGGTGATCTCCACCGGGCCGAGGACGTACTTCACCGTCCCGCTGTCGTCGCAGGTGATGAGCGGCTGGTCGGCCGGGGCGAGGTTCGGGTCCTGGCCGTTGAGGAACGCGCAGTCGAACGAGGTGTACTGGGCCTCGAGCGCCGGCGTGAGGTAGGCGAGGTCGCTCGCGTTCGTCGGCGAGGCGGTCGGCTCCGTCGCGAGCGACGGATCGACGGGCGTCGGCGTGGGCGAGGACGTCGCGTCGCCGCCGACCGAGCTGTTGGTGGCCTGGCTCGCGACGAGGACCGGGCGGAAGTCGAGCTTCGCCGAGGCCTCGATGCGCTGGAGCGTCTCGTCGTCGGGCGTGCCCGGGATCGAGACGACGATGTTGCTCGAGCCCTGGGTCGTGATCTCGGCCTCGGAGACGCCGGACGCGTCGATGCGCTGGCGGATGATCGAGACGGCCTGGGTCAGCTGCTCCGACGAGACGGTGTCGCCGTCGTTCAGCTGCGGCTGCAGGACGATCTGAGTGCCGCCCTCGAGGTCGAGGGCGAGCTTCGGCGTCCAGGAGCCGCCGCCCCAGAGGACGGCCGCCGTGTTGAGTCCGACGAGAGCGAGGATCAGGACACCGAGCCAGCTCAGGGAGCGGCGGGCCTTCCGGACGGGGGTTGATGCGGCCACCCAGGGCTCAGCTTTCTCTTCGGTCGACGGTGATCGGCCCGGGGTCGCCCGGGCGTGGAGAAGGGCGGGCGGGCGCCGATGCGCCCGGCCCGCCCAGGAGACTACTGCGCGTCGGGGCGGCGGTCGCGCTCGACCGGGTCCACCAGCGGGTCGCGGTGCGCGGAGTCGCGCTCGCCGAACTCGGGCGAGCCGGTCGCGGTCAGCGGGTCGGCCTCGTCCTCGGTGTCGACGGCGACGGCGTTCTCGCTCGGGTCGATGAGGCGGGCGATCGCCTGACGGTGGATGGTCAGCAGCGTGCCGGGGGTCGACTCGATGACGATCTTGTTCGCCTCGTCGTCGATCGACACGACGGTGCCGAAGAGGCCGGAGCCGGTCATGAGCTCCACCCCCGGCTGGAGGTTGTTCTTCATGCTCTCCGCGTCGCGCTGGCGCTTCTTGTTGTTGCGGAACATGAAGATGATCATCACGGCGAGCAGCAGGACGAGCAGGATGATCGTCGGATCCATGGGTGGGCCTTCCGGAGTGGATGGGCGATCCGCCGCGCGGCCTCAGGTCGAGGCGGAGCGGATCGAGCGGCCCGTCGGGCCTAGAGAATCATAGATCATCGGGGAACAGGGGCGGCTGAGCCGCCGTCCCCCGGGGGTCGATGCCGAAGTGGCGGTAGGCGGCGGGGGTCGCCACGCGGCCGCGCGGCGTCCGGGTCAGCAATCCGATCCGCACGAGGAACGGCTCGACGACGGCCTCGACCGTCTCCGCCTCCTCCCCCACCGACACGGCGAGGGTGTTCAGGCCGACCGGCCCGCCGTCGAAGCGGGTCAGCACGATCTCCATCACCGCGCGGTCGAGCCGGTCGAGTCCGAGCGCGTCGACGTCGTAGAGCTCCAGCGCCGCGCGGACGGCGGTCACGTCGGCCCGTCCGCCGTGGACCAGGGCGAAGTCCCGCACCCGCCGGAGCAGGCGGTTGGCGATGCGCGGGGTGCCTCGGCAGCGGCCGGCGATCTCGGCGATCGCGTCCGCGTCGATGTCGAGCTCGAGCAGCCGTGCCGCCCGGGCGAGCACCTGCCGCAGCTCGTCCTCCGCGTAGAACTCGAGGTGCGCGGTGAAGCCGAAGCGGTCGCGGAGCGGATTGGGCAGCAGGCCGGAGCGGGTCGTGGCGCCGACGAGCGTGAACGGGGCGAGATCCAGCGGGACGGACGTCGCTCCCGCCCCCTTGCCGACCATGATGTCGATCCGGAAGTCCTCCATCGCGAGGTAGAGCATCTCCTCCGCGGAGCGCGCCATGCGGTGGATCTCGTCGATGAAGAGGATCTCGCCGGGCAGCAGCGAGGAGAGGACGGCGGCGAGGTCGCCCGCGTGCTGGATCGCGGGGCCGCTGGAGAGCCGCAGGGGCGAGGAGCTCTCCTCCGCCACGATCATCGCGAGGGTCGTCTTGCCGAGACCGGGCGGGCCCGCCAGCAGGATGTGGTCCGGGGTCCGGCCCTGCATGGCCGCGGCCTTGAGCAGCAGCTCGAGCTGGCCGCGCACCTTGCGCTGGCCGACGAACTCGCTGAGGTTCCTGGGCCGCAGGGCGCCCTCGAAGGCGACCTCGGCCTCCGATGCGACCTCGGCGCCCAGCACCTCGTCGCTCACGAGCGGGCCGCCGGACCGAGGCGGGCGAGGGCGAGCCGGAGCAGCGCCTGCACGTTCGCGGCGTCGGAGGCCTGCGCGTCGAGCAGGATCTCATCGACCACATCGGCCGCGGTGCGCTCGGGCCAGCCCAGGCCGACGAGCGCCGCGAGCACGTTCTGCGCGGCGGTGGCGGCGGGACCGGAGCCGCGGGCGGCGCGCGGACGGACGGTCACCTTGCCGGCGAGCGACAGGATGATCAGCTTGGCCGTCTTCGGGCCGATGCCGCTGACCTTCCGGAACACCCCGTCGTCCTCGTCGGCGACCGCCTGCGCGATCCGGTCCGGCTCGACCGCGCCGAGCACACCGAGGGCGGACTTCGGGCCGACGCCGGTCACGCCGATCAGCAGCTCGAAGATCTCGAGCTGCTCCTCGTCGGGGAAGCCGTAGAGGGTGAGCGAGTCCTCGCGGACGACGAGCACGGTGCTGACCGTGGTCTCGTCGCCGACGCGCATCTCGAGCGCGTGCTGCGGGGTCACGTTCACCGCGTAGCCGACGCCGTGGACGTCGAGGACGGCGAGACTCCCGCGGGCGGAGAGGACGGTGCCGCGGAGGGAGGAGATCACCGCGTCAGTCTAGATGCTCGAACAGGCGTTCGACTCGCGGCCTCGGCGGCGCGCCACGCCCGCTGCGCTGCTGTGCCGCCCGCCGCTCCGTCGGCACCGGCTCCCGCCGACCCGGAGTAGGGCGCGAGAGGGGCCCGCCAGGCGTGGCAGACGGCCAGGGCGAGAGCGTCGGCCGCGTCGGCCGGCCGCGGCGGGGCGTCGAGCCGGAGGACGCGCTGGATCATCGCGGTGACCTGGCGCTTGTCCGCGGCTCCGTAGCCGGTGACGGCGGCCTTCACCTCGCTCGGCGTGTGCATCCCGACCGGGAGCCCGCGCCGGGCCGCCGCGACGAGGGCGACGCCGCTGATCTGCGCGATGCCCATCACGGTGCTGACGTTGTTCTGCGCGAAGACCCGCTCGATCGCGACGGCGTCGGGGCGGTGCTCGTCGAGCAGCGCCTCGAGCCCGTCGCCCAGGGCCAGCAGGCGGCGCTCCAGCGCGTCATCGGGCGGTGTCCGGAGGACCGTCACGTGCACGAGGGTCGCGCGGCGGTCGCGCGAGACGTCGACGATGCCGACGCCGCAGCGGGTGAGCCCGGGGTCGATCCCGAGGACGCGCATCAGGCCGCCCTCCGGGATCGGGCCGGGCTCACCGCGTCACTCCTCGTTCTCGAGCTCGGCGCGCACCTCGGCCGTGATGTCGAGGTTGGTGTAGACGTTCTGCACGTCGTCCGAGTCCTCGAGCGCGTCGATCAGGCGGAAGACCTTGCGGGCCGTCTCGGCGTCGGCCTCGACCTGGAGGGAGGCGACGAACTCGATGTCGGCGGAGTCGTAGTCGATGCCCGCCTCCTGCAGGGCCGAGCGGGCCGGGACGAGCTCGCTCGGCTCGACGCGGACCTCGAAGCTCTCGCCGTGGTCGAGCACGTCGTCGACGCCGAAGTCGAGGACCGCGCCGAGCACGTCGTCCTCGGTGACGCTCTCTCCGTGGGGCACGGAGATGACGCCCTTGCGTGCGAAGTTGTAGGCGACGCTGCCCGGGTCGGCCATGGTGCCGCCGTTGCGGGTCATCGCGGTGCGGACGTCCGCCGCGGCGCGGTTCTTGTTGTCGGTGAGGCACTCGACGAGCAGGGCGATGCCGTTGGGGCCGTAGGCCTCGTACATGATCGTCGTGTAGTCGATGACCTCGCCGGTGAGGCCGGCGCCGCGCTTGATCGCGCGGTCGATGTTGTCGTTCGGCACCGAGGTCTTCTTCGCCTTCTGCACGGCGTCGACGAGCGTCGGGTTGCCGGAGAGGTCGGCGCCGCCGATCTTGGCGGCCACCTCGATGTTCTTGATCAGCTTGGCGAAGGACTTCGCGCGGCGCGAGTCCTTGATCGCCTTCTGGTGCTTGGTCGTGGCCCACTTGGAATGCCCGGACACGGTGCTCCCTCGGAAATCTCGTTGCGTGCGGCCCCCGAGGGCGCCGCTGATGGCAGGGGCCAGTCTATTCGAGAGCCGGTCCGCGCCCGTCTCGGCCCGAGCACCGAGCCTTCCGCGCCCGTCTCGCCGGCGACGAGCCGCCCTCCCCACGCGCCCCCGCACCGCCGAACGCACGGTCCGCGTGCCAGCGGATCGCTGTAGGCGGACGCGACCCGCTCCACCC
>NZ_PSWN01000029.1:0-34281 GCF_002932815.1 Rathayibacter sp. AY1B4 | reverse complement strand
GAGCAGCCCCACACTCCGCGCGGCGGCGGGCTCGCCGGGAGGTGCGACGGTCGCCCAGGAGTCGGGCATCGGCGGCTCGACCGGCGGCATGTCCTCCTCCGGCGGCTCCTCGTCGAAGGGGGGCTCGTCGCCGGCGGGGGCGGCTGCAGCAGCGGCGGCGGCGGGAGCGGCGCGCACCGGCTCGGCGCCCACGGCGGGGGCCTCGACCGGAGCGGACGGAGCAGCCGCCTCGGCCGCAGGGGTCGGATCGGCGGGGATCGCCACCGTGGCCCAGCCGTCGGAGCCGGTCGCGGCCGGGATCGACGCAGCCGGAGCGGGCGCGGCGGTCGCCTCTACGGCGGCGCGCTCGGCCTCGGGGGCAGCGGCGCGCGGCTCGACGCGGGCGATGTACTTCACCCGCAGGCCGAGGACCTGCTGGATCGCCTGACGCAGGTACTCGCTGACTCCGGGCTGCCCAGCGGTTCCCGGCATCTTGAACGACTCGACGTCGTTCTGGCTCGGGAACGAGAGGGTCAGCACGTCGTCCTTGAGGGCGCGCACCTGGGCGGTGTAGGCCACCAGCCAGGCGGTCATCTTCGCCTTCTGCACGACCTCGAGGATCTCGGGCCAGGTGTCCTTCATCCGCTGGAGGGTGACCGCGCCGTCGGCGGGTGCGTCGCCCGCGGTCGCGGCGGGCGCGGAGGCAGCGGCCGCCTCAGGGGACGCAGCGGCCCGATCCGACGGCTCCTGCTCGACCGGCTCCGGACGAGCAGCCGCGGCGGTCGTCGCGCGGGGGCGTCCTGACTCGGCCGACGCGGACTCGTCCGCCTCCGGCGCGGCCGCCGTCTCCTCGGGCGCCTTCACCGGCGGCGCGGCGACCGGTGCGGACGCGGTCACCGGCGCCTCGGTGCGCGGAGCGGCCGCGATGGTCTCGGGCACCGAGCCGGGAGCGGCGGCGTGCGAGGCGTGGTGGGGCTCGGGCGCACGGGACGGCTCGGACGCGCGCGACGCCTCGGACGACCGCGGGGCGGGCGCCGCGGACTCGCGCGGAGGGGCCACGTGCCGCGGGCGCTCCTCCTGGGCCGCGACGGGCGCGATGCCGGCGCCGGTGCCGTGCACCAGGGTTCGGGCGATCATCAGCTCGAGGTGCAGGCGCGGCGAGGTCGCACCGGTCATCTCGGTGAGGGCCTCGTTGACCACGTCGGCGATGCGCGAGAGCTCGGCCAGGCCGAGCGCGCGCGACTGGCCGGCCATGCGGTCGAGCTCGTCCTGCGAGACGCCGCGGAGGACGGCCGAGGCCGCTCCCCCGGTCGCCGCGACGACGATCAGGTCGCGGAGCTTCTCGAGCAGGTCCTCGACGAAGCGCCGCGGGTCCTGCCCCGTCTGGATGACGCGGTCGACCGCTCCGAACGCCTCGGCGGAGTCGTGCTCGGCGAGCGCGTCGACCACCTCGTCGAGCAGGGCGCCGTGTGTGTAGCCGAGGAGGGCGACGGCCCGCTCGTACTCGACGGTCTCGGCCTCGGAGCCGGCCATCAGCTGGTCGAGCAGGGAGAGCGTGTCGCGGACGGACCCGCCGCCCGCGCGGACCACGAGCGGCAGCACGCCGGCCGCCACGTGCACGCCCTCGCGCTCGCAGAGCTCCTGCGTGTAGTCGAGCATCTGCGCCGGCGGGACGAGCCGGAACGGGTAGTGGTGCGTGCGCGAGCGGATCGTGCCGATGACCTTGTCCGGCTCCGTGGTCGCGAAGATGAACTTCACGTGCTCCGGCGGCTCCTCCACGATCTTGAGCAGCGCGTTGAAGCCCTGCGGTGTGACCATGTGCGCCTCGTCGAGGATGAAGATCTTGAAGCGGTCGCGCGCCGGGGCGAAGATGGCGCGCTCGCGCAGATCGCGCGCGTCGTCGACTCCGTTGTGGCTCGCCGCGTCGATCTCGACCACGTCGAGCGAGCCCTGGCCCTCGCGGCTGAGCTCGACGCAGCTGTCGCAGACGCCGCAGGGGGTGTCGGTCGGGCCCGTCGCGCAGTTGAGGCAGCGGGCGAGGATGCGCGCCGAGGTGGTCTTGCCGCAGCCGCGGGGGCCGCTGAAGAGGTAGGCGTGGTTGACGCGGTTGGTGCGGAGCGCCGTCATGAGCGGATCCGTCACCTGGGACTGGCCGATCATCTCGGCGAACGTCTCGGGCCGGTACCGGCGATACAGGGCTGCTACCACCCGACAAGAGTAGCCGCGACCTCCGACACCGGAGCCGGGACGGCGGAGACCGGAGCGCGCGTAGCCTCGGTCCCGTGCTCCCGCCGCCTCCGCTCCCCCGCTTCGACGCGGTCGTGCTCGCCGGCGGACGCGCCTCCCGCCTCGGCGGCGCGGTCAAGCCGCTCCTCCGGCACCGCGAGTCGACGCTCCTCGGCACCGCCCTCGCAGCCGTGCGCGGAGCCGAGCGGAGGGTCGTGGCCGGACCGTCGTCGCTCGCACCGGCCGTCGACGGCGCCGAGCTCGTCCAGGAGGATCCGCCGTTCGGCGGCCCGGTCGCCGGCCTGGCCGCCGCGCTGTCCCTGCTCGACCGCCCGGGCGCTCCGGACTGGGTCGTCGTGCTCGCCGCCGATCTCGTCGCCCCCGCTCCCGCCGTGCACACGCTGCTCGAGGTCGCGTCGAACGCCGTCGAGGCCTCCCTCCTGGCCGTCGACGCGAGCGGCCGAGCCCAGCAGCTCCTCGGCGTGCACCGGCGAGCGGCCCTCGTCGAGGCGCTCGCCGCGCTCGGCGATCCCGACGGCGCCTCGGTGCGCGCCCTCCTCCGGGACCTTCCCCCACGGCTCGTGACGGTGCCCGGAGGGACGACCGACGACGTCGACGCGCCCGCCGACGCGCACCGGCACGGGATCGACCTGCCGGGCCCGCGCGGCGCAGACTGAGCGGATGGACGACACGACCGGCCCCCGCCCCTCCGCCTCCGACGGCGCCCGCCCCACGGAGGAGGTGCTCGCCGGCTGGTGGGCCGAGCTGTGCTCCGCGCTCGGCCTCGGCGAGGTCCCGGTGGACCCGGACGCCCTGCTCGCCCTCGCCGGTCGCGCGGCGCACGGAGTGGTCCGGCCGGCGGCTCCGCTGACCACGTTCCTCGCGGGCTACGCGGCGGGCCTGGCCGGGGGTGGCCGGGACGCGCTCGACGCGGCGCTCACGGCCTCGCACCGGGCGGTGGACGAGCGTCCGCACGCCTCCTGAGACGCTACTCCACCGGCCTCGATCCGGCACCAGGTCGACGCCGTACGGTTCCCCCGAGTCCCGGTGCCGCGGCTCGGACCGAGAGCGGCGCAGGACTCCCGCGGCCGACTGCGCCGCGGTCGTCCATCTGAAGGAGCCCCGCATGTCAGGCAACAGAGCCGTCGCCTACAAGTCCCCCGGAGTCGTCGAGGTCATCGACATCGACTACCCCACCTTCGAGCTGAAGGACGGACCCGGCGTCAATCCGGCGAACATCGGGCGGAAGCTGCCGCACGGCGCCATCCTCCGCACCGTCTCCACCAACATCTGCGGCTCGGACCAGCACATGGTCCGCGGCCGCACCACCGCTCCGTCGGACCTCGTGCTCGGCCACGAGATCACCGGCGAGGTCGTGGAGGTCGGCCCCGACGTCGAGTTCGTCAAGGTCGGCGACATCGTGTCCGTGCCGTTCAACATCGCCTGCGGCCGCTGCCGCAACTGCAAGGAGCGCAAGACCGGCATCTGCCTCAACGTGAATCCGGACCGCCCGGGCAGCGCGTACGGCTACGTCGACATGGGCGGCTGGGTCGGCGGGCAGGCCGAGTACGTGATGGTCCCCTACGCCGACTGGAACCTCCTGGTGTTCCCGGACCGCGATCAGGCGCTCGAGAAGATCCTCGATCTGACGATGCTCTCGGACATCTTCCCGACGGGCTTCCACGGCGCGGTGACCGCCGGAGTCGGCGTCGGCTCCACGGTCTACGTCGCAGGAGCGGGACCGGTCGGACTCGCCGCGGCGGTCGGAGCGCAGCTGCTCGGAGCGGCCGTCGTGATCGTCGCGGACCTCAACGAGGAGCGTCTGGCGCAGGCGCGCTCCTTCGGCTGCGAGACGGTCGACGTCTCGAAGGGCGATCCGGCCGGCCAGATCGAGCAGATCCTCGGCGTGCCCGAGGTCGACTGCGGAGTGGACGCCGTCGGCTTCGAGGCGCACGGCAACGGCGCCGACTCGGGGAAGGAGGCGCCGGCGACGGTGCTGAACTCGCTGATGTCGATCACCGCGGCGGGCGGCGCCCTCGGCATCCCGGGCCTCTACGTCACGGGCGACCCGGGCGGAGTCGACGAGGCGGCCCAGGAGGGCTCGCTGTCGATCCGCCTCGGGCTCGGCTGGGCGAAGTCGCTGTCCTTCACCACGGGCCAGTGCCCGGTCATGAAGTACAACCGGCAGCTGATGATGGCGATCCTGCACGACCGGGTCCACATCGCCGACGCGGTCCAGGCCACCGCGATCAGCCTGGACGACGCTCCCCGCGGCTACGCCGACTTCGACAAGGGCGCCGCGAAGAAGTTCGTGCTGAACCCGAACGGCTACCTGGGATGACCGACGGGGCGGGTCCTGCCCAGGGCCCGCCCCGAGCCCCGGGAGAATGGACGGGATGAGCGCGCACGGGCACGAGGCGACCGACTGGGACGAGGCCAGGCGGATCGTCGGCGAAGCGGTGGCGCGCTCCGGCGTCTCGAGCGTCCCCCTCCTCGACGCCCGCGGAGCCGTCCTCGACCGCGCCGTCGCCGCCGCCCGGCCGCTCCCCCACTACGACTCCTCGGCCATGGACGGCTGGGCCGTGCGCGGACCCGGGCCCTGGCCGCTCGAGGACGGCACCGCCGCTCCGATCGTCACCGGAGCGGCCGTGCCCGACTGGAGCGACGCGGTGCTGCCGTCCGAGCAGGGCGCGGTCCGCGACGACCTGCTCACGGCGCGGGCGCCCCTCCCGCCCGGCCGCCACGTCCGGCGCGCGGGCGACGAGGCCGCCCGCGGAGCCGTGCTGGTCGATGCCCGGACCCGCCTCACTCCCGCGCACCTCGCCCTGCTCGCGGTCGCCGGGATCGACGCGCTCGATGTCCGCTCGCCCGCCGCGGTCGACCTGCTCCTGACGGGGGACGAGGTCGACACCGAGGGGATGCCGCCCGCCGGACGGGTGCGCGACGCGTTCACGCCGCTGCTGCCCGCGCTGGTCGAGCTCTCGGGCGGAGCCGTGGGAGAGATCATGCGCCGCGGCGACGACGAGGACGCGATCGCCCGGACGCTGCTGACGGGCACGGCGCCGATCCTCCTCTCGACGGGCGGGACCGGGCGCTCCCGGGTGGACGCGGTCCGTCGCGCCCTCGATGCGGTGGGCGCGCGCGTCCTCGTCGACGGAGTCGGCATGCGCCCCGGCCACCCGACCATGGCTGCGCTGCTGCCGGGCGGGACGCTGGTGATCGCTCTGCCGGGCAATCCGCTCGCCGCACTCCTCGCGGCGCTCTCCTTCCTGCCGCCGGCCCTCGACGCGGCGTCGGGCGCCGCTG
Organism: Rathayibacter sp. AY1B4; assembly: GCF_002932815.1. Taxonomy (NCBI): domain Bacteria; kingdom Bacillati; phylum Actinomycetota; class Actinomycetes; order Micrococcales; family Microbacteriaceae; genus Rathayibacter; species Rathayibacter sp. AY1B4. The sequence goes on along the minus strand of NZ_PSWN01000029.1, from coordinate 28,770 downwards.
CCCGGCCCCTCGGCCGGGGTGTCCTCGCCGAGCCGCTCGGGCGCGCGGGGACCACGGTGCTCGTGCCCGTCTCCTCCGGCGAGGACGGCTGGCGGGCCTCCGCCGGCATCCGCTCGCACATGCTCACCGGTCTCGCCGCTTCGGAGGCCGTGGCCGTCGTCCCCGCACCGGGAGCGGCAGCGGGCGACTCCGTGCGCCTGCTGCCGCTGCCCTGGTGAGGCCTACGCCGCCGGTTCGAGGCGGATCACGACCGACTTCGAGGTCGGCGTGTTGCTGATCTTCGCGGTCGAGTCCAGCGGCACGAGGACGTTCGTCTCGGGGTAGTAGGCGGCCGCGCAGCCGCGGGGCGTGTCGTACGCCACGACGCGGAACGCCTCCGCCCGCCGCTCGACGCCGTCGGGCCACTCCGAGACCAGGTCGACCATCGCGCCGTCCGCGAAGCCCAGCTCGGCGACGTCGTCGGCGTGGACGAACACCACCCGGCGGCCGTCGTGGATCCCGCGGTAGCGGTCGTCCTTGCCGTAGATCGTGGTGTTGAACTGGTCGTGCGAGCGCAGCGTCTGCAGCAGCAGCCTGCCCTCCGGAACCCGCGGGTACTCGAGCGGATTCGCGGTGAAGCGGGCCAGGCCGGAGGGCGTGTCGAAGCGGCGCGAGTCGCGCGGCGGGTGCGGGAGGACGAAGCCGCCGGGCACGTCGATCCGGGCCTCGAACCCGTCGAAGCCGGGGACGACGTTGGCGATGTGCGAGCGGATGCGGCGGTAGTCGTCGCGCAGTCCCGCCCAGTCGACCCGCGGGACGTTCTCGCGGCCCTCGAGCAGCCGCTCCGCGATCCCCGTGAGGATCGCCACCTCCGAGCGCAGGCCCGGGCTCGGCGGGCGCAGGCGGCCCCGGGAGGCGTGCACGGCGCTCATCGAGTCCTCGACCGTGACCCGCTGCTCGCCCGAGCGCTGCACGTCGGAGTCGGTGCGGCCGAGGGTGGGCAGGATCAGCGCGCGCCGGCCGGTGACCACGTGCGAGCGGTTGAGCTTGGTCGAGACGTGCACGGTGAGGGCGAGCGAGCGCATCGCCGCCTCCGTCACTCCGCTGTCGGGCGTCGCCCGGGCGAAGTTGCCGCCGAGCCCCATGAACACGCGGGCCTTCCCGTCGCGCATCGCCCGGATCGCGGCGACCGTGTCCGTCCCGTGCACCCGGGGGGAGGAGAAGGAGAACTCGCGGTCGAGCGCGTCGTGGAAGGAGTCCGGCATCCGCTCGAAGATGCCCATCGTGCGGTCGCCCTGCACGTTCGAGTGGCCGCGCACCGGGCAGACGCCCGCGCCGGGCTTGCCGATGTTGCCGGTGAGCAGGAGCACGTTGACGACGTCCTTGAGCGTCGCGACCGAGTGCGCGTGCTGGGTGAGGCCCATCGCCCAGCAGACGACGGTGCCCTCGGACGCCGCGATCAGCTCGGCGACGGTGCGGATGCGCGTCTCGTCGATCCCGCTCGCCCGCTCGATCTCGTCCCACTGGACCTCCCGCAGCCCGTGGAGGTACTCGGTGAGGCCGCCGGTGCTCTCGCGGATGAAGGCGTGGTCGAAGACGTCGCCGCGCGCCTCCTCAGCCTCGAGCAGCGCCTTGCCCAGACCCTGGAACAGGGCCTGGTCGCCGCCCAGCCGGACCTGGAGGAAGTGGTCGGCGAGGGCCGTGCCGTCGCCCAGGGTGCCGCGGACGGTCTGCGGGTTCTGGAAGCGGAGCAGCCCCGCCTCCGGCAGCGGATTCACGGCCACGATGGTGCCGCCGGCGCGCTTGGCGCGCTCCAGCGCGGTCAGCATCCGCGGGTGGTTCGTTCCGGGGTTCTGGCCGGCGACGATGATCAGCGGTGCCCGCTCCACGTCGCGCAGGCTCACCGAGCCCTTGCCGATCCCGATCGTCTCGGTGAGGGCGGATCCGCTGGACTCGTGGCACATGTTCGAGCAGTCGGGCAGGTTGTTCGTGCCGAAGCCGCGGACCATCAGCTGGTAGACGAAGGCCGACTCGTTCGAGGTCCGGCCGGACGTGTAGAAGATCGCCTCGTCGGGGCTCGCGCAGGCTCGCAGCTCCTCGGCCACGAGGTCGAGCGCCTCGTCCCAGCCCACCGGCCGGTAGTGCGTGGCGCCCTCCTCGAGCAGCATCGGCTCCGTCAGCCGGCCCTGCTGGCCGAGCGCGAAGTCGTCCCACTCCTCCAGCTCCGCGACGGGGTGCGCGGCGAAGAAGGCCGAGGTGACGGTGCGGAGGGTGGCCTCCTCGGCGACCGCCTTCGCTCCGTTCTCGCAGAACTCGGCGACGTGGCGCTTGTCGCCCTCCGGCCAGGCGCAGCCCGGGCAGTCGAATCCGGTCTTCTGGTTCACCCGCAGGAGCGTCTCGGCGCTGCGCACCGGGCCCATCTGCTTGAGCGAGATCTCGAGGGCGTGGGCGACGCCGGGGATCCCGACGGCGCGTCTCTTCGGCGACCGGACGGAGAGGCGGCTCTCGTCGATCGGACTCTCGCGGGGCTCGGCGTCATCGACCATTCCTGCATCGTACGTCCGTACCCCGGCATCGCTCCCGGTTCCCGGTGGGAGGATGACCTCCACCGCCTGAGGAGACCCATGAGCCGCAGTGTCGCCCGCACCCGCCTGACCGCCGTCCGCGCCGGCGATCCGCCCCGACGCCGCGAGGACGTCCTGGCCGTCGAGGAGCCGCTCGAGATCCGCGTCGGCGGACAGCGCTTCAGCGTGACCATGCGCACGCCCGGCGACGACTTCGACCTGGTCGCGGGATTCCTGGTGTCCGAGGGGGTGCTCACCGAGTCGGAGCAGCTGGCGGCGATGCGCTACTGCGCGAGCGGCTCCGGTCCGGGCGAGAACACGTACAACGTGGTCGACGCGAGCGTCCGCGGCGGGCGGGAGGCCGTGCTGCTCGAGCGCGAGCGGTCGGTCTACACGACGAGCTCGTGCGGAGTGTGCGGGCTCGCGTCGCTCGAGGCGGTCGCCACCGACTCGGCGTGGAGCGTCGCGGAGGACGACCTGCGGGTCGAGCGGGAGCTGCTGGTCTCGCTCCCCGATCGGCTCCGCGAGGCGCAGGCGGTGTTCGAGCGGACGGGCGGCGTCCACGCGGCCGGGCTGTTCGACGCGGACGGCTCGCTGCTGGTGCTCCGGGAGGACGTCGGGCGGCACAACGCCGTGGACAAGGTGGTCGGCTGGGGGCTCCGGGAGGGGCGGCTGCCGTTGAGGGGGACGCTGCTGCAGGTGTCGGGTCGCGCCTCGTTCGAGCTGGTGCAGAAGGCCGTGATGGCCGGCATCCCCCTGCTCGCCGCGGTCGGTGCCCCGTCGTCGCTGGCGGTGGACCTGGCTCGCGACTCCGGCCTCACCCTGATCGGTTTCAGCCGCGGCTCCGGCTTCAACCTCTACGCGGGCGACGCGCGCCTGCTGCCCTGAGCCGGGCTCCTCAGCCGGCTCCTGCCGATGGAGCAGCCCGCGCAGCAGCCGCATCGAGATCTCCTCCCTCGCGCTCGGACTCGATACGCCGCGTCCCGCGGCTACTCGACCAGCAGGAGGGCCCGAGTATTCGGCAGAGGGCCGCGACCCGGAATCGCGTGCGAGCGATTGAGGGCAGCCCGACGCTCCACGCTCTGCGGAACGCAACCCCTGAGAGGCCGACCGCGGTCGTGCAGCGGGCCACCGCTGCACGACGAGCGAGCACCGCCGCGTGCCAGCGATTCAGGACAGCCCGACAGGAGCCGCTCCACGGGAGCCACCACCCCCGGAAGCCGACCGCGAGTGATGTCGCGGCTCCGCCGCTACACGACCGACAAGCTCTGCCGGGCGATCTCCAGCTCCTCGTTCGTGGGGATGACGAGGACGGCGACGCGGGAGTCGTCGGTGGAGATGCGGCGGGCGCCGCGGTCGGAGGACGTGTTGCGCTCGGGGTCGAGCTCGATGCCCAGGCCCTCGAGGCCGCGGAGGGCGCCGGCTCGGACGGCGGCGACGTTCTCGCCGACTCCGGCCGTGAACACCACGGCGTCGACGCGGCCCAGCTGGGCGTAGAAGGCCCCGATGTAGTGGCGGAGGCGGTGGTAGTAGACCTCGAGCCCGGCGCGGGCCCGCTCGTCGCCGGCCTCGGCCGCCTCCTGGACGTCGCGCATGTCGCCGCGACCCGTGAGGCCGAGGAGGCCGCTTCGGCGGTTGAGGAGGGTGTCGAGCTCGTCGATCGAGAGGCCCGCCTTGCGGGCCAGGTGGAAGACGACGGCCGGGTCGAGGTCGCCGGAGCGGGTGCCCATCACCAGGCCCTCGAGCGGGGTCATGCCCATCGAGGTCTCGACGGAGACGCCGCCGTCGACGGCGCAGGCGGACGCTCCGTTGCCCAGGTGCAGGACGATCGTCTTGAGGTCGGAGCGGCGGCGGCCGAGGTAGGCGGCGGCGGCCTCCGAGACGAACTTGTGCGAGGTGCCGTGGAAGCCGTAGCGGCGGACGCGGTGCTTCTCGGCGAGTTCGGCGGGCAGCGCGTAGGTCGACGCCTCGGCCGGGATCGTGTGGTGGAAGGCGGTGTCGAAGACGGCGACGTGCGGGACGTCCGGGAAGGCCTTCTGCGCCGCCTCGATGCCCTCGAGGTTGGCGGGGTTGTGCAGCGGGGCGAGGTCGGCGAGGTCCTCGATGTTGATCTTGACCAGGTCGGTGACGACGGTGGGCTCGAAGAAGCGCTTGCCGCCGTGCACGACGCGGTGGCCCACGGCGACGGGAGGGAACTCGTCGAGGCTCGGGCCGTGCTCGCCGAATGCGCGGATCATCGCGTGGAAGCCGGCGGTGTGGTCGGGGATCGGCCCCTCGATCTCGAACGACTCCCCGTCGCGGGTGTGCTTCGTGCGGCCGGTGTCCTCGCCGATCCGCTCGACGAGGCCGCTGGCGAGCGTCTCCTCGGTGGTCATCTCGATGAGCTGGTACTTGAACGACGACGATCCGCTGTTGACGACGAGGACGACGGACATGAGGGGACTCCTGGGGTGATCGGGGTCGGGAGTGGCAGCGGCGGGGTCGCCGCTAGCGCACCACGGGGATGGCGGCGGTGGGCGGGACGATGGCCTGGGTGGCGGCCTGGATGGCCGTGATCGCGACGGTGTTGACGATGTCCTGCACGAGCGCGCCGCGCGAGAGGTCGTTGACCGGCTTGCGCAGGCCCTGGAGGACCGGTCCGATGGCGACGGCGCCGGCCGAGCGCTGCACGGCCTTGTAGGTGTTGTTGCCCGTGTTGAGGTCGGGGAAGATGAACACCGTCGCGCGCCCGGCGACCTGGGAGCCGGGCATCTTCGAGGCCGCGACCGCCGCATCGGCCGCCGCATCGTACTGGATCGGGCCCTCGACGAGCAGGTCGGGCCGGCGCTCGCGCACCAGAGCCGTGGCTGCGCGGACCTTCTCGACGTCGGCGCCTGCTCCGCTCTCGCCCGTGGAGTAGGAGAGCATCGCGATGCGGGGATCGATGCCGAACTGCTGGGCGGTCTCGGCGGACGAGATCGCGATGTCGGCGAGCTGCGCCTCGGTGGGGTCGGGGTTCACCGCGCAATCGCCGTAGACCAGCACGCGGTCGGCGAGCGCCATCAGGAACACGCTCGAGACGACCGAGACGCCCGGGCTCGTCTTGATGATCTCGAAGCCGGGGCGGATGGTGTGCGCCGTCGTGTGCGCGGCTCCCGAGACCATCCCGTCGGCCAGGCCGAGCTGCACCATCATCGTGCCGAAGTAGGAGACGTCCGTGACGGTGTCGTAGGCGTGGTCGTAGGTGATGCCCTTGTGCGCGCGGATGCGGGCGTACTCCTCGGCGAAGCGCGCGCGGTGCTCGGGGTCGAGGGTGCTCAGCACGCGCGCGCCGTCGAGGTCGAGGCCGAGGCCCGCCGCACGGGCGCGGATCTCGGCCTCCTCGCCGAGGATCGTGAGCCGGGCGATGCCGCGCTTGAGCACCGTCGCGGCGGCGCGGAGGATCCGGTCGTCGCCGCCCTCGGGCAGGACGATGTGGCGGTCGGCGATGCGCGCGCGCTCGATCAGCCCGTACTCGAACATCAGCGGCGTGACGACCTCGGACCGGCCGACGTCGAGGAGGGTGAGCAGCTCGACCGCGTCGACCGCCTCCTGGAAGAGGGCGAGGGAGGTGTCGCGCTTGCGCGGGGAGTCGGCCGCCAGGCGGCCGCGGGCCGCGGTGACGCGGACGGCGGTGTCGTAGGTGCCGAGCTCGGTCATCACGATCGGCACGCGGCTGTCGACGCCCTCGATCAGCCGGACGATCGGCTCCGGCAGCTCGAAGCCGCCGTTGAGGATGATGCCGGTGACTGTGGGGAACGTGCCGGAGGCGTACGCCATGATCACGGCGAGGACGACCTCGGGCCGGTCGCCGGGGACGATCACGACGCCGCCCTCGGTGAGCCGCGGCAGGACGTTGACCATGGACATGCCGGCGATCACCACGCCGAGCGCCTCCCGGCCGAGCAGCTCCGGATCGCCCGCGACGACGACGCCGTCGACCGCCTCGACCAGGCGGGACAGGCTCGGAGCGACGAGGAACGGATCCTCGCGGATCGCCCAGACCGGGACGGTGGCGGGGATGCTCTCGCGGATCGCGGCGACGGCGTCGGCGGCGGTGTCGGGGTCCGCGCGGTTCGCGATCACTCCGATGAGGCTCGCGTGGGCCGTGCGCAGCTCGACCGAGGCGAGCTCCGTGATCTGGCGCATCTCCTCCGGCGTGCGCGCGGGCGCCTGGCCCAGCTGCTCGCTGCGGGACGAGTCCCGCCCGGTGAGGACGAGCAGGACCGGAGCGCCGAGGTTGGCGGCGATGCGGGCGTTGTAGCCGAGCTCGGTGGGGCTGCCGACGTCCGTGTAATCGGAGCCGAGGATGACGACGGCGTCGCACCGGGCCTCGACGCCCTTGTACCGCTCGACGATCCGCGAGAGCGCCGCCTCGCCGTCGGCGTGGACGTCCTCGTAGGTGACGCCGATGCAGTCCTCGTAGGCGAGGCCCGAGTCGGAGTGGCCGAGCAGCATCTCGAGCACGTAGTCCGGCTCGGAGGTGGAGCGGGCGATCGGGCGGAAGACGCCGACCCGCTGCACCTGGCTGCTGAGCGCATCGAGGACGCCGAGGGCGACCGTGGACTTGCCCGAATGACCTTCGGCGGACGAGATGTAGATGCTCTGAACCATCGGATCCAGCCTACCGAGGGGGTCCCTCCGCCTGGCTGAGTAGAGGCCAGGGATGGGAGGGCGTGCATGGCGCGCGGCTGTGGAGGAGCGTCCGCAGTCGGTAGGGCCTCGTAGCGGCTGTGCGGCGGTCCATCGGCGGAGCAGGCGGGCCGGTTAACGGAAGAAGACCCCCCGCGCACCCGCCAGAGCCCGGTTACCCTTGCTGCGTTTCCGCCCTGGGGGAGTTGGCCTGGATGGCGCCACGCGGGGAGCCGGGTGACAGTCTAACCGACGACGGCGGCCGAGGAGAGCGGGGCGTGTCGGGGTCGTGGTCAGCGGGAGCCTCCGACACCGGCTAGTATCGATGAGTCGCGGCTCAGGTCGTGCCAGGAGGATTCGCCTAGTGGCCTATGGCGCACGCTTGGAAAGCGTGTTGGGTGAAAGCCCTCGGGGGTTCGAATCCCCCATCCTCCGCGAACGGTGTCCGTTGCTCTCGCCAGCACGGACACCGTTTTTGCGTCCCCGGCGACCGGCGTTCGACGCTAGTGGCACAGCAGGAGGCACAGTTAGGCGAACAGATCGCCCATCATGTCCGCGGCGGCGCGCTGCAGCGACTTGATCGCGTGCGCATAGATCGTCAGCGTGACAGCCGCGGAAGTGTGCCCCAACCGCTCCGACACCACTCGAACGTTCACGCCAGCGCTCAGCAGCGTGGTCGCGTGCGTATGGCGCCCCTCGTGCAGCTTGATCGTCGGCAGGTCCGGCAGGGTCTCCTGCGCTTTCGCAACCCGCTCACGCCACTGCCGAGAGAACTGCACCGGGTTGTGCGGGCGCCCATACCGGTTCGAGAACACGAGAGAGTCGGCGGCGGCGTGCTCCGGCGCAACGGAACGGATGCCGTCACGCCTCACCCGGAGCTCAGTGACCAGCTGCGGGTCGATGTCGACGTTCCGCGGCTTCCCGTTCTTCGGAGGTCCGAACGTCGTCACAGGGGCCGTCCCAGCCTCTTTGACGTACTGCATCGCGCGCCGGACGACGATTGTTCCCGCCGTGAAGTCGACATCGCGCCAGCGCAGCGCCAAGATCTCCCCCCGGCGTAGCCCTGTGGCGAGCAGCGTCCGCCACGCGAGATACAGATAGTCCCCGCTCTCGCGCGACCAGTCGAGGAACTGCTTCGACTCCCCCGCCGTCCACACGTGCATTTCGGGCGGCGCCGCATCGACCTTTCGTGGCGGTGATGCTTTCTTCGCGGGGTTCGTCTTGATCTTCCCGTCGTCGAGAGCGTGCGAGAGAATCTGCGACAGCAACACGTGGACGTGCCGCACTGTCGCGAGCCCCAGCGGCTCCCCCTCGTGCCCCTTGTCTTTACGCCCCGACCGCTCGAGGCCCCGGTAGAACCGGTTCAGGTGATCCTTCGTGATCGCGGATATCGGCAGCTTGCCCAGCGTCGAGCCCTGCACGTGCACCCGGTAGTGCTTCCGGTAGCCGGCCAGCGTCGTCGGGCGCACCCGGATCGTCGCCAGGTACTCGGCCGCGTAGTCGTCCAGGCGATCCCGGATCTCTTCGACGTGAGAGCCGCGCCGCATGTCTACGCGGATGTCCTCGAGCGCCGCGTGCGCGTCCTGCTCGCTCTCGAAGCCGCGCTTGAACTTCCGCGCGCGCTCCCCGTTTTCGAGCTCCACCCAATACGCCAGGCGCCACAAAACGCGGCCCGACGACGTTGTGTAGCTCGTGACCGTGCCCGAATTATTCGCGCGTCTCGCCACTAGCCGCCCGTCAGCAGACCGTAGCCGCGGGGACCATCGATGCTCCGACTTGGGTCTGAACTTAGGTATCCGCGCTCACGGGCCAACTTCACCCAGTGGCTAGCCGTGCGGTGCGGAAGATTCATAAGCTCTGCGATCCTCTGCGTCGGATTGCCTCGAATTGCGAAAGCTGCACAGTAGATGAGGGCTGCGACTTCTAACGCCTCTGCGGTCGGGCCATTGCCCCGCACCTTCTCTGCCAACTTTTCCAGGCCACTGAAGCCATAGCGTGGTCTACCTTTATACGACCCGGGAACGACAAGCGGGAAGCGTTCGTTCTCGAACACCTTCTCCTCCAGCTTGTTGATTAGCAAGGTTCTCAGAGATCGAGCACTGATCGGTAACGGTCGCCCCTCGAGTTGGTACGAATGAACGGAAATTGACGTGAGCTCGTAACGCAGGGCTTCCATATCAAACGTGACGTCCACATCGGCGTAGTAGTCCCATTCATCATCGGTGATTCGACGGACTCTGACCATTTGCGGAACGCGCAGGTTGCCGGCTAGGACTACCCAGTTCTCATCGTCGCCCGCCATCTCCCACGACGGCTCTCCGATCAGGGGGGTGCGCGTTGGCGCTTCGTTGCTCACCATCCGGACGCTACCTGCCACTGCCGACACCCCGCTATTGCATGCGGTTGCGCGCGGTTCGCAATGTGTGCGAGAGTAAGACTGCGGTTGCGAGCACGTGGCAACGGCACGCAACTCCACAGTGAGCCCTCGACCGGTCAGACCCGGAGACGAGGGATCGGCCACGCGGGAACTACCCGCGGGCCGAATTGTGATGCCTCGAACCAGCCAACGCTAGACGCGCGGGCTAGGCGAGGCCCTGGAAACCACCCACCAAACGAAAGGCCAACCGTGACCATCGCGACAGCAGAGCCTCTCGCTCTCACCTACCGTGCCGCAGCCAAGCTCGTCGGCGCAGAGCCCCGACGGATCGCCGCCGCCGTCGAGGACGGCACGATCCCGAGCGTGCAGATCGGCGCCCGCCGCATGATCCCCCGGGCCGCGCTGCTCCGAGTCTTCGGAATCGTCGAGGACGAGCGCGCGGCCTCGTGACCGCAAAGAGAAAGCCCGTGACTCCTGGCAGGGAGATCACGGGCGAGAAGCCGAACCAAACTTCCACGAAAGGAAACGACTAGTTATGAGCACCTTACACTTCGCGGGTCCGAACCTGCACCTGCACACCCCCGCGGCCGTCGTGCACCACTTGTTGAAAGTTCGGCGCGTCGTCGCCGGCCGTCACTGCGCCGCCCGCCCGCGATCCCGTCGACCCGGAGCGCTCCACTGGGCCACGACGACGGAGATCAGCATCGAGACCATCCTCCGCAGTGAGAAGCGGATCAGCACGGCGCTGCTCGAGCTCCGGCACCGGTCCGGCTACACCTTGTTGGGCGCTGCGGAGGTCGCAGGAACCAACGCCCTCACCATGTTCTGCATCGAACGCGGTGACCTCAGACGATGCACCATCGTGATGCTCCTCCGATTGGTCTCGGCGTACTCGAAGGCGATCAACTCCGGGGCGCGACCGTGACCGCGACGATGACGACCGCCAGCGGCGAGACCATTCGTGCTTCCACCCGGTCCACTGGGGGCGTCACGCAACAGGTCGTGCTGTGGACGAAGCGCGTGAGCATCGCGCTAACGGCAGACGAGGCGCGGTCGCTTGGCGTCTCTCTACTCGACCAAGCACTCCGGGCGGAACGCGCGACTGATGACGCCTGGCCTGACGAAGTGCCCTGCTAGCGCACAAACGAACACTTGACCCAATAGAGAGCGCGGGTGCCGACAGCAGCTCGGCACCCGCGCTTTCCAATTCTACAGAAAGGAGGCCCTTATGACTGATGCAAGAATCCCAGGGCGGTACGTTACCGACCCAATAGTCGGAGAGCACTCTAACAAGGCAGCTGGACTAACGGCCGACAGTACCGGAGGCCGCGATGCCTGACGCGAGACTGCCTAGCCGTTGGCAGACGGACCCCGATCGCGTCGGGTTGTCCGACGCTGCATGGCGCATCTACTCCTGGGCGCTCATGTGGTCAGCGGAGCAGTGGACGGACGGACGGGTTCCGACCGCCGCCGTCCGGATGTTCCCGGTCGATGAAGGAAGGAGCCGCGCCGCCGTCATCGACGAGCTCGTCGAAGCCAAGCTGTGGCGCGTCACCAAGGTCGGCTGGCAGATCCATCGGTGGGAGGCGACGCAGACCACCGCCAACGAGCACGAGACGAGGCGGCAACAGTGGCGCGATTCGAAGCGCCGCAAGCGCGCAGGAGTGCAGGAAAGTCCACACGACCCAAACGACGGAGCCCGCTCCGATCCCAGTGCTGACGCGGAGGAGTCCACAGAGGAGTCCACGTGGACACCTGAGGATGAGGAAGAGGCTGAGGCTGAGGCTATAGGCGATAGGCAGAGGTCGGAGGACGAGGACAAGGCTTCGGACCCTGCGGTGGATCTCGCTACCGGGGAAGTCCTCGAGCCCGGGTTCACCCGCAACGGGCAACAGGGCCGTTACATCAAGAGGTCGGCCTAGTGGGCGCCGTGCTCCCGTGGCCAACGAAGGAGCCGGGTCGTCCGTACCGCTGGCTGCTGCACCTCGAGCATGATCGGCCGGCTCCGACGTGTCCCACGCATCGAGAGAAGACGGACGGTCTCGGCAACTGCGGGGCGTGCATCTACGAGTACCGACTTGCTTTAGATGCCGTCCCTGCGGACGTCTGGACGTACTGCCGTGTCTGCCAGATGCCTATTCACCCAGCAGTAGAAGGAGAAGGGGTCGAGACTTGCCCGACATGCGACGACACCTTCCTATCGAGAAAGGAGCATTGATGATTGATTCCGTAGATACCCCGTTGAGCGCTCGAGTCGATCGCCTCGAGGCCAGTCTTGCCCGCATTCGTGGCCTTGAGTCGGAGATCGACAGGCTGCGCGCCGATCGCGACCGGTGGAAGTCTGACGCCGGCCGCTGGGAGGCGCGTTTCAACGCGGCTTATGCCGCCGAGCAGCGGCCCGGTGCGTTCCGTCCCATCAGGTCGCAGAACGAGCTCGACCGCATCATCCGCGTGCGCCTCGCTCGCCTTCGCGGCAAGCCCGACGACAACGAGGCGACCACCGCCTAGACGGTTCTTCGGGGGTGGGCACCAGACCCCACCCCCGAGAACCCGGCACCCCCTGCGGAGTAGTGCTCATCTCTCCCCGCCCAAAAAAAACGACTCTCACGAAGGAAGGAAGACCCATGACCGAGACCACCACCGAGACCGTAGACGCCCCTCAGAAGACCGAGGAGCAGCAGCAGAACGGGAACAGCGAAGCGGCGAAGTACCGCCGCCAGCTGCGCGAGGCAGAGGCTGAGCGGGACACCCTGCGCAGCCGTGTCGAGTCTCTGCAGCGCTCCGACGTCGAGCGCATCGCGAGCACGAAGATCGAGAAGGCATCGGCCGTGTGGGCGGCCGGCTCGGAGCTCGCGGATCTCCTCGACGACGACGGCAACGTCGATCCCGAGAAGGTCGCCGCAGCTGCCGAGTCCGCGCGCGATTCGCTGGGGCTGAAGCACGTGCCGGACCCTGGCGTGATCCCGAATCAGGGCACGACGCCGCAGTCCGTAGCACCTGAGGCGATGTCCTGGGCCGCGGCTCTCGACCCGCACGCTCACGACAACGTGGACTAGGCCGATGTCGGGCCTGCCGGATAGACTGACTATGCAGTCAGATACCCGGCAGGTCCGGTCCTGGCGGCACACGCAGCCCCTGGTGGGCAGCACGGTACGGCCCGAGGCCACCGCGCGAAACACTCCATTCGTTTCGTTGTAGGTGGCCGTTTCTGTGCCACCGGAAAGAGAGCCCATCGTGGCCATGACCACCGCCAGCGCCAACCGCGCGTTCCTCCCCGAGCAGATTCACTCCCTCATCGTCCAGCCCGTGCAGGCTGCATCCGTCGCACTGCAGGTCGCGGACGTCCAGAGCACCGGAGCGCAGGTCAACGCGTACCGCGTTCCCATCGTCACGGCCGACCCTGTCGCATCCTGGGTCGCCGAGGGCGCCGAGATCTCCGCGAGCGACGCCAACCTCGGAGAGGCCGCCAGCCCGTTCTACAAGCTCGCCGGCCTCACCGTCATTAGCAAGGAGCTCGCCGAGGACAGCAGCCCCGCCGCTGCGCAGCTCGTCGGCAACGGCCTCGCCCGCGACATCGCCCGCCAGTTCGACGCCGCGTTCTTCGGCGCGAAGGGTTCCAACGCAGCCCAGCCCGCCGGCCTCGAGAACCTCGTCGGCTTCAACGCAGTCGCCGGCAGCGGCACCAACCTCGACCCCTTCGAGCAGGCGGCCTCCGCAGCCGAGACCGCCGGAGTCACCCTGTCATCCTTCGTCGCTCACCCCGACGACGCGCTCAAGCTCGCCGTCCTGAAGAAGTCGACCGGATCGAATGAGCCCCTGCTCAGCGCCGACACCACGCAGGCATCCCGCCGACTCATCGCCGGCATCCCGCTGCGCGTCAGCCCTGCCGTCAAGAAGGGCACCGTCTGGGGCATCCCGCAGTCCCGCATCATCGTCGCCATCCGGCAGGACGTGACCCTCGACATCGACCGGTCCGTGTTCTTCACCAGCGACCGCGTCGCAGTGAAGGCCACCATGCGCGCTGCGATCCTCTACCCGCACGCCGCCGCCGTGCAGAAGATCTCCCTCGGCTCGTAGGCGTCAACGTCACCCGCGCCCACGGCATCGGTGGCGCGGGAACGATGGCAGAGCAAGGGTGTAGCTCCTTTCCGCCCGTCCGCAGCTCGCCAGCGCCTACAGCGAGCCCGACCGTGACTCATCCGGTCGGGCTCGCACCACCCTCGACAGAACGAAGGCGAGATGCCGAACCCGCGAGTAGCGAACGGACACCGCCGACGCGAGCTGCGCAAGCGCCTCCTCGCTGCCGGCGCCTACTGCACGTGGGGCGACTGCCCGTGGCCTACCGACTGGCTCGGTACCGCCATGGCTACCGAGCTGGGTCAGTACGACCCGCGCTTCCCTGTCGTCGACGAGATCATCCCCATCGCGCACGGCGGGTCGCCCTACACCCGCGAGAACACCCGTCTACTCCACGCGTTCTGCAACGGACAGCGCGGAGCAGGACGACCAGCACGCTCCGAGACCCCGACAGTCCGGCCGCCGATCCAGGCGTCGCCGGGATGGGGATCGACCGCCTGAGCACCCCCCCACCACCCCCTGGGGGGTGAGGGAGCGGCAACCCCGTGGGAGTAGTGCCCATACACCCACGACGTTTTTTCCACACGAACCCCCCGAGAGGATCTCCCCGATGATCGACGCAGGGACCACCACCCGAGAGTGCTGGGCATGGGATGCAGGCCTCGCGTCCCGATTCGAGGACCACATCGCCGACTCCGTGCCCCTTTACAGGGAGGGCCACGAGCTGATCCTTGAGCTGTCCGACTGGTGGGCCGGTCCAGGCGCATCGATCGTCGACGTCGGCTGTTCTACCGGCACGCTCACGGCCGCGCTGGCAGCCCGGCACCCCGCCGCAGATGTCGTCGGCATCGACTCCGAGCCCGAGATGCTCGTCGAGGCGCAGGCCCGCGACTCCCGCGCCACGTTCCGGCTCGGCGACGCGACGACCTGCGACCTCGGCACCCCGGATCTCGTAGTCGCGCACTACGTCGTCCAGTTCCTCGCGCCGGCAGACCGCGCGAGCCTGCTCCGCAACGTGTTTGACGCGCTGCAGCCGGGCGGGGCGCTGATCCTGTTCGAGAAGACGCTCCCGAGCTCGCCCGCAGCGCAGAGCCGCGCCGCACAGGCGCTCCACTCCCACAAACTGCGCGCCGGACTCTCGCCGGTCGACGTCCTCGCGAAGGACCGCGCGCTGCGGGGCGTGCTGAGGCCGCGCACGACGGTGCAGCTGGTCGACGAGCTCGCATCGGTAGGGTTCGAGGACGTCGAGCCGGTCATGCGGTGGATGCAGTTCGCGGGATTCCTCGCGGTGAAGGGGGAATCATGAGCGACGAGTTCGATCTCAGGCAGACGACCACCCGCATGGGGATCGCGCGCACAACGTGGTTTAGGTTCCCGAGGGCCTGGAAGCCGATCCTGGAACACCTGCAGTCCATCGAGGGTCCGGTCACCGTCTATGTTGGCGCGGTCGCCACCGGAGAGGAGGCGTACTCGATGGCGATGCTGCTCGAGGAGTACGACATCCCCGGCCGGGTCATTGCGACCGACATCGACCCCGAGCTGATCGCTCTCGCTATAGAAGGTCGCACCAAGAACACCGAGGTTGCCCAGGCGATTATGTCGGCGGGTGTCGCACGAGTGATGAAGCCGGCGAGGACGCTCAGCCACTTTGAACAACTCGACGAGAAGACGTTCCGACCGTCGGCCTCTGTACGCGAGCGGGTCACGTTCAGCGTCGCCGATCTCCGCACCTGCACAATCCCGACCGCGGACGTCGTCCTCGTTCGCAATGCCTGGCGGCATCTCGGCCCAGACGGTCAGAGGAGCTTGCACCGGCAACTTCTACGCCTGACCGCGGGCGCTCTGCTAGTAGTCGGCAGCGCGGACCTCGTGCTTCCACAGCAGACCGCCGACGGCGTCGTCGAGCATTTGACGGGACTCGAGGACGAGCTGACCGGGTTCCAAGCTCAGTACGGAGGCCCCCCGCTAGAAGATGGCCGACCTGACACCATCGGACTGTTCATCCGCGAGTAGCGTTGACGAATGGGTATCGAAAAGAAGATCGACATCGACGTTCCGGCCGACGCTACGGACGCTCAGATCGCCGCTGCTGCGGACGCAGCCGCCGCTGACCAGCTCGAGAAAGACCTCGACGATCAGCTCGGCTTCTAGGCCCTACGGTATGACGCTACTGCGCCAAGGGAGCCGAGCTTCGCGCCAGTAGGTCGCGGCGAAGAGTCACTCCGCGATGATCAAATCATGTCGTCGAACTCAACGCACTACCTCGTGACGGTCAGGGGCCCATGGTCTGAGGCGCCGACCGTCCTGGGCATCTTCACCAGCCCCGACGACGCGAATGCCGCGATCGCTCGCGCGCAGCAGGACGGGCCGATGCCCGACCGCTACTCGGTCGAAGGGTGGCGGGACGACAAGCGGGTGACGCCGTGAATGTCGGTAGTCCCCGCGACGCTCGCGACCATGGGAACCCGCTACGACCCGAACCACCCCGCCCGCCCCCGCGAGGTGTCCGTCTACGAACAGGCGTTCCGCAACGTCGGCGACGAGGCGCCGTGGTTGCTCGCCTGGCGCGATGGGAAGGTAATGACCAACCCAGACACCGGTCGTTACCTCTACAGCCACGAGGTGCCCGGACAGAGCGAGCAACGAAGCTCGCGAAGCTCGAGGCGCTGACCTAAACCCCCGCGCGGCGCAGCTCAGCCACGAACGTCGTCCCGACGGCCCGCATCATCCGCACCGCCTCGACCACCGTGATTGGCGACTTGCACGTCATCTTGCGGTGCATCGTCCCCTCAGAGATGCCGATGCGGCGAGCTACCCAAGCGTGCGATCGGCCGCTGCGATGGACGGCGTCGATCACGGCGGCGGTTCCGGGGTCGGGGTGCAGCGCGTCGGCCATGGCTGGACCCTACGGGCGACTCTGCGCTGACGCTGCATCATCTGCCGGAAGTGACGTCATCATATGCGACAGGTGGCACACCAGCGGGCACATTCTGACCCGTATCGAACCGACAGCAACCGTTCCGAACCGCTCACTGTGCCACTTCGCCAATGCACCGCCGGCCCGCAATCGCAGCGATCGGACCCAACTCGCCCGCTCGACTGGGAGAGTTCGAATCCCCCATCCTCCGCGAACGGTGTCCGTTGCTCTCGCCAGCACGGGCACCGTTTTGTTTAACCGGTGCGGGCGATCGTCGGAGCCCGGTCGACCGGTGGAGGCGTCGATCGGAGCGGCCCACTCACGCAGCGCCGGGTTCGCCCTGCCGGGGCACACCCGGCTGCAGCCGACGACGTCGCGCCGAGCATGCGCCGCCGATCGTTCGGCGCGCGCCGGGCGTGCGGGATCAGCCGTAGAGGTGGTTCGTCCGCGCGCAGGAGTCGGAGCAGAAAGCGCCACGGCGGGCGACGAGCGGGGCCGAGCAGGCGGCGCAGACGGGGCGGAAGAAGAGTTCGGCTATGGATCGCGACATGGTCCGACCGTAGGTGCCGGTCCCGGATCGTGCCCGTCGCCATCCGTATTACGACAACGCGGACGACAGGGCGGCGATACGGACCCTCCGGCGACGCCGGCCGTCAGTCGGCGATGCGCTCGAGCCATTCGTCGAGCAGGAGCCGCTCCCCCGCGCTGAGGGGCTCGATCTGCGGCAGCGCCGTCCGCAGGGCGACGGCATGCGCGACGACCGCACGGGCGGCGGGATCGGTGGGGCCCGCCTCCGCCGTGGTGATCGCCGCGAGGACGGACTCGCGCGAGCGGGACGAGAGCTCGTCGTCGGGGTCGGCGAGGGCGGTCAGCGTGAGGGTGCAGCCGAGCGCGGCCGACTGGAGCAGGCGGGAGGCCCGCTCGACGTCGACGGTGAGGCGGCCGGCTTCGGCGACGGCCCGGACCGCGTCGAGGAGGACGCCGCGGGACAGGCGCGCCGCCTCCGACTCCTCCCCCGGCCGCGCGGTGAACATCAGCGCGTAGAGGTGCGGTTCGGCGAGTCCGAAGGCGACGTGGTGATCCCAGGCGGCACGGAGCGCGTCGACCGGGTCGGCCGGCGCCTCGCTCCGCTCGAAGTCGGCGAGGGCCGTCGCGAATCCGGCTGCCGCGGCCGAGTCGAGCAGCCCGCGCAGGTCGCCGAACGTCCGGTAGATCGTAGGGGCCTGCACCCCCGCCGCCGCGCTGATCGCCCGCGTCGACACCGCGTCCCGCCCGCCGTCCGCCAGCAGCTCGACCGTCGCTCGGAGGATCCGCTCCCGCGTCGTCCCGCTCTCACTCATGCTACCGACGCTAACACGCTCCCGTTAGCGCCTCGTCTCCCCGAGCGGCCCGGGTCGCGTCAACGCCGTCGGGCGGTCCCGAAGATCCCGCGGACCACCTCGCGCAGCAGCGTCCTGCCGGCGCTCGAGCCCAGCACCTCCTCGACGACCGTCTTGTCGCGGCGGGCGGTGCGGGTCCCGCGGGAGGTCGGTGCCGTGCGCCGTCGGGAGCGCTCGGCGGCCTGGTCGGCGGCGCGCTCGGCGGCGGCCCGCTCCTTCGCGCGGCGGGCGGCGTCCGCGGTCTCCTCCTTGGCGCGACGCGCGTCCTCCTTGGCGCGGCGGGCGTCGTCGGCGGCCTGCTGCTCGGCGGCGGCGCGGGCCTCCTCGGCGTCGGCGGCGGCGTCGAGCCGGCGGGTGAGGATCTCGCGGGCGGAGTCGCGGTCGAGGGGCGTGCCGTAGCGCGCGAGGAGCGGGGACCTCTGGACGCTCGCCTCGCGGTCGGCCTCGGGGGTGGGCTTCATCGAGCCGAGCGGGGCGCGGAGACGCGTCCAGGCGACCGGGGTCGGGGCGCCGCGCTCGTTCATGACCGTCACGATCGCCTCGCCGATGGGGAGCGCCTGGAGGACCTCGCCGAGGTCGTAGTCGCTCCCGGGGTAGGTCGAGACGGTGGCGCGGAGGGCCTTGGCGTCGTCCGGCGTGTGCGCGCGGAGCTGGTGCTGCACGCGGGAGCCGAGCTGGGCGAGGACGTCGCCCGGCACGTCCTTCGGGGTCTGCGTGACGAAGACGATGCCGACGCCCTTGGAGCGGATGAGGCGCACGGTCTGGGTGATCGCGGCGAGGAAGTCCTTCGACGCGTCGCGGAAGAGCAGGTGCGCCTCGTCGAAGAAGAACACCAGCTTCGGCTTGTCGAGGTCGCCGACCTCCGGCAGGTCGTTGAAGAGGTCGGCGAGGACCCACATCAGGAAGGTGGAGAACAGAGCCGGTCGGTCGGCGACTCCGGGGACCTCGAGGAGGCTGACGACGCCGCGCCCGTCGGCGGCGAGGCGGAGGAACTCGGCCGTGTCGATCTCGGGCTCGCCGAAGAACACGTCGGCGCCCTGGTCGGCGAACGCGATCAGCTCGCGGAGGATCACGCCGGCGGTCGCCTTGGACAGCCCGCCGAGCTCGGCGAGCTCCGCCTTGCCCTCGTCGCCGACGAGGTAGGTGAGCACGGCGCGGAGGTCGGACAGGTCGACGAGCGGGAGACCGGCGCTCTCGGCGTAGTGGAAGACGAGACCGAGGCTCGACTCCTGCGTGTGGTTGAGGCCGAGCACCTTCGCGAGCAGCAGCGCGCCGAATCCCGTCACGGTGGCGCGGACGGGGACGCCGGTGCCGATGCCGCCGAGCGCGAAGTACTCGGCGGGGGCCGCCTCCGCCCGCCAGTCCTGGCCGATGCCGCGGGTGCGGGCGAGCAGCGCGTCGGTCGCGGTGCCCGGAGTGGCGAGGCCGGAGAGGTCGCCCTTGATGTCCGCGGCGAAGACGGGGACGCCGTTGGCCGAGAGCTGCTCGGCGAGGACCTGCAGCGTCTTCGTCTTGCCGGTGCCGGTCGCGCCGACGACGAGGCCGTGCCGGTTGAGCATGCCGAGCGGGATGCGGACGGGCACGTCGATCCGCGCGTCGCCGTTGACGAGGGCGCCGAGCTCGAGGGCCGGGCCGCTGAACGCGTACCCGGCCCGCTCCCCGAGAGCGCCGTCGACGCCGCCACCAGCCGCACGTCGTCCGCGACGGCCTCCGCCTCCTCCGGGCCGGCCGCCGCGTTCAGCGCCGCGGCCGCCGCCTCCGCTCGCGCCAGGGCCTCGGCGGCCTCCGCCTGCAGTCGGCGGGCGGCCTCCAGGGCCGCGCGCGCCTCGTCCCTCGCCGAGGCGAGCCCGTCGTCGTCACTCATGGGCTCAGCCTAGGTCGGCGGCGCCGGTCAGTCCTCGCGGACGTGCCAGGACTGTCCGTACCCGCCGTCGGCCTCGGGGCGGGCCATCAGCTCGAGGAACGGGTCGGCGCTGAACGCCTCCGGCCCGAGCACTCCGGCGCCGGTCCACACGCCGGTCGCGAGGAGCTCGAGCGCGACCACCGGGTTGAGCGCCGTCTGCCAGACCACGCACTGGGTGCCGTACTCGGCCATCGTCCACTCGTTGTCGCTCACGTGGTAGAGGTACACCTCGCGGCGGGCGCCGTCCTTCGTGCCCGAGACGAAGAGGCCGGCGCAGGTCCTGCCGGTCATCCGCGGGCCGATGCCGGCGGGGTCGGGCAGGGCGGCGGCGACGACGTCGCGCGGCGAGACCTCGACGGGACCGCCGGCCGAGCGGACCCGCAAGGGCTCGGTGCTGTCCAGGCCGAGGAGGTGGAGGGTGCGCAGGACGCCGATGAACTGCTCGCCGAGGCCGTACTTGAAGGTGACCTTCTTGGCGTCGAGCCAGCGCGGCATCAGCAGCACCTCCTCGTGCTCGACGTTCACGCACTCGACCGGGCCGATGCCCTCGGGGAACTCGAACACCTCCGGCTCCGAGAAGGGGGCGGTGGTGTACCAGCCGCGGTCGCGCTCGAACACCACCGGCGGGTTCAGGCACTCCTCGATCGTGGTCCAGATGGAGAAGGACGGAGCGAAGATCTCGCGGCCGTCCGCGTCGTGCACGACGAGGTTCGCGCCGTCGCGCACTCCGAGCTCGTCGATCTCGTCGAAGAGGTGGTCGGAGGCGTAGCGGGCGAAGACGTCGGAGAGTCCCGGCTCCACGCCCATGCCCACCAGGGCGAGGCGGCCGCGGGAGGACCACTCCTCCGCCGCGGCGAACTGCTCGTCGCCGAGCTTGAGCCCCGTCAGCTCGTGGGGCTGCTCGGGGTGCGGGAGCGAGAGGCTCATCGCCATGTCGAGGTAGTCGGCCTCGGCGGCGAGCGCTCCGGCGAAGATCGTCGGGACGAAGCGCGGCTCGACGGCGTTCATCACGTGGGTCGCCCCGTGCGCGCGGGCGACGGTCTCGACGTTCTCGGCGTCGGAGGCGTCGATCCGCGCGGCGACGAAGCGGTCGTCGGCACCGTGCCGCTCCGCGATCCAGGCGACCGTGCGCTCGGCGCGAGCGAGGTCGTAGTCGCAGACGATGATCTGCTCGAAGAAGGAGCGGCGCGCGGCGATCTTCGCGAAGGCGTCGCCGACGCCGCCGGCGCCGACCAGGAGGATTCTCATGGGGACACCGTAGCGACGGATCGCGTCGTCCACCATGCCGAGCACCGACGGAATCGGAGCGGAGCGCGCCTTCCGGCCACCGGATCCGTCACAGGGCGGCCCGCTCCCCCCGCTCGAGCAGGCGGAGGAAGCCGGAGAGGTGCCCGAGGCCGGTCAGCGAGGTCGGGAGCGAGGCGGCGAGCGCCGGCGAGTGCACCAGGTACGCCGCCCACTTCGCGCGCGAGACCGCGACGTTCAGGCGGTTGGGCAGGAGGAGGAACTCCATCCCGCGCGGGACGTCGGCCCCGGAGGACGCGGCGAGCGACACGATGGCGACCACCGCCTCCCTGCCCTGGAAGAGGTCGACCGTGCCGACCGGGGTCTCCTCGAGGCCCGCGGCGTCGAGGGCGGTGCGGAGGAGCCCGCCCTGGGCGTTGTAGGGCGCGACGACGATGACGTCGGCCGCGGTCAGCGTCCGCTCGCCGTGCTCGTCGGTCCAGGCGCGGCCGACGAGGGAGAGGGCGATCTCGACGACGCGCCTCGCCTCGTCCGGCGAGGAGGTGGTGTCGCCCGCGTGCTCGACCGGGACGGAGTGCACGCCCGGCTCGACCCCCTCCAGGTGGCGCACTTGCGGCGCCCGCGACCGCAGCGCGCCCTCGTAGGACAGCTCGGAGACGGCGTCGGAGAGCGCCGGGTGCATCCGGTGGGTCTGCGCGAGGAAGTAGCCGTACTCGGGCGGGAGGACGTCGTGCCCGTCGGCGAGCCAGCCGAGCGCCGACTCGTCGACCGGCTCCGGGTGCGCGCCCTGGCTCACCTGGGGCAGCTGCTGCGGATCGCCGAGCAGGAGCAGCCGCTGGGCGGAGACGGCCGACGCGATCGTCGGGGCGAGCGAGAACTGCCCGGCCTCGTCGACCACCAGGAGGTCGAGCGAGCGGCGCGGCACGGTGACCGGGTTCGCGAAGGTCCAGGCGGTGCCGCCGATGACGCAGCCGCCGCCCTCCTCGAGGACCGCGGTGAGTGCCGCCGCGTTCTTCACCGGCGCCCAGGGCGCCGCCGCGAGCGCCTCGGGCGGCGTGCCGTTCTTGGGCACCTTCGCCACGCGGGAGGGATCGACGCCGCGGCCGACGACGGCGCTCAGCACGTTCTCGACCACCGAGTGCGACTGGCCGACCACGCCGATGCGCCAGCCGTGCTCGTTCACCAGCCGGGCGATCACGTGGGAGCCGACGTAGGTCTTGCCGGTGCCGGGCGGACCCTGCACCGCGAGGGTCGCCCGGTCGAGTCCGAGCAGAGTGGTGACGACCGCGCCGATCACGTCGTCGCCCTGCACCGGAGCGACGGCTCCCGGCGGCACGCGGCGGAGGACGTCGAGCGCCGGGTCGGCCAGCATCGCGGGCAGCGCGTCGAGGACCTCGCCGCCCCACTCCGCGATCGCCTCGGGCTGGGGCGCGGCGCGCGGCGGCGGCGCGGGGGCGAGGGCGACCGGAGCGTCGTCGTGCGGATCCTCCCCCGCCTTCAGGCCCTCCTTGAGGAGCAGGACGATCCGCTCCCCGTCGTCGTAGACCGCGAGGATCTCGGAGCGCTCGGAGGCGCCGCGCAGACCGGGACCGGGCGAGGGCGCACCAGGGGGCGCCGGGGCCTCGTAGACCAGGTACGGCGACGAGCCGGTGCCGAGCCGGCTGCCGGGAGCGAGCCGGCCGAAGATCCGCAGCTCGCGCGACTGCGTGCGGGCGCGCGGGAGCTTCGCCCAGTCGCGGACGACCTCGACCCGGTCGATCATCACGACGTCGCGGGTGTCCGCCCACTCGTCCAGCGGCTGCCGGAGGCGGTCGAAGTGCTCCTGCCAGAAGGTCTTGGCCTCGCGGCGGTGGTAGTCGATCGCCGCGCCGGCGAGGGCGAGCGCGGTCTGGTCGGCCGTGCGCTCGCGCGGCTCGATCCCCTCGACCTGCGCCAGCAGGGCGACCGCGACCGGGTGCGGCTCGCGGGGCACGGGGATCTCGACCTCGAGCAGCGGCGGCAGCTCCTCGCGCGGCGGAGCGAGCTCCAGGAGCCAGTCGCGCAGGCGGAGCGTGGAGCGGCAGTCGTAGGCGTTGTACTCGGCGACGAGGTCGAGCCCGCGCTGCCCCTCGGCAGGATCGGCCCTCTGTGCGGCGCGCGCCTCCACGTACATCTCGATGCTGTCGGCGGCGTTCGTGACGCCGGACGCGTCCCGCTCGTCCTCGCCCATGTAGAGCGGCTCCAGCTTCTTGAGCGAGTAGCTGCGCGAGCCCACGCGGAGCGCCCGCCGCACCACCGGGTACAGGTCGACCAGGACGCCGTCGCGCAGGAGCGCGTCGACCTCCTCCTCGCCGACCCCGTGGCGGAGCGCGAGCGAGAGCAGGTGGCTGCGCTCGTAGGAGGCGTAGTGGTAGACGTGCATCCGGGGGTGCTCGGCCCGGCGCGCCCGCAGGAGCGCGAGGAAGTCGAGGAGCGCCCGGCGCTCGGCCGCGAGGTCGTGCGCCCAGAGCGCGGTGAAGCGCTCCTGGTCGTCGACCATGCCGAAGAGGTAGTCGAGGCCCCACTCGCGGTTGTCCTCGGTGTAGAGCGGGTCGCCCTCGAAGTCGAAGAAGAGGTCCCCCGGGTCAGGGGCGGGCAGCCCGGCGAGCACGGAGGCGTCGATCACCTCGACGGCCGGCACCGGCGAGGACTCCGACCGCAGCTGCAGCCGCGCCTGGGCGCGCAGGCCCTCGAGCGTGCCCGCGCTCAACCCGGGGACGGGGCCGTCGTGCTCGGCGAGGGCGTCGATGGTGAGCACGCCGGCCGCCCCGAGCTTCGCCCGCTGGTCGAGCCGCATCCCGGCGACGAGGATCGGATCGCGGTGCGCCTGGACCTCGGGCGCGCAGACGGAGCAGCGTCCGCAGGAGGGGTAGCGCGGATCGCCCCACTCCAGCGGCTCGTCGGCGGCGAGGCGCTCGTCGAGCACGGCGCGGAGCCGGGCGCGCTGCACCCGCTGGACCGGGGCGACGACGGCCAGCTCGTGGCTGGTGACGGAGCCGTCGCCGAGCACGAGGTGCACCTGCTCCCCCACGCGGATACCGCGCGCCTGCATCTGCTCGGCGTAGGCGGCGAGCTGCAGCAGCGCCGGGATCTTCGCGTGCCGGGCGAGCTTGGTGTCGTAGACCTCGTAGGCGCCGTCGGCGGTGCGGAGGAGGAAGTCCGAGAAGCCCAGGAACTCGCCGTCGAAGAAGGTGGCCTGGTAGAGCACGTCGACCCCGGCGCGCATCGCCTCGACGGCCGCCTCGGCCGCCGCGGGGTAGCCGGCGGGCTCGGGGCGCTCGAACTCGAGCACCTCGTGCGTGCGCTTCAGCTCGGCGAGGAAGCGGTGCTCGTGCTCGTCGCCGAGCACCGCGGTGCGCTCGAGCATCCCGTCCCTCTCGGCCTCGAGGCGCGGCGCGCGGCCCAGCAGGGCGTCGAACCGGCGGAGGACGGCCCACTCGCAGGCCGCCCAGTTCGACAGGTCGGTGGGGCTCGTGACCACGCGGCCGGACTCCAGGTACACGCGACTCCTTCCGCGATCACCGGGCGGCGATCGGCTCCAGGCTAGGGCGCCCCTCCGACACTCGTGCGGCTGCGGCCACCACCCGCGCCGCGCCGTCTCCGCGTGGCAGGCTGGGCCGATGACCCGCGCGCGCTTCGAGATCATCCCGGCCGACGACATCGGCGAGCGCGCCGCGCGAGCGTTCCCGGACCCCTCCGCGGTGACGCTGACCGTGACGAGCCTGCCGAAGCACGGGACCGAGCGGACCGTGGACGGCGCGGTCGCGCTGGCCGGGCGCGGGTTCCGCGTGGTGCCCCACCTGGCGGCGCGGAACGTCGAGGGCCGCGCCGCACTCGAGCGGGTCCTCGAGCGGATGGGCGAGGCGGGGATCGACGAGGCGTTCGTGATCTCGGGCGACGCGTCCTCGGCGGCCGGCACCTACTCCACGAGCCTCGAGCTCATCCGCGACGCCCGCGAGATCTCACCCGGGCTGGCCCTGGACATCGCAGGCTATCCCGAGGGCCACCCGCACCTCTCCGACGAGAGCATCGAGCGGCACCTGCGCGAGCGCGCTCCGTTCATCCGCTCGATCGTCACGCAGATGTGCTTCGACGTGGACGCGGTGGTCCGCTACGCCGATCGGCTCCGCGAGACGGGGATCACGGCCGATCTGTGGGCGGGCGTGCCGGGGCCGGTCGAGCGCTCGCGGCTGCTGACGCTGGGCGCGCGGATCGGAGTGGGCTCCTCGCTCGGCTTCCTGAAGCGGAGCACCTCGGTGGCCGGCGGGCTCCTCCGCGGACGCCGCTTCGACCCGTCCGCGTTCGTCGCGCGCCTGGAAGCGGCGGCGGGCGACCGCCTCGCGGGCCTGCACGTCTACACCTTCAACGAGCTCGACTCCCTCGCCGCCTTCGGCTGATCGGCGAGCCTCCGCGCTCCTCGGGCGCCGATCCTGAGGGTCTCGAAGCCCTCGCGCGAAGAGAACTGCGCCGGTCAGGTGGTGCGGCGGATCCAGATCGGCGGGTGCGGGAGCTCGGCCTCGGTGCGCAGGCGGCCGGCGAGCGGAGCCCAGACCACGAGCGCCACGCCGATCCCGAGCAGCAGGCCGCCGACGGTGTCGCTCAGCCAGTGGGCACCGAGATAGGTGCGGCTCGCCATCATCGCCACGGTGTAGAGGAAGCCCGCGATCCAGACCCACAGCAGCGGGAACACCAGGGCCAGCACCATCGCCGTCGTCGCCGCGTTGGCGGTATGGCCGGACGGGAAGGAGCCGTAGTCGCTGGTGACGAGCATGTCGGCCGGGCGGGCGCGTCCCACCAGCTCCTTGACGAGCTGGGTAGCGCCCACGCTGACCAGCGCGGCGATCGCGTAGTAGAGCGCGGCCCACCGCCTGCGGAACACCAGCAGCACGGCGACGATGCCGAGCGGGATGAGCGTCGTGCCGACGAGCCCCGCTCCGACCGTGTTCATGACGAGGGCCGGGATGTCCCAGACCGGCGAGCGGTGCTCGACGATCTCGTCCATCCACTCCACGTCGAAGCGGAAGGCCGAGGTGGGGCGGAAGGCGATCAGCACGGCGAGGAGCACCGTGAGCAGGATCGCGAGCGACGCGGAGATCAGCGGCCAGCGGCGGGAGACCCGGTGGGCCGCCTCCTTCGTCAGCAGCCGGGCGGCGACGTCGTCGGACGGCACCTGCTCGCGCATCCGCGCACGCTGGACGGCGTCGGGGCGCGCGATTCCGGGCTCGGTCGACAGGCGGTCGTCGCGGTGATCCATCCGGACATGATGCCGTCACCCGGCGTTCCCCCGCTGGGGGTTGCGGGGCGGCTCGGCCGACGGTTCGGAAGCCCGGCGTCCGTGCGCCGGGTTCGTGGCACGGTTCGACCGGCCGTGCGGATGCCCGGCCTTCCCCCGCGGGGGTCTCGCGGCGCGGCTCAGCCGGCCGCGCGGGCCAGGCGGGCGGCGCGGAGGGCGTCGAGCCGGGTCGGCTCGGAGGAGCGGGCGAGGAGCCGCGCGGCGACGGCGCTCACGCGGGAGTCGTCCGAGGCGGAGGCCCGTTCGAGGGCGGCGGCCGCGTCGGGACCGGTGATCGAGCCGAGCGCCATCACGGCCGAGACCGCGAGCGCGGAGTCATCGCTGCCGGCGGCCCCGTCCAGCGCGTCGACGGCAGGACGCGCGTCGTCGCCCAGGTAGCCGAGTGCGGCAGCGGCGTGACGCCGGACCGGCGCGGACCCCTCGCGGAGGGCCTGCTCCAGACCGGGGACGGCCGCGGCGCCGAAGGAGGCGAGGACGTCGGTGAGCACGTTCTGCGCCTCCGCGTCGTCGTCGCCGAGCAGGCCGAGCAGGACCGGCAGCGCGCGCTCGTCGCCGAGGCGGCCCAGCGCGAAGCGGGCCTTCGCGGCGACGGCGGGCTCGGAGTCGGCGGCCAGCGGGGCGATGTCGTCGAGCGTCGCCGGGTCGAGGATCTTGCTGAGCACGTGCAGCGCCTGCGTGCGCACTCGGGGCTCGCGGCCGAGCGCTTCGCGGGCGACGGGGACGGCGGCGGAGCCGAGGCGGCCGAGCGACCAGGTGAGCACGTCGCGGACGAAGAAGTCCGGCTCCTCCCACAGGTGCGCGGCGAGGGGCTCGGCGGTGGCGGGCTCGGCGAGCTCGCCCAGGGTCATCGCCGCGCGGAGGCGGACGTCGCGGTCGGGGTCGGAGAGCTCGGCGAGCAGGGCGGAGGAGTCGCGGGAGGACATGGGAGGGGACTGTAGCAGCGGCGCTCGGGAGCGGATCCAGCGGGGGCCGGAACGCCCGCGAGGAGCCGCAGGAGCGGGGCCTGCCGGATCGCCGGGACCCGGAGCCGAGCGCTCAGTCCTGCAGCGCCGGGACGCTCCTCGGCCGGACGATCAGCCAGAGCGCCAGGATCGACACGGTCGCCGTCGCCATCATCACCACGGCCATCGGCACGGCCGAGCCGGCGCCGAAGACCCCCGAGATCGGCGACAGCAGTCCGGCGGTGCCGAAGTTGACCGCTCCGAGCAGCGACGCGGCCGTCCCCGCCTCCCGGCCGTGGTTGACCAGGCCGAGGACCTGCACGCACGGGAAGCTGAAGCCGCAGGACGCGATGAAGAACCACAGCGGGACGAGCGTGCCCCAGAGCCCCAGCCCGAGCACGTCGAAGAGGGCGATCAGGCCGGCGGAGGTGAACAGCGTCAGCGTCGTGATCGCGAGGATCCACTGCGGCCCGATCCTCCGGCTGAGGTAGGAGGACGCCTGCACGCCGAGGACGACGCCGAGCGAGTTCACGGCGAAGAGCAGCCCGTACTGCTGCGCGTCGAATCCGTAGAGGCCCTGGAACAGGAACGAGGAGCTGGAGAGGTAGGTGAACAGGCCGGCGAAGGTCATGCCCCCGATCACCGCCACTCCGAGGAACACGCGGTCGCTGAGGACGGCCCGGTAGCGCCGCACGAGCGAGCGGTGCTCGCGCTCGTGTCGGGCGGCGCGGGGCCGGGTCTCGACGACGAGCAGGCCGACGGCCGCGACGACCAGCACGCCGTAGGCGGCGAGGAAGACGAAGATCCCGCGCCAGTCCATGATCAGCAGCAGCTGCGAGCCGATGACCGGCGCGAGCACGGGCGCGAGGCCCGACACCAGGGCGAGCCGGGACAGCATCCGCACCAGCGGGCGTCCGCCGAAGAGGTCGCGGACCATCGCCATCGCGACCACGCCGCCCGCCGCCGCGCCGGCTCCCATCAGGAAGCGGAAGACGCCGAGGCTGACGATCTCGGGGGCGAGCGCCGCGCCGACGCAGGCCAGCACGTGCAGCGAGGTGGCCAGGAGGATCGGCAGGCGCCGGCCGACCGCGTCGCTCCAGGGGCCCACGACCAGCTGGCCGAGCGCGAAGCCGAGGGTCGTGCCGGTGAGGGTCAGCTGGACCGCCGCCTCCGACACGTTCAGCTCGCTCTGCAGCGCGGGGAACGCCGGCAGGTAGAGGTCGATCGTGAACGGCCCGAGGGCGGTCAGCGAGCCGAGGACGATCACGTAGACGAGGCGCTGGCGAGCCGTCAGGGCGTCGCCCGGGTGGCGGTGCACGGGGAGGGAGCCGGTCGGACCCGACGGCGGTCCGAGGGGTGGCGCCCCTGTCCGACACGTGATCGAATTGATTCGACCGAGCGGCGTGGAGCCGACGAGGTCCGCTCCC
>NZ_PSWN01000028.1:0-36944 GCF_002932815.1 Rathayibacter sp. AY1B4 | reverse complement strand
CGAGTCTGGATCAAGGCCACCCCGGCCGAGGACGGCTCGCTGCGCCTCGAGTACGCCGGACTCGCCCGAGGCGAGGATCCACAACTCGTGCGAACGGTTCGAACGGTCGCCGACCGTCACGCGCCACTCGACTAGACGTCCGCTCAGCGCTTCACTTGGATTCGGCTGAGTAGGTGCGTGCCGCCCAGCTTGGCCAGTAACTCTCGGCTGCGTCTAGGTCGATGCCGCGAAGACGGATGAGGCAGACGTCCTGGTCGCTGCGGGTAACTACCCAGAGGCTATGGGGCCGGCCGTGAGCTCGCTTCGGGATCCAGGCCAGCACCTCGTCGAGGTCGGTTTCTGAGAGCTCCCACTCTTGGTTCGACGTGCCGTCTTCGGACCAGAAGTGGACGCGGTACGTCGGATCGTCGACCTGCAAGGTTTGGTCGCGCGGATCGTGCAGCTCTGCTTTCATGCGCCCACTGTAACTATCGGGGTGCTCGAGGCCGTCCCGTATGGGGATCCTAAACCGGTCACCTATAGCGGCGTTTCTCGCGGCGTCGTTGCGCTCCTCAGCGCGTGTGTTCTCGCGGCACTGTGCGACTGGGCTACTCCGCGTCGTCGCTAGCAGTGTCGCCCCGGCCGCTTGCAAGAGGTCTGTAGCTGGGCAGAGGGGTGGAGCTCGCATCGAACCCCTCAGGGCGATCGTCTCCGTGATCCGCGGTCTCGCGGTCGGCTTCCATGCGCTGCCGCCGTGCCTGCTCCTCGGCCACGGCAAAATCGATGAGCCTCTTCGATCCGTACATACGACCACCTCATTCCTCGGAGTGGCGAGCGTATCGACCTCGGCTGGGGAAGGCGTCATCCCGGTACACACGACCGCTGCCCGCGGTTCCCGCCGCAGCCGACGTCGCCCGTGCCCCAGGTCGCTTACCGGCATTCGCTGCAGCGTGTTCCGTATGGGGATCGATCTGCGGGACGCTTTCAGCGGACCGCTCGGAGGGGCTTGGCGTCGTCGTCGCTTGCTGGTGATGCCGCCAGGGTCGACCGCAGGTCTTCTCGTGCTCGTTGGTAGCGGGTGCGTGCCGTGGACGCGGGGACGCCGAGGAGTTGTCCTGCTTCGGTGATGGAGAAGCCGTCCCAGTGGATGAGGCGGACGAGCTCGGCCTGTTCTGGCGCGAGCCTGGCGATCGCATCGCGCACGTCGACTCCTTCGTCGGCGGGGCGTCCTTCGGTAGGAGCGGTCGCCAGAACGCCGCGGAGCCGGCCGGAGAGGTCGGCTCGCCTGTTCTCAGTGCGGGTGCTGTTCGAGAGGACGTTCCGGGCGATGCCGAAAAGCCACATCCGCGACTCCTCCGCGGTGCGGGGAAGGGCGCCTACGCGGCGCCATGCGGTGAGCATGACGTCCGCGAGTGCGTCGGCGGCGTCCTCGAGAGGGAGGCGGCGTTGCAGGTACTTGAGCAGGTCAGGCGAGGCGACGCGCAGCGCCTCGGTGAGTCGCTCCGCCTCGTCGGTCTTCCTGCGGGTCACCAGGTCGCTCCGGGGCAGTGGGCCTCGCCCGCGATGCTGAGGTTCGCGGCGTCGACGTCGACGTTCTGTGCAGCGAGTTCGGCGTCGAGAGCGTTGCTGATGATGCGCCCGACGGCGGTCGAGTACTCCCGGTCGGCGTTGTAGAACTCGGTGCCGTAGCCGGCCGGCGTGCGGGATCCGTCAGCGTTGATGAAGGATCGGTCCTCGGTACGCAGCTGCGCGATGGTCTCCTGGAGTGCCCCGTCGCTGAGGAGAGCGTCGATGTCGGTCGTCTGGTAGAAGTTCTCGACCACGGCGACGGCCGCCGGATCGGTCCCTTGAACGTCTCCCATGCGCTCCTCACACTGAACACCGCTGGGCAGCGAATAGGCGATCGAGGCGTCCGGCGTCTCCGCCCACGGCGACCACGCGCCCGTCGCTGCGGCGGCCGCGGTCGCCATACCACCGAGCAGTACCAGCGACGCCACTCCTGCCATCGCAGGACGCACCCAGCGGTGGCGACTGACACGGACCTCTGCCGCCGCGAGCTGCTGCAGCTCGGCCAGCTCGACAGCGACGTCGTCCGTCACTGTCGACGTGCGGGGGCTGGACTCATCCAGCAGGACGTCCAGGGGGTCTCGGTCAGGGGCGGCAGTCATGACGGGCTCCTTCGAAAGCGGGTTCATCCTGTACATGTCCACCCGACCCGCAAACGTCTGCCGCAGCACGAAATCGGCTCGCCGCCCTCGTCGCGGCGCCGGCGACTACGCCGGACGTCAGGTCGCGAGGGACGCGGCGAGCTCGGCGGGCGCCCCCGCGGAACGCGGCTGCCACGACTCGAAGACGCCGTAGGCGATGATCCGCTCCGCGGTCGAGAGCAGCGGATTGCAGCTCGTCATCGTGATCAGGCGATCGGTCGGCGCGACGTCGCTCGTCCAGGGGACGGGATCGATGACCTGCACCTCCGAGGGCTGCACGTACTCGAGGTTCCGGAACCGGTACGTGTACCAGCCATCGGCGGTCTCGATGTAGATCGCATCACCTAGTTGCAGCTCATCGATGAGGTGCATTCCTCCGCCGGCAGCGGAGCGGTGCGCGGCGATCGCGAAGTTCCCCACCTCGCCGGGCATCTGCGTTCCCGGGTAGTGGCCGATGCTGCCCACGTCGAGCACGTTCTCCGCGTCGACGCCCTCAGCGATCGTGCGCACCCACCCCTCGCCGTACCGTGGAATGTAGAGGTTGCCGAACGTCGTGTCCAGAGCTGCGACCGGCGCGATCACCGGGTCGCCAGGCACGGCCGGCTCGGCGCTCGGCTCGGATGGCGCCTCGGTGGGCGGCGCGTCCTCGCCCCAGCTCTGGCGCAGCTCGGCCGCTTGATCGGTCTGCCTGCCTGCGATCACGGCGTCGTTCCACCACAGCTGCCATGCGAGGAACAGCAGAACGAGGACCCCTGCGGTCATCAGCAGCTCGCCCAGGACACCGAAGAAGGAAAGGCGACGACGCGCCGGTCGGCGCCGGCGCCGAAACTCTTCCACGGATGCCGGAGCGGTCATGGCAGGAGTCTAAGTGCGTCACTGTCGCCATCGGCGCCGGTGAGGACGTCTCTCAAGAGCACCGTCCGAGATGCCTCCGCGGATGCGATCATCCGACGTCGAACTCGCCTACGAGGGTGGTTCCGTCCGAGTCGTAGACGGGGATGGTGTGGATGATGCCTGCGTTCTGTTCCTGCCATTCGAGGGCGTCCTCGGGCGTGGTGAAGGAGCGTTGAGCGGTGGTGCCGTCGGCGTCTTCGAGGTCATGGCGATGCACGTAGCCCTGCGTGCCGTTGCTTGCGGTGACGGCGATGAGGTCTGGATTGCCGTTCTCATTGATGACGCCGTAGCTCTGGCCGGCGGCGTTCTCCGCCCACGCGGTCGTCTCGGACGTGGCGTAGGCGACGATCGCCCGCCATTCACTTCCCGCCGAAGCGGTGACGGTGAACTCTCCATCGGGGGCGTCGGTGAGGGGAGTGAAGAAGGAGTCGAAGCCCGGCACCTCCTCTGGTCGGAGGAAGTCGTTCGCGGAGCAGGTGAGACTCGATCCTCCGGTGAGCGTGAAGGTGCCCGGGGTGAGGCAGTGCAGCGAGACGGTCAGCCCTGTCGCGCCGTCAGGTGCGGGTCCGAGCTGGAGGGTCGCGGTGCCGGTGTAGGTGCCGGCGGCGGACGCGCTGACCGGCGTGACGACCGCGGCGCCGGGGAGAGGGAGCAGGCCGGTGGCGGCGGCTGTGGCGGTACCGGCGAACAATGCGACCGCGCCGATTCCGCCGCCCAGCAGCCACCGGTGCCGGCGGGAGCGGGAGGGGGTCTCGACGTGCTCGATCAGCGCGCGCCGGAAGGCGGTGGTGAACTCGTCGCTCATCTGCGGGGCGTTCATGACGGATCTCCTAGCGTCGACTGGACGTAGAGGCTGAGGGTCGGGTGGCCGAGCTGGTCGCGCAGCGCCGCGCGGACGCGATGCAGCCTGGTCCGGGTGGCGCCGGCGCTGAGCCCGAGGAGGGGCGCGGCGTCGGTGGGGCTGTAGCCCTCGATCATCACGAGCGTCACGAGGCGCAGGTCCGCCGGCGAGAGGCGTCCGAGCGCTTTAGCAAGCTGCCGGTCATCGATCACGTCGCGCAGCGCGGCGTCTTCCGCGGAGGGCTGATGGTCGCCGTGGGGGAGAGAGGTCAGGAGGGCGCGGTATCGGTTGCGCCCTCGGCTGAGGTTGCGGGCCGTGTTGGTGACGGTCACGAGCAGCCAGGGGAGGACGGACCCGTTGATGACCTCGACGCTGCGGCGCCGCCGCCACAGCTCGAGGAACGCGACCGCTACCGCGTCCTCCGCGTCGGTCGCGTCGACGAGGAGTCGATACGCGTGCCGGAACACTCGAGCGCGGTGCTCATCGAAGATCGACGCGAACGCCTCACCGTCGCCGGAGGACGCTCGCGCCCAGGCGGCGGCTTCGTCCGTTCTGATCATCCCCACACCTACTAGTGTCCGCAGGTCCTCGCAGCGTTACACCGATCACGACCGGAGGCACGTCCCGTTTGGCGATCGTCCACCGGTAGCTCTGAAGGGCTGGTTCGAGCGTCGGCCTACAGTGAGCCATGAGTAGTCCAGAGCCGAGTCTGCTGACGGACCCGCAGACCCCGGCACACACGTCGCGGACCCGACTTGGTTGGTTGCTTGGCCTCGCACTGTTGGTCATCGCCGTGGGCGCGGTCTTCGTCGTCGGCATCGCCGCTCCGAGCCCTGGCGTGGTCGCGTCACCCGAAGCCAGTCCCCGATCGATCGGTGACTACGACGTCGCCCTCCTCGAACAGCCGGCCGATGTACCGGTGACGATGCCGAAGTACCTCGACGTGGGGAGCGTCGGCACTGGCGGGCTCGACGTCGACTCGTTCCGCCAGCTCACGACCGAAGGCGGCACCACCTACCTCCTCGGGCTCAGCAACTCGACCGAGCTCTGCATGATCGTTGAGCTACCCGGAGACATATCTGGGACGTCCTGCACGACGCCGGAGGACTTCGCAACGACCGCGCTCGCTGTTCGCGTACAAGGCCCTGGGCATGTCGCTGAGGGCTACGTCATCCCAGACCGAATCGCGGACGGGGGCAGCAACCTGCTGACGATCGACCCGCTGCTATCTGCCGCCGAGCGGGACCGTCTGACTGTTCCCGGAGGGTACGAGCTGCAACCTCTCGTGCCGATGAATGACGAGGACCGCGAGACGCTGAGCGAGTGAACCAGGGCAATCGAGCTGACACTCGGCCGCGTCAGCCGCATTCGCCTCGTCCCGTTTGGGGATCCCCTAACGGGACGACCCAAGTCCGATCTAAGGTCAGTAGGCGACGTCAGCGGGCGCTGGCTTCCCGACTCGGCTGTGATCGGGCCGACGGGCTCGGTAGGAAGATCCGGCCAGGAGGACACCTGCAGTCACAGCAGCTAGCGACGTGGCGACGCCGGTAAAGGGCAAGGTGTCCGCGACATCCCACGGGAGAAAGAACGCTCCAGGGTCGGTGAGGGGGTTGATGACCATGAGGAGCCCAACACCAATCAGCGTGACGGGTCGTCCTGGCGAGAGTACGAAGGCGCCGAATATCACGAGCGGGAAGGCGACGGCCCAGACGATCGTTGTGGCGATCCACGTGAAGTCTGACTGTGTGGCGCTGTAGCAACCCTCGTTCAGGCCACCGAGGCACGAGCTCCAGTGCACCAGGAACGCGGCGGCACCAGCAGCCCCGAGCAAGGCGATTGTCCATCCAACCAACTGGCCTGACGTCGCGAGTCGCTTCATGGGCTCAACATAGAACTCGAAGGTGAACCTGAGCTAGATCCACACGGTCGAAGCGAAGGCCACCGCCCCCTCGCCCCGATGAACGATCTCCATACGGAACAAGCGGTCGTTCGACCGTGCCGTGGGCTGCTCAACCGACGATCACGGCGGTACGCAGAGCCAGAACCCAGCTGGTGACGGCGCCGACGACCCCCAAGGCGAGCAGCAGCGACCTCCATCGAGCGTGGGAGCGCGTGCTGACGCGCATCGCTACGACCAGGAGAACGAGGGTCGCGAGGGCGACAGAGCACAGAGCCGGCCACGCGACGTGGAACCCCGTGCACTGAGGAGGAAGGGACTCGTTGCACGCAAACGTGAATCCGTCGAGGAAGACGCCCGCGACGAGGGCGAGGAGAGTGATTACGCCCGCGATCACGGCGGAAGCATTGAGCGACAGTGTCTGCACACCATCACTCTCGGACCAGCGAGTGAACGGCAGGAGCGCACTGGTCCATCCGGGTCGGATCTGTCCCGGAGACCGATCGGTGACCGGTACACGCAGACGCGACATCGAGCGCCGCGAAAATCCGCGGTGCTGAGTGTCCCGTTAGACCCGTCCGGTGATTTGTTCGGTAGGGGGGCGTCAAACGGGATACTGGTCCAATGGCTGAGCTGATCGGATACGCCCGCGTCTCGACGGACAAGCAGGACGCGCAGGCGCAGCGTGACGCGCTGCTCGCGGCCGGTGTGCCGGCGGAGCGGATCTACGTCGACGCCGGCCTCACCGGCAGCAACCGCGAGCGGCCCGCGCTGCGCGAGGCCCTGGCCGCGTGCGACGCTGGCTCGACTCTGTTCGTGACGAAGCTCGACCGCCTCGCCCGTTCGATCACCGATGCGCGCGACATCGTGGACGAGCTCACGCGCAGGGGAGTGCGCCTGAACATCGGCGGGTCGCTGCACGACCCGAACGACCCGATCGGGCGGCTGCTGTTCAACGTGCTGGCGATGATCGCGGAGTTCGAGGGCGACCTGATCCGCGCGCGCACGAAAGAGGGCATGCGGGTCGCCAAGGCGAAGGGCCGGCTGCGCGGCCGCGCGCCGAAGCTCTCCCCGAAGATCGAGGCGCACCTGGTCGCGGAGTACCGCTCCGGGAACTACACCGTCGCGGAGCTGTCGGAGCAGTTCGGTGTGACGCGCTCGACGGTCTACCGAGCAGTCGAGCGGGCGACCGTCTCGGAGTTCCGCGCGGTGGACGTCACGCTCCCGCTTCCCGCAGCGGAGTAGCCCTCAGCCGCGAGTGACCAAATGGGCATCTAAAGCGGCGTGTCGCGTCGCGCTAATCACAGCCACAGCTCTACGTTAATCACATGGCTACGACGCGGCGTCCCCGAGGAACGATGGTGGAACCCACCAACGTTGCCTGGACCGTCGAGAAGCAGGCGCGCGATCGCTTCAACGACATGGCGTCGCACGCCAACGTGTCGTCGGCGGTGTTCTTCGAGCGCCTGGTCGAGCACGTGCAAAGCGAGCTGACCGACGAGGGTGTTCCCTCGTGGTGGCCGTCGCAGCCGACCCTTCTTTCCGATGAGGAGCTGCCCATCGACACCCGTTAACGCATTAGGCCCGTCGCTCTCGCGACGGGCCTAGAAGCCTTGGCTTCCCACCTCGCACAGTTTGGCGACTCAGAGGTGTGAAGCAGTCCCACCCAAGAACCGGTTACCAGCCGGGCCTTCGGTGTACCCGCCGGAACGTACCCGGAAGGAATGACCACATCGTAACAGCGGAGTTCGTCTCCGTGCACTCCCGACCCACCCTTTTTTCAGGGGAGCGGTCGGTCGAGCTTGCATCCGAGACGTCACAGGCGGCCGCGTCGCGGCCGAACAAATCGCGGTCGGGCTCGTGGAGCCCCGAGCCGGCACCGGGCGCCTACGCGCCGCTGCCGTGCTGGACGTCCGGTAGCGCGTGGTTCGACGCCGTGTTGGACGCCCTGGCAACGCCCGAGGGCGAAGCCGTGCGAGCGGCTGTGAAGGTCGCACCGCACACGCTGCTGCTCGTCGCTCAGGAGGACATGCGCTCGGCCGACGTCGGTACGGGACGCGGCGTCACGACAGCGCACCAGACGGTCGCGGATCGCCTGGGCATGTGCAAGAGGACCGTGCAGCGCGCCCGAGAGATCCTGCTGCTGTTGGGCCTCGCCGCAGTCGTCATCGAGGGCCGTTACCTGTGCGGAGGTGAGCGCGTTGCCGCGCAGCTCGCGCACGGTGGCCGCCAGCTCCGCATGGCTTCCACGCGGGCGCTCGTGATGCCCCGTGCGGCTGCCCTACGCGCCGCGTGCGCGGCGCCGGCTCCGGTTCCGTCCCGCGTCTCGCAGGGCGGCCGGATCACCCGATATGTGGAGAATGTCCACCTACCCCGTAGGCGCCACATTCCTCCTACAGCTCCAGTTAAGAAGATCCCACCAACGCGCGGTGGACCGCGCTTGGAAGCCGCTTCGCGGCAGCCCGGACGAGGGAGTAACACACGGCGCACCTCGATCGGTTGGCCGGCGGTTCCGAGACCCATTGAACTTCAACGCTTCGCCGCTGCGCTGGCTCAGCGCATCCCTTGGCTTGCTCGCGGTGTGCACGTCGGTCACGTGGTTGGGATGCTCGAGCGGTCAGGGATCGACGTCTCCGAGTGGAGCGTCGAGGGGCTGATGTTCGCTATCACTGCCTGGCTGACGCGGGACGGTCGCCGCGTGCCGGACACGTTCACCAGTCGCAACGCTCTCGGGTTCTACGGCTGGGCGATCCGCCAGGTCATCACCGAGCACTCGCGGTTCGACCAGGCTCGTCGTGACGCTGCGGCGGAGCGGGCCGCTGACCAGCAGCGACGCGCCGCCGAGCGAGCCGCGGAGGCTGCACGGCTGGCGAACATCGACCAGGGCGAAGTGGATCGGGTGATCGCTCAGATGAAGCGCGATCAGCACGAGTACGAGCGGGCAGCTCGGGAGCGCGAGGCGGCACGCAAGCGCGCCGCCGCCGAGGCTCGCGAGGAACTTGCGATCCGTACCGCGGAGCTACGATCACGGGGCTGAGCACGCACCGAGGCCATCCATCCGATATGCGGCGCGATGCCGGAGATGGGCAGCCGTCAGGAGTGCCCCGCAGGGGCATCCCGAAGGGACGCGGAGCGCTCTTGACGGGTGATCAGCGTAGGCAAGAGTGAAGCGTCGGATGGACGGCCGGACCGCAGCCGGCGCGATCAGCCCGGGAACGAAGAAGCCCCCGCGAGCTGTGCTCGAGCGGGGGGCTCCGACGCGAGCGAGGGGGTCGCTGCGTCACGGTCGACGTTACGTTTTCCGTCCTACCGCGGTGGGGGCTTGCGGGACCGACGAAGGCGATCGTCCGGTCGCTCAGGCTGCGTCGTCAGTCGATTCCGTAGCGCTGTTTTCCGTCGAGTCGCCGGGAGCGCTGTCGCTCCCCGGTGAGCGACGCGAACGAGGTGCACGGCCGCGGGACTGGTCGGGCCGCGGCACTCCGGCTGCGCGGAGTTCCTTCTCGGACCACCCGGTAGCGAGCGCATCGGCCCACGCCCTCGTGTGCCGACTTTGCGCGTCAGTGAGAGCCGCGCGTGCAGTGTCAGTGTCGTTCGCGGCGGTGACGATCGTGCGCACCGCTGCGACTCTCTTCTCGACACTCGCTTCGAGCAGCCGGCGTGCGGCGTCGGCGGCGTCCTCTGGGTTCCTCGTGTTGTCGCTCATGGGATCAGGCTACATGCCCAAATGGGCATCCGGAAGGCGCCGCAGCGTCGCCCATCCGGAGGCTGTTCCTTCCCGCGACGGGTGCCCGTTCGTGGAGCCGCTTTGCTGCACCATCGCTACGCTCGGGCAGAGCGGTTTGTGGAGCAAGCTGTCCGTTTACCGCTGGTAAATGGCTTGCCGGGCTGGCGCTGCGCTGGCTCCGGGTGCACACTAGAGGTGTGGTCCCCGCCGGGTGGCGGGTTCGCTGCGCTGGCAAGGGAAGGGCGGGTGGTTCGAGTGTCGGAGTCGACTCCTCGACGGTTGTTCGCTCGGAAAAGGCGCGAGAACGCACCCGAGGGGGCACGCGAGAAGTACTACCGCGTGTACGT
This sequence comes from Rathayibacter sp. AY1B4, assembly GCF_002932815.1. Classification (NCBI taxonomy): domain Bacteria; kingdom Bacillati; phylum Actinomycetota; class Actinomycetes; order Micrococcales; family Microbacteriaceae; genus Rathayibacter; species Rathayibacter sp. AY1B4. The sequence goes on along the minus strand of NZ_PSWN01000028.1, from coordinate 27,055 downwards.
CACCGCCGAAGAAGATGCGGCATTGCAGGCTCGCGCAGTTGTGGCCGGCGACATCACGGTTCCGCGACTCTTGTTCGAGTCTGCGATGAACGCGCAGGTCCGCACGGACGCCGAGTGGAAGAGCGCAGTGGCCGAGCTGATGCAGGTTCGCGCTGACCTTGGCGGCATGGCTCGTAACCTCAACCAGCTCGCGCGGTTCGCGAACACCGAGGGGCAGTTCCCCGCACAGGTCGAGGAGTTCCGAGCGCAGTTCGCGGCACTTGTCCCGCAAATCAGTGCAGCGTGCCGTGCGGTGGCCGGCAAGTGATTCCTAACGTCACCTACGGCTCGCAGATGGGCGGGCTGATGACCTATCTTGCTGGCCCCGGTCGCTCGAACGAGCACACCGAGCAGCACCTGGTCGCTGGCGACTCCGCGATCATGGCGCTGTACGGCTACGAGGTGCTGGACCGCGACGCAGCTCTCGCGATCGCACGCGATCTTGACGAGCCGGCCGAGGTGTACGGCACGAAGGTCATGCGGTCCGTGAAGCAGTTCGACCGTGCGACGGGAGAGCCGATCCTGGATCCGTCGACGGGCAAGCAGGCCGTCGTGAAGCAGGACGCGCACGTGTGGCACTGCTCGCTCTCTCTCAATGCCGAAGAGGGCACGCTGACGGATGAGAAGTGGGGAGCGATCGCCACCGATTTCGTGCAGCGCATGGGGTTCGCCGGCGACGACATCGGGAAGGCGAACGCGCGATGGGTCGCGGTTCGTCATGGCGCGTCGAAGAACGGCAACGACCACATCCACATCGCCGTCTCCCTCGTGCGCGAGGACGGGACGAAGGCGCACATCCCCTACGACAAGCGGCTCGCTCAGAAGGTCAGCCGTGAGCTGGAACGCGATCACGGTCTGACGCAACTGCACCCCGAGGGGCGTGAGCTCGGAGAGCGCGGGATCGTCCCCGGAGCCCGCGAGGCGGCCCGCACACGCAACGCGGTTGAGCCCGACGTGCGCCGCCTCGAGCGCAGCGTCCGCGCTGCTGCATCGTCCAGCGTCGATGAGGGCGAGTTCGTGCGTCGGATGCGTCAAGAGGGGCTGCTGGTGCGCCCGCGTTTCGCGGTGGGCCGCAACGACGTCGTGCAGGGCTACAGCGTGGCGCTGCGCCCCGAGAAGGACGAGCCCGTGCGCTGGCACGGCGGCGGGACCCTCGCGCGCGACCTGACCCTCCCGCGACTGCGCGAGGGGTGGCCGGACGAGCCGTTGAAGGCGACAGAAGCGGCCGAGGAATGGCGCGCGACGTCGAAGAACCCGTGGCGCTATCAGCCGGTGAACCCGGGCCGCGAGGTTGCCGAGCCCTCGCCCGATCTGTTCGCGAAGTACGCCGCCGACATGGACCGGTTGCACCAGTACATCAACTCCGTCGACCCGTTCGACCGGTCGACGTGGGCACACGTGGCGCGTGAGACGGCCGGCGCCTACGCCGCGTGGTCGAGGCGCATGGAACCCACCCCCGGACCGCTCGCGGACGCTGCGCGATCGCTCGCGCGGTCGGCACACCTGCGCGCCCACGAGACGCGACCGCGACCCGCAGCGATGCCCTCGAGCGCGCACACCACTGCGCTGATCCTGGCGGCCGCCGGCAAGAAGAAGAACGCGGCCGCTGAGCTGCTGCTGCTGCACCAGCTCGCCCGCATGACTCACGCGATCGCTTCGGCGCACAAGGCCGCCGGAGACGCACGTCGGATGAGCGAGCTGTCGCAGACGCTCCGCGGTCAGTTGACCGCAGTGCGAGACAGCTACACGAAGCAGGACACCGCGAACAAGGCCGAGGCGTGGGAGGCCCAGCGGGCCGCTCTGCCGCCCGAGCTGCGGCAGTCGCGCGAGGCGGTCGCCGCGTCGTTCCCGACCGGGAGCCCGGTGCCGACCAAGCTCACGCCGCGCGAGCAGGAGAGCGCCGACGCGCTCCTCGCCAAGCGCGCCCGAGACGCCCGCGAGAAGCCCGGTCACGACCGCGGCGGACTCGACCGATAACCAGGCACGACAGCCATAGGGGGAGGAAGTCATGAGTGACGATGAGGTCGGCCAGGAGGTCGGTCAGAACGTTCGAGTAGCACTGACGATCGCGATGCAGATGGGCGAGAAGTTCGCCCGCCTGCGGGAGGAGTTGGCGCGCGACGCGCAGGCTCGATCGGCAGCTCAGGCGCGCGAGCTCGCTGCGCGGTTCGACGCCGAGCGGGGTGCCGCACGAGCAACGTTGCAGGTCGTGGACCGGCCGGAGTGGTGGGATCGCGCGAGCATCCAGGACGTCGCCCGCGTCGCGGAGACGGCTCAGGCGTGGAAGGGCCAGGACCCCATCGCGGAGCGTGCCGCGGCCGTCGTGCAGCGCGAGGTGATGGAGCGCTACGGCGTCGATACTGCCGTCCTGCGCGACGCCGCCACCCGCGGAAAGTCCGAGCTGGATCTGGCGAAGGAATGGGCGGCCACGTCTGCGCCGGAGCACTACCACCGCCACGACGAGGACCGTCTCACCATGCAGGTCGGGGACCGCACGGAGCCGGACACCGGCGCGCAGCGCGCCCTCATCACCGACTACCGCGCCGCTCTCGCCGGCGACGTCGCGACTGTCGAGCTGTCGGTGGCCGAGGAGTGGAAGCGGGACACGGACCCCGCCGGGTTCCAGGGATACCGCGTCCAGACGTCGATCGACTGGAACGACGCCGGCCAGGTGTCCACGCCGGACCCCGCGACCGTCGCAGCCGCTCGTGCTGCACTGGTCGAGGAGTGGAAGGACGCTGTTGCTCCCGAGCGCGCGCGTGCCGGCACCGAACTGACCGAGGCGCAGGTGCTCATCGCTGAGGCGGACCGGCTCGACCGCGCCAACGACGCCCGATCCGACGCAGCAGCTCGAGAGGTTCCCGGCGCGGCCGACGTCGACAACGGCCAGGCCGTCATGGCGGCCGAGCTGGAAGCGCGCGCCAACGACTACGACCGCGATGCCGCCGCCGGCGGCACCGAGCACGCGAGCCCGGACGAGCTGCGCGAGCTCGCAGCCGACGCCCGGGCGCAGGCGCAGCTCTACCGCGACACCGCCCCCGCCGAGCGCCAGGACGCCGCTCAGAGCGCCAACGGCACCTCAGGCGACCCCACGACCCCGGCGTCCGATCCTCGTGCGTCAGCGGCGCGCGAGGCGGGCGAGGTGGCCTACGACAGCTCGGAGCGTCGACAGGCCACCGTTCACGCGATGGAGTCCAAGGGAGTCCCGCCGCACCTGATCGAAGCGCGGATGAGCGCTGACAGCGCCCACGCGACCCCGGCCAGCTCCGCGGTGACCTCGAAGGCGGCCACGAGCACCGTCCCGTCGACGCGGCGCACCCGCGGCCGCGGCCAGGGCGCCGACCGTGGGGACCTCAGCAGGTAACCGCCACCACGCGCGAAGAAGGGGAGCACCGACTGGTGCTCCCCTTCTTCTTTGCCGTTCAGGCGTTGGTGCCCGCAGGCTCTCCCTCGGTCGTCCGCTCGGTGTAGAGCGGCGGCTGACGGTCGGGCTCGAACAGGCCCTCGACGGGACGCTCGTAGGGCAGAGGTTCCCCGACCCGGTTCTCGTCCTGCGAGTCCGCGAACGGCCCGTCTGGGGAGAGCAGAGCGGTCATGTGCGGATCGCAGTGGTTGATCCACCAGGTGCTCATCCCGGCTTTCTCGTCGGCTCTGGCGGCCTCCCACGCTCGCCACAGGGCCTCGATGCGCTGCTGCGCCTCCGCGCTCGACCACCAGGCGGCTTTCCAGCGCAGTCCGCTGCCGGAGCCACCCCGGATGACGCGGCGCCGGTAGGTGCCGATCAGCTGCTTGCGCACGAACTCATCCGCTGACCCAAAGAACGTCGTCGGCTCCTCCTCTGCGCCCTCGTAGGGTCCCGGGGTGAGGTCGTCGTCGTCCACGCCGCCGTAGATGTCGCTCATGATCCCTCCACCGGGGCGAGCGGCCGGTCAGCGACCGGCGCCGGTGCTGGTGCTGCCGGTGCAGCGCCGCCGGGCTGGTTCCGCGCGATCGATGCGTTGATACCCGCGACGAACTCCTTGGGGCCGTCGAACCACGGCACCGTGCGCAGCATCGCTGCACGGGAGCCGGAGGACATCATGATCGCTCGACCGGTCTTGCGTCCCTTCCGCGGGATCGGGAGCGTCGCCAGCTCCGCGACGTCGAGGATCTTCTCTCGCTTCAACGCGGTGGTGGTCGAGCGCACGCCCTTGTTCATGCTCGCGGAGGTCGTCTCGCGGTCGTAGGTGCCGATCAGATCGGACACCATGCCCAGGAACTCCGGCTCGGAGATTCCGCCGGCGTAGAGCTTCACGTTCGCGGCCGACCAGAGCTTCAACATGCCCTCCTTGCCGAATACCCCGATGCCCTGCGACCAGGACTGGAACACCGACATGATCGGGATGCCCCGGGAGCCGTAGTGGCTGTAGAGGTCGGGGAGGTCCCGCCAGCGGCAGACGTTCGCGGCCTCATCGAGCACGCCGAGCATCGGCGTCTGCATCCGGCCGCCGGGCGACACCGCTGCCAGCTCCTCTGCCGCCTCGACCGTCGCGGCGGTCAGGGCGAGGACGAGAGGGCCGGCGCTGCCGGCGCCCTCCTTGGACAGGCTGTAGAGCGTCCCGGTCGAGCGCACGAACGCGGCCGGATCGAACTCCGGGCGCGGGTCGTTCTCGCCCTGCCGGTTCACCCACTGCCGGGTGCCGGAGTCCTTCAAGCAGGACGCCATGCGGCGGGCTGTCGAGTAGACCGATCCGCGCTCCCTGTGCTCGAGGCGGGAGGAGCCCTGCACGCTGCGTGCCATCAGGGTCCATTCACTCGCTGCGAGGATGTCGCCGGCCGTCTCGTCGCCCGGGGTCGTCGTCCACTCGTAGACGTCGGTGATCGGGCGGCCGTCGATCGCCGCCGCCAGAAGGAAGCCCGCGAGCAGTTCGCGGCCGGAGGGCTCGAAGTGCGCATCGGTTCGTGCGCCGAGCTCGCTCGACCCCGACGCGAAGTGCTGCGCGAGCTTGGCCGCCTTGGTGTCGTCGGTGACGTAGGACAACGGATTCCACCACCAGGACGCCGGCTCGACGGCGACCCGCTGCGGATCGAACACCCAGACGTTGCCGGCCTGCGCACGCAGGTCCCGCGTGGCATAGAGCACGTCCGGCTTGTTCGACGTCGTGACGACCGCGCCCGGCGCATTGGCGATTGCCGGGATGACGAACGACGTCGACTTGCCCACACGGGGACCGGCGAGCAGCAGCGTCATGTCCTCGAACGAGGCGTAGAGCGGACGGCCGTCCGTCAGCAGCGCCCCCACAGGGACGCCGAAGGAGTCGGGCACACCGAGACGCGCCGACTTCTGCTTGGCCTCCTTGCCGCGCATCTGACGCAGCTCGTTCGGCGTCGCCATGTGGCGGGCAGCCCAGTCGAGCGGGGTGCGGTGCTTGCCGCCGCTGGACTTGATCAGCAGGAAGAACACGACCAGCACGACGAGAACGGCGCCGATGCCGCCCGCAATCCACGTCGCAGTCGCAGGCCAGACGAGGCGGCCGCGGAACACGTCGACCACGACGCTGACGAAGTTCGAGGGGTCGGTGCTCATGTCGGGGTTGACCCCGTCCGCCTGTGATCCGACGCGAATCGCGATGTACAGCCCCAGGATCACCACGAGTGCACCGCCGGCCGCGATCGCTATCCCGAACCCGCCGCCGGCCTTCCCCGGCTCTCTGCGGCGGTTGTTGGTCATGCTCATCAGTTCGTCCTCTCGGTCGTGTAGATCGGGCCGACCCACCGCGGGGTCGGGTCGTCGTCGGGTGCCTGTTGCGTGGTGCCCCAGTGCACGAGGGCAAGACCGCGTTCTACGAACTCGATCGGAAGGTCCGCGGCGTGGAACTCATGCCAGGGCGAGCTGGTGACGCAGGACCACAGGTAGCCCTCGAACGCGAGGGTCGAGGGGCAGGTCATGGCAGCGCGGGAATCATCACGGCGGCGACGGTCGCCGCGCCGGCTGCGGTGAACAGCCAGCCGGCGATCGAGAGCGCGTGTGGCCGGGTCAACGTGCGTTGCGTCCAAACGTCGGTGCCCTGCACGACGACGTGGCACAGGCTGCCGAGGCCGAAAATCACGACTCCGACGAAGCCCAGCCAGAGGTTCACGGCAGGATCTCCACCACGACCGGATCGGTCGCCAGCGGCTCGTTCGCGCGTCCGGCACGGGAGGTGGTGTGCCAGAGCTTGTTGGTGTCGTTGACGTCGAGCTCGGCGCTGGTCAGCTGCACCCGGATCGGAATACCGGGCCGGCCGCCCACCTTGATCAGGAACCGGCCGCGCCCGGGAGGCTCCGACTCATGTCCCGATACCGGGTCCCACGCGGGCGGGTCCTGCCAGCTCGTCAGCATCGCTTGTTCCGCGTTCGACATCGGCACTGCGGAGGTCAGCAGCGGCATTTCCGCGCCGGGGAGCCCGCCGCAGATCACCATGCCGGAGCGCTCCACGAAGCCCTTGGCCTTCATCTGATCCTCCTGCGAGGACAGGGCCAGCAGGTCGCTCATCGTGTGGCTGATCATCGCCAGGCCGACACCGCGGGCACGGTTCAGGCGGGTGAGCGCGTCGACGCGATCGACCATGCCCTTGCCCGCGCGCAGCGCCCGCCACAGCTCATCGAGGATCACGAAGTAGTGCCGGCGCGGTTCCAGCCCCGCTTCTGCGAGGGCGGAGGCGACGTTGACCGTTCCGAAGCCGGCGGACCAGCAGGCGAGCAGGATGCTGGCCTGCAGATCGCCTTCGGAGTCATCGATCGAGGACACGTCGTAGACGACAGGGCGATCCCGGCGCATCGGGGTGGTGGTCTGGCGGGAGAAGATTTCGCCCAGCCGGCCGCCGGTCGTGAGGCCGATGAGGGAGGCTTCGAGGTTCTCGGTGATCGCCTTGTAGCGGGCGAGGTCGCCGCGGTCGAGGGCGACCTGGCGAATCTCATCGGGCGCTGCCTGGATCACGGCCAGAAGATCCGCGAGGACGGGGATGCCCTCGTGCGTCTCGTCCAGGTACTTCAGCGCCCGGTCGATGATCGTCTCTTCCCGGTCGCTCGGCGGCTCGGAGCGGAGGATCGTCAGCAACGCCGCGATCATCGTGTGCCGGCGGCCGTGAGCGTCCGCGAGCACCTGCGACGCGAGGCGCTGCGACTTCACCGCGTGCTTGCGCTCCTCCGCCGAGTTCTCGCCGCGAGCGTCGAGCTCGGAGGCGCGCTCGAGGGCCTGGTCGGCGTCGTCGCGGAGTCGCTGCGCGGCGACCGTCGCCTCGCCCGGGTCGAGGATGTTGAGGTAGCCGCGGCCGCGGCCGAGGGTGATGACCTGGCCGTCGAGGGCGCGGATCAGGTCCACGTAGTCGGGCTTCAAGTCACCGAGGACCAGCGGGAGGGTGCCGTATCCGGCGAGCCCGGTCGCCATGCGGCGGGTGAGCGAGGACTTCCCGAGGCCCGGCTTACCGAGGACAAACATCGACGGATTCGAGATGAGCTGCGCCCGCTGGAACCAGCTGATCGGATCGCACAGCACCGACGCCCCGGTGGCGAGGTTCTTCCCCAGCGGCACGCCGATCATGGGAGTTCCGGTGCCGACCGAGAACGGGTACAGCCCGCACACCTGCACGGTCGTTGCGCGGAACTCATCGGCGGGCTGGATCGAGACGGCCTGCCCGCCGCCACGTCCCAGCCACCCCGTCGAGGTCGGGCGCATCGGCCGGATCGGCGCGACGTTTTTCTCGACCTTCTGCTTGCCGCCCTGGTGCGGGATCGCCCGCTTCTTCCGCGACCGCTTCGAGGGCTTCTCCCGCGCCAGCGGTGATGCCGCAGCGCGAGCCGCAGCAGCCTCCTCCTCCTCTTTGCGGGCTCGGCGGGAGCCGGCACGGCTGTACGTCGACGCCGACGCGGCCTCCGCCGTCGACGGAGCACCGACCGCACCCGTGGGCACGGCCGTGTCGAACACGTCGACGTCGAGAGCTTCCTGCTCCTCATCGACTCCGCCGGCGCCGGTGGGCAGCTCGTCGGCATCCGTGGAGACGTCATCGGGCATCTCGTCGCGGTGGCGAGAGAAGAACTTGGTGCTGATGATGCTCACTGGGAACCTCCGGCAGTGATCGGGGCGGGGCGGTGGGACTTAAGCGGAGACGGCACCGGACACTCGCCCGGTGCCGTCCCCTGCGCGCTCATCGAGGTCACAGCGCTTCTCGGACCTCGTTGGGGATGCGCAGATGCCGCGGGAGGACCAGGCCGAGCGGGAGCGCGGCGGCGAAGGCGGAGTCCTGCGATCCGTAGGCCGGTCGCATCCGCAGCCGTGCGGCGGAGGTGAGGGAGTCGACGGCGGCACGCGCTTCGGGCTCCTGCGTGCGCTGCATCGTCGTGGCGGTGACGATCAGGCCGAAGTTCATCAGCCCGGCGCCGGAGGCTTCCTCCGCGGCTGTCGCCTGCGCCGAGCGCGTCGAGAGCGTCGAGCGCGCGGTCGGCTTGGTCGAGGCCGAGGAGTTGAACTGTGCAGCGTTGAGGTCCGCTTCCACGAGCGCTGCGGCGCGGGCGGGGTCGATGGGGCGGTAGAGCAGGGTGACGCGCTTGCGAGCGATGTCGCGATGCGGGGCGAGCAGACGGGCGAGGATGCCGGCCTGCACGACGCCGCGCGGCGGGGCGGTCATCGTCCACGACGTCGACACGGCTCCGTCGTGCCGATAGGAGTCCCAGTGGGCTTCGGCCGCGGCGGGGCCGACGTCGGTCCAGGAGAGGTCGGCTGTCTCGCCCGCAGCGCGGGCCTGGTCGATCAGCACCGCAGCGTCGGGGTCGTAGGCGGTGCGGATGACCTCGCACAGCTCCTGCGCGTTCAGAGGCCGAGCAGCACCGGCGCCGGTCGCTGCGAGCGAGTTCGTCAGGCCGGGAATGCGCGCGGAAAGATCCGCAGCCACTTCCTTGGCGTTGCGGCGCTTTCCGCCCATCCGAGCCGTGGCCGTGAAGGTGAGCGCGATGTACGCGCGGATGGTCGCGGAGCCGACCGGGTAGCTGTCCACGACCTCAGCGAGCATCGCTCGAGCGAATAGCGGGGCGTCGGGGTCCATCGACCCTTCGACCTCCCCGCGCAGCCGGGTGCCGGTGTCCGGAGCCGTCTCGACAGTGACGGAGGCGGCTTCGATACCGGGCTCGTCTCCGAGGTTGGCGAGCCAGATGCCGTACTCCGCGACCTGGTTGTTGATCTGCTCCTGATCCACCAGCGCGGCGCCGTCCGGCTCCGTCGCCAGGACCACGGTGAAGTGCTTCGTCATGGGGGTGCTGATCAGCGCGAACCGGCGGCCGTGGGAGTCCTCGTGCTCGGTGAGCTGCGAGGGTGCGGCCAGGCCAGGCAGCTGGAACGTCCCCCACTTCGCGCGGCCGATCGGGCCGGAGCGGTAGATGTTCGCTCCCTTGCTCTTGGTGCGCCACCAGTTCACGCGGACCACCGTCCTTCCCAGGGCTGATTGCCCGTGCTTGTCCTTGACCGAGACGGTCAGGAGGATGCCGCCGAAGATCCCAGCGACGATGAGTGCCGGCCCGAGGCCGGCGAACATGGACGCGACGATCGAGGACAAGATGCCCACGAACATCACGAGGGTGGCGAGCTGCCCGAGCCCGCCGAGGCCGGCGGTCTGGGGCTTTCGCCAGTTGCCGTAGGTGCGAGCCTTGACCGGCTCAGGTGCGGTAGTGGTCATGGTCTAGCTCCCGTTCTGATTGCTGCCCGTGGCGTCGTCGGTGGCCGACTTCACGGCTCCCGCCGCGTGCTTGGCGCCTTCGGCGGCCTTCATCGCGACGGCGACACCGGCGCCGATCGGCCCAGCGGCGGCCACGCCACCTGCGGCCGCTCCGCCTCCGGCTGCCGCTCCGGCACCCGCTCCGGCACCCGCTCCGGCACCCGCTCCGGCACCCGCTCCGGCACCCGCTCCGGCACCCGCTCCGCTTGTTGCAGCTCCCGCACCGCCGGTAGGCGCCGCACCCGCGGCACCCATCCCGGATGACGACGCTGGCGATCCCGGAGAGGAGTTACTTCCGGTCGGTCCGTTCGTCGACGAGCCGCCGCCTCCGCCTCCGGACTTTCCGCCCCCGTTGCTAGCCCGGATCGCACCGGTGGCAATGTCTCCGGCCCCGCTCACCGCTGCTGCGCCGAGCAGGAGTCCTGCGCCGCCGCCGCCACCAACCGAGGCGATAGCAGGAACGAGGAAGCGCATCAGCGCAGGTAGGGCAATGAGCGCGATCAGCATCAGTGCGAGGCCCGTGACAATCTGGAAGAGGCCAGTGCCGTCCGACTTGAACAGGTCGGTGCCGGTCATCCGGAACGCGATCGCGTAGACGATCGCGGCGGCGGGCTTGTAGAGGATGAAGGCGAGAGTCCAGGCCATCGCCTTCTTGAACCACTGCTGACCGATTTCGGTGTTCGTCGCGGCCGCGGCGATGGGGAAGATGCCGGCGAGGACGACGAGCATCGCGCCGCGGAAGATCATCAGAGCGATCTGGATATAGGTCATCAGGACGGCGAGCATGCCGAGGAAGAACAGACCGATCAGGCCGATGGGCGCGGTCGCGGTGAGGCTGATCATCGCGAAAATGTTGGTGCCGAAGCAGTTGCTCTCACCGTTGGTGACGTCGCAGTTGGTGGAGTTGTTGAGGATCCAGATGGAGAAGGCGTCACCCGCCTGCGTGGCGAGACGGATTACGACGAGGCCGGCCCCGGCGACAGCGATCAGCGTCAGCACGGAGCGGGCGAGGGTGCGCAGCTCGCCCGCGCGCTGCGTCCAGACCATGCGGCCCGCGGCGACGAGGATCGAGAGGATTGCAAGGCCGCCGGCGTACCACTCGAGCTGCCCCTGCACCCAGCCGACCACGCTCGAGGATTCATTGAGGTGCATCGCCAGCGGGAGGAACCCAGCTACGAGCGCGGATGCCGAGGAGAGCAGGAACACGGCGAGGATGATGACGCCGATGCGGCCCATGTGCGCCTCGCCGTCGCCGTGGCGACGACGGCTGCTCATCATCACGCCAGCGATGATGAGCGACATGACGGCGAGGCCCGCGGCGACCCACGTCACGTAACCGAGGATCGTCTCGAATGCCTCAGGCAGCGGCGGGGTTCCGCCGCCGTTGACGCCGCCTCCCCTGTCGACCACGGTCACCGGGGAGGGGACGTTCACCCAGAGGGTGCCTAGCGAGACAATCGCTTTGCCGTAGCCCTCGAGGATGTTGTTCACGAATTGCTGCAAGGCATCGTTCGATGCCTGAGAGACGATTTCACCGAGGCCCTGACCGGCCTGGCATCCGAGGTCCCAGAAGTCGCAGGGGGCGTCCGTAGCGGCGGCGGGGTTCACTCAACACCCGCCCATGGCACGTAGCCACCCAGGCTCTGCAGGGTGACCGGGCGGTAGGAGCTCTGGCCGTCGTCGGTGAGCTGGACTTTCCAGTCGCCCTCCGACCAGCGCAGCTCCGTTGCGATACTCATCTGTACTCCCGTGTTCAGGCGGAACGCGATATCGATCGTCGCGGCGTCGCCGGTGTAGGCCAGCGTCTTGAAACCGATGATCTGAGCGCTCAGTCCGTTGCTTGTGTTGGAGCTCTGGCGAGCCATTGCCGAATCGCGGCCAGGCCCGGGGACCGAGAGCTTGTCGGTGATGGAGTCGCCAAGGCTTCCGTTGGTACCCATCGCCCAGATGTTCGCCGTGGCGAACAGAGCACCCTCCACCGTGTGCGCGTAGCAGCGGCGGAGCCCGTCGCTGTCGGTCACACCCGGGCCGACGTCGGCGCCTCCGGGAGCGGCCATCGTGCCGACGATGGTCCATTCGGTCACGGGGGCGGCGGTCAGGGTGCCGCTCTCTTCGTACCCGGGAAGTCCGCAGACGCTTGCGGCGTCCGCGTCCGCGTCGGCCTCGGGCGTCGCCGCGCTCGTCGGCGTCGCGGTGGTGGCGGGCGCGCTCTGCTGCCCGCCACCACCGCCGAGGGACGTGACAGCGAGCAGAATCGCCGCCAGTACGAGAACTCCGAAGATGATCGCTCCGAAGATGAATCCTCGACTGGTGAAGGGGCTGCGGGATCCCGTGTCGCTCATGACGTCGTGCCTTTCGTTGATCGGTTGGTTTCCCCGGGACGCTACGCGCCCATCAGGAAGCCAACGATCGTGAACGCGGCGGACACGATGATCACGCCGACGAGCAGGCGGCCGAGCCAGCCGCCGATTTCTCCGCCTTCGCCGCGGCGGGCGGAGACGGTCATGGTGACGCCGAGGATGATCAGGCCGACGACGGCGACGCCGAGGCCGACCCACTTGGCCCAGCCCATGACGGTGGTGAAGGCCTCGAACCCGGGGGGCATGCCGCCGGGGCCCGGGTCGGGCACGACACCGGCGAGGGCGCCGGCGGCGGTGATCAGCTCGGAGGAGAGAGCGAGAACAGACATGGTGTGCTCCGTTTTCTTGGTTGGTGGTGCGGGGTTATCGGTGCCGCCGGTTGGGGCGCCGAGAAGGTCCGGTTATCCGGCGAGGGTGAGAGGGGCGTCGGTGAGGCCCATGTCGAAGTGCAGGTGGTTCGGGGTGTCGTAGAACCCGCCGATGTTCGTGTAGTGGGTCGAGCGGCACTGGATCTGGCCGGCCCGCGAGCCGTTCGGCACCTGGGGGTCGAGGACGCTGAGCAGCTGCAAGGCGTTCGCGTCGCAGCCCGTAGTGGCGGTGCCGTTGAATGCGGTGAAGTCCACCGCGTGACCGCCGCCGTCGATGTAGTGGGAGGAGGCGGTGCCCGCCCCTAGCCCGGTCTCGTTCGTGCACTTGCGGTTGAGGTCGGAGACGCCCACCGTGTCGAACGTGTTCAGCGCAATGGTGATGATCTGGAGGATGCGGACGTCGAGGCCGCAGTCTGCCGACGCGGTGCCCGCGGCGACGTCGCGGACCTGCTGCGCGTAGCGGTCCTCGAGGAAGCGCAGACGCCCCTCATCCATCGCCTTCACGAGGCCCTGCGCGAGAGCTTGCGCATCGCCAGAGATAGCCGCGCATCCGGCGGCCACGAGGGGCGGCGTGGCCGTCGACGTCGACACGGGCACTGCGGCCCCGGTCGTCGCGGCCGGGGTGCTGCCGAGGCCGGCGAGGTAGGCCATGATCGCCACGGCGTCGGCGCGGTACTTCGTGTAGTGGTTCGGGTCGGCGTTGCGCTGGACTTTGTTGATCGCGATGGAGGGCTCCATCGTCTGCCAGCCCTCGACTGCCACGAGGCGGTCGTAGAAGAAGCCCGCGGAGGTCGTGGGGTCCATGCGCTGCTCGACGGTGCCCCAGCTCGACTGCTGCTGGAACAGGCCGATCGAGTCAGCGACCGAGCCGTCCGGGTTGATCGCCCCGTCCCCGTAGTTGATGTTCACCAGCGAGGACTCACCGATCGCCGTCTGCACGCCGAGCGTCTGCCCGTCCGCGCCGAGGCCCTTCGCGGCCCCGGCGTTGACGATCAGGCCCGCGTTGACGAGCTGATCGTGGCCGTAGCCACCGACTCGAGCATCTGCCGGGATCGCGGCCACGTTGACCGGTCCCCCGCCCGGCAGACATGCCGCAGCGGCCGAGCCGCCGAAGAACAGCACCCACAGGAGCATCGCGATCGCGACGACGGGCACCATGATCGCTGCCAGCACCCCCACTCCCCCCTTCGCCACCGGGTTACTCCGATGCCAAGGGGGTGATCTGCTCGACAGCCCACGGAGAGGTGTCGAGGGGGCGGTGCACGTACACCGAGTAGTCGCCGGCATCCGTGGGGACCAGGACGCGCGCGGTGTAGGCACCGTCGGTGTCCCGAATCTGCGCGGTACCGGTGACGCCCGTGCAGGGCACGTTCGCCGGGTCGACGGTTTCGTAAGCAACCGCCGCAGCCTGCGACAGCACCGGGTACAGCTCAGCGATCCACGTGTCGTAGTCGAGGGACGGACGACAGAACAGTGTCACTGCGCGGGTCGCGAGAGCCGTCGAGTCGGTTTCGGCATCCGGGTCAGCTTCGGCGTCGTGGTCGTGCGGCACCGACTCGGCATCGGGCGTCTCCTCAGCGGATGCCTCAACGGAGGGCGTGGCCGATACAGAAGGAGTCGAGCCTGAGGACGTTTGCACCGCCGGTTCGCTGCTCGAGCAACCCGCCAAGGCGAGCCCGACTGCGACGGCGACCGCGCCGAGCTGAACGCTGTTGCGCTGCCGTGTGTGCTTCATGCCGGTGGTCCCCTTCATCGCCGTGAGCACCAACCTAGACCAGAAATGCCCGTTTGGACACTCGGGAGTTGCCCAAATGGGACACTGCCTGTCTACACTGACGGCAGGCGACACCCGCCGACCTAGAATCGTGGTGTGGAGGTGGACTCAACGAACGTCAATGCCGCAATAGGCGAGGCCGTCAAGAGCGCCATCTACGAAGCCGGTTTCAACGTGAAGGCCGCGGCCGAAAGAGCCGGCCTCCCCTATCGGACCGTCCTCCGCTACATCAAGGGCGAGCGAGATATGCCGGTACCGGTACTTCTTGCCCTCGTGCACGCCACCAACGCCGACCTGGATGCACTCGTGAAGCAACTTCGCGGGCGCGTAGCCTTCAAGGAGTTGGTTGGCTACGTCGTAGACGGAAACACCACGGGTGAAGAATCCAGCGCACTCCGGCCCGCCGAACTGGCGCGCCGTCTCTCGCTCGTTTTCAACTCACGTGGCCTCGATGCGACCTCTTCCCGCACCAAAATCTCCGAGATCCTTCTCCTCAGCGGGGCCTCGATCGACCGCCAAGAATGGGGCCTGCTCATGACCGGGCAACTCCCCTCCGCGCCGAGAGTCGACGTACTCTTCGCCGTGGCCGAAGCACTCGACATCGACCCTGACTACCTCCTTCGCGACGATCCCGAGCTGGTCGAAGCCGTGGAGGCGCGGCTGGGATTCGACGGTGCCATGCGCACCCTCGGCATCGAGCGCGTCGCTGCGCGCTCCCTCGGCACGATTGAGCCCGCCGAGCTGCGCGGCATCGCTGCCGTCGTCTCCGAAATCGTCACCGAGCTGCGCCGCTAGCGCACGCTCCGCCCCGCCGGGCTCGCAGCTTCGCCCTGCGCGCAATGCCGTCTAAAGTGGATGAGCTTGTCCCGGCCAGGCGAACGGAGTCCACCTATGGCGTCAGACTCCACGGAACGAGGCCGCGGCCGGTGGCGGATGCTCCGCCGCAACGGCCAGGGTCGCAGCGGCTCCATCGTCCAAGCCGCCGACGAGTTCGTAGCGCAGCTCGCCCTTCCCGCGGCCGCGACGTGGGATGACCTGCAAGCGGCTGTCGAGAAGGTCTACGGCAAGCCCATCTACTTGATCGCCTCCGCCAGCACTGCCCTCAAAACGGTCACCGGCTTGTGGATCGACACGGCCGAGTTCGGCACCGTCGTCTGCCGAGAGAGCGACGAGCTGCACTACCAAAGCCAGAACGCCTGCCACGAGCTCGCTCACATCCTCTTCGTCTACGCTCCCGACGCCTGGTTCAGCGAGCAGATCCCGCGCCTGGTGCACCCCGACCGCAGGGCCGGCGCCACGCACCTCTGCGCGCCTACCGACGATCCGGACAGTGTGGAAGCCAAGGCGGAGATTGCAATCGAAGAAGTAGCCTTCGCCATGGTCCGCCGCATCCAAACACTCAATAGGACGAGCGAAGAAACGTATTTCGGATGATCCAGCAGGTATGCCTCGCGCTCCTCATCGCCCTGGTGATGGTGCGCGCGCCCCGTGCCATCGCGTCACCCGCCGGTCGCCCCGCGTTCTGGGCCACCGTCAGCGGCATCGTCGCCCTCTCCACCTACGGCTGGCCAGTCCCGTTCGACACCTACGACACCCTGTTGGGTGGATCCAACGTGATCACCCTCGTCCGCGACCTCGCGGCCACGTCCGCATTCTGGTTCTTCCGTGAAGCTCTCGGACGTCGCGCCGGCGGCGAAGGCCGCATCGGCAGCCGGTGGGGCCTCGCCCTCATGTTCGGCTCTTACATCGTCCCGTTCCTGCTCATCCGCGACCGCGGAGACACGAGCAAGGACTTCATCATCGATCGCCTCGACCAGACGGCCGTGTGGCTCTACGGATCGGCCTACATGGCGACTCTCGTGTGGTTGTCCGTCTCCTCGATCATCAACGCCCGCCGCAACTGGCGCGGAGTGCAGGTCGTGTTCACCACCGGCTTCGCCGTGACAACCGTGGGATGCCTGATCGAAATCGGCTTCCTTACCGCCTCGCACTTCGGATACGGCGGAGACGCCTTCCGCTACTCCGTATGGAACGCTGCAGAAATCCCCTTCTTCCTCGGGCTGCTCATCATCATGCTGGGCATCGGATGGACCGCGATCGTTCTCCCCATCCGCCACCGCCTCGTCGTCGCTCGCGCGTCGCGCTACGCCGTCCGCCACAACCTCATTGAGCGGCCGACCATCACCACCTATCTCGGAGAGCGCCGACTCATCGCTCACGCTCAGCAGGTGCTCGTGAGCACCAAGAACGCTCAGGTTCGAGGGGACATCGACCTCACTCCCGCCGCGTGTGCTGCGCTCGAGCGCCTGCGGGCGCTCATCTCACCCGACCGGGCATTCACCCCTCGGGTCATCGGCGGCAACGGCATCGGGAAGGCCGCGTAGCCCTCGTGGGAGCCCTCTGGATCGCGATCCCCGCCGCCGTCGTCGGTGCCGCCGGCGTCGGGATCGTCGCGACCGTGGCCGGCCGCGTCATCCGACCCCAGCGCAGCAAGCCGACACCAATCGCCGCCGTTCCGGCGCCCGATCGCATCGTGCTCGCGCCCACGCCGATCACCAAGCAGGACGGTACCCTCGGGCTGCTCTACGACGACGAATCTCGGCACGCTGTTCTCGGCCCGATTCTGCGCACCGGAGCGGACGGCATCGAGCGAACGCTGACCGTCCCTCCCGGCAGCCCCTCCCCCGCCGCCGGCTTTGTCAGCCGACCAATCGGCAACGTGTTCGCCACGGCGAAAGAACTTGACCCCGAGGCCCGGGAGGTTCCGGTCGCAACTGAGCTGGGCGACGCGCCCGCGTGGTTGTTCCCCGGCGACGGAGACGCCGCGAGCACCTGGGCGATCCACGTTCACGGCAGCCTGTCCGGACGAGACGGCGCTTTCCGCTCCGTTCACGCCCTCAGAAGGACCGGGTACACCTCACTGGTCCCCTCGTTCCGAGGCGACGGAGAAGGCCCGCCTGCGCCGCTGGATGCCTTCACCCTGGGGCAGACGGAGTGGCCCGACGTCGACGCCGCGATCGCTCTCGCGCTCGAGCGCGGAGCCCGCCGCGTCCTGCTCGTGGGCTGGTCGAGCGGAGCGTCGATCGCTCTGCGCCTCGCTACGAGCTCGGCGCACCGCTCGCAGATCGCCGGGCTGATCCTCGTCTCCCCCGTCCTCAGCTGGCGCAGCAGCGTGCTCTACAGCGCCGCCAATGCCGGCGTCCCCCGCGTCATCGCCTCCGCGGCCATAGCCGCCCTCGCGACGCCGATCCTCAGCCGCCTCCTCGGGTCGCCGGTTCCGTTGGACTTCCACGCTCTCGACTGGACCCGAGCGTCAGTGCAAGTCCCCGTGCCTGCACTCCTGATCCACTCCGAAGGTGACCGCACCACCCCGTTCAGCGACTCCCGTGCGTTCAGCCAGACGCACGAGCAGGCTCCTCTCGTGCCCGCCCGGCCCTCCGCTCACGCCCTCGAATGGAACGCTGACCCGGCTGTCTTCGAGAAGGCCGTCACAACCTGGTGCGCAGCCACGCTCTGACGCCCCGTCAAAAGCAAGATAGCCAGATACCTATATAGGTATCTGGCTATCTAGTACCACGCGGCTGGCTAGGCCAGCGGGTTGCGATCGCGGTACTCGCGCAGCGCCGACTCCACAATGTCGCGCTTGGTTCGTCCTGTTGCGACGCGCAGGTCCTCGACGTAGTACGACAGCTCCGCCTCGATATCGGCGTGCAGAACCTCCGTAGGCGCCTTCCGCGGCCGAGAACGAGGAGCCGTGGCACCCGTTCGCGCCGGGGCCGACGTCGCCGGTGCGGCCACAGCAGGAGCCGGCGCCGGGCGCGGCTTCGAGTCGATCGGGTCGCGCCGGTCCGGCGCCGGCTGTGCCCGTCGAGCGGGAAGGCTCTGGGGGCGGTCCTCGTTGGTCATCGGATCACCTTTCGTGCGAGTTCTCGGTATGCCTGGGCGACGGGGGCTCCCTTGCGGAAGCGGCCGTACCAGTCGTGCGAGTACCGGACCTCCCCCACGATCGTCCGATGTGGAATGAGCGGCGTCAGCAGAAGGCCCGTCCCCCGCATCTGCTCGATGCTGTGGGTCGCCTCGCGCGGCGTTACCGTCTCCTTGTAGCCGCCGACGATGATGCCGGCCTCAGCGACCGCCTGGCGGCCGCTGGTGGCGTTGTAGCGCATCACGCTCTCCTGTGCCCCCAGGAACCCGTCTACGCCGTCCGCGGTCGGCGTGGCCGCGTAGATCACCGATTCGGCCGCCGTCAGAGCGTTGAAGATCAGTGAGCCGCCCTGGCGGTTCGGGCAGTCGATGATCACCAGGTCGGCAGGCACTCCCTCGAGCGAGTCGGCCAGACGATGCCCGACCTCCCCCGGGTCGTCCGTCTCGCGGGCACTCACGCTGCGGTCGGACGGGATGACTCGAAGGTTCTCGTGGAACGGTGACGGCACGGCCAGCTCGTCCGCCCATCCCCGGGGGTCCTGGTTGCCGAGGATCGCCCCGACGTCGAGTCCGACGTCGACGGGCTGCGCGTCGAGCCACTTGGTCGTCGCCCCGCGCGGATCGAGGTCGATCAGGATGACGCGCTTGCCGTCCTCCGCCGCCACCGTTGCCAGGGAGACGGCGGTGGTGCTCTTCGTCGCGCCACCGCTCTCGCTGTAGATCATCATCGTCTGCATGGCAGCAACCTATCTTGATACCTACACAGATAGCAAGCTACCCAGATACCTATATAGGTATCTGGGTAGGACACGCCCGACCGAAACCTGTCGAGCCGCCCGCCGCCTGGGCCGTGATCGCATGTCGGTGGAGTCGACATACACTCGAACGCATTCGAACACACGTTCGACTAAGCGAGGGAGGGTGGCATGAGCGTCACCGTCGTGGACCGCATAGCCACACCGGCCGAGGAGGCCGTCTCCATCGCCTTCCTCGTCACCGGCGACGCGGTGGCCGCAGGCTTCCCGTCGCCGGCGCAGGACTACTTCGACGGCTCTCTTGACCTCAACGACCACCTGATCCGCGACAAGACCTCGACGTTCATCGTCCGCGTGTCCGGCGAGAGCATGACCGGCGCCGGCATCAGCGACGGCGACGAGCTCGTGGTCGACCGCTCGATCACACCGACCCACGGCAGCGTCGTCATCGCGATTCTCGACGGCGAGCTGACCGTCAAGCGGCTCGAACTGCACCGCGGGGGAGTGGTGCTGCGTGCCGAGAACCCCGACTATCCCCCGATCGTCGTCCCCGAGCTGAGCGACCTCCAGGTGTGGGGCGTCGTCACCGTCTGCCTTCACCGGCTCCACCGTGCGCTCTGAGCGCCGCATCGGCCTCATCGACGTCAATTCCTTCTACGTGTCGTGCGAGCGCCTGTTCGATCCCAAGCTGAGCGGGCGGCCCGTCGTCGTCCTGTCGAACAACGACGGCTGCGTGGTCGCCCGCTCCGACGAGGTGAAGCAGCTCGGCATCGAGAACGGCACCCCCTGGTTCAAGATCGAACCTCTGATCAGAGCCGGCCGACTCCCGGAGGTCATCGCCCGCTCGAGCAACTACGAGCTGTACGGCGAGCTGTCCGCGCGCGTCATGGAGCTGCTGGGCCGGTACTCCGCGTGGCAGGAGGTGTACTCGATCGATGAGAGCTTCGTCGGCGTCGACGGCGATGTGACGGAGCGGGAGAAGATCGGCCGCGCAATGCGCGCGGCCGTCGCGAAGAACGTCGGCCTGCCGGTCTGCGTGGGCTTCGGGCCGAGCAAGACTCTCGCGAAGTTCGTCAACAAGGGCGGTGCGAAGAAGCACCCGAGCCTCGGGGGAGTGTGCGACACCGACTGGTACACGCCCGAGCAGATGGACGGCCTCATGGCCTCCCAGCACGTCACCGAGCTGTGGGGAGTCGCTGGCCGCACCGCGAAGCGCCTCGCAGAGCTGAACATCCACACGATCCGCGACCTCCGCGACGCGGACCCCGCGCTCATCCGCAAGAAGTTCTCCGTCGTCTTGCAGCGCTCGGTCTATGAGCTGCGCGGCGTCGACTGCATCCCGCTCGAGGCCGCCCGCACGGTTCGGGACCAGCTGATCTTCTCGCGCTCGTTCGCCACTCCGGTGACGACGATCGCGGACATGGAGCAGGTGCTCTCCGTCTACGCGCAGCGCGCCGCGCACCGCCTCCGGGCGCAGGGGTCGGTCACCAAGACGATGAGCGTGTTCGCGTCGACGTCGCCCTACGCCGACGCGCCCTACGAGTCCGCCGGCGGCATGGCTGGCTTCCCCGTCCCCACCGACGATCCGGTGACTATCGTCAAGGCCGCCACCGGCACTCTCGTGCCCAGGCTGCGCGAGGGCGCGCGCTACGTGCGCGCCGGCGTGATCCTCACCAACCTGTCCGCGAAGGGCTCTCACGCCCTGCTCGACGTGTTCGACAACGACTTCGACACCAAGGGCATCGGCGCCACGATCGACGCCGTGACCAAGCGCCACGGCCGCGCTGCGGTCGGGCTTGGCCTCGCCGGCATCCGCAAGGGACCGGTGTGGACGATGAAACGCGAAGCGCTGTCTCTGCGCGCGACGACGCACTGGGGAGAGCTGGCAACAGCGCACGCGCGGTGACCTCTGTCGGCGGCTCTCGCGCTGAGATAGAATGTTCTATAGGAGGTGGTTGCCGTGTCGATCGCTGAGAGGCCCGATGGGGACACTGTTCGCCGGCTGCGCAGCTTGCAGGTCGTGACGCGCGTGTCCTACCTTCGCGCGCTGCGCGCCGTGGCCCAGGACACCACGCAAAAGCAGCTCGCCAGTCAGATCGGTATCTCTCAACCCTCCGTCAACAGCGCCCTGAAGTCCGCGGCCGCGGTTCCCGACGTGCGCCCCGGGTTCTCCGGCGCGACGCCCTACGAGATTGCCCAGCGCTACGACGCGGGGGAGTTGACGAGGGAGCAGGTCATCGATGAGCTTGGCCGCTGGTCGTATCGCCCCGGATCGCCCAGCGACGGCTACGACTGGACCACCTTGGACCCGGGGGAGTTCGCGGAGGTCCGGCGTGCGCTCAGTGAGCACCTGATCGAGGCAGACACCTACGACGAGATCCTGGACCGCTACTGCGAGCAAGGTCGGTGACGGGGGAGGACTCGTCAGCGATCGCCACGCACCGCGAAACGGTGCGCGCGTGGGCGCGAGCGGGAGGCCCACTGAGCCCGGCGAGCGAGCGCGCGACGGTCAACAATCGCAACTGGTTCCGCCGGGACCCTGACGGGGTATTCGAGCCGCGCGCTGCACGCCAGCTGCTCCACGACCGCCTCCTAGCCGAGTACCGCGCACAGTTCCCTGACGTGCGTCACGAGCGAAAGGCGATCATCCTCGCCGGCCCGCCCGGAGCCGGGAAGTCGACCGTCCTCGCAGACGTGCTCGGCTCCGACCGCAGCGCCTGGCTCACCGTCGACGCCGACGAGTTCAAGCGGGCGTTACTCACCGAAGCGATCAAGGACGGCAGCTACGACCGCGCCATCCTGCCGCCGGAGGTCCGCGCCGCCGAGGCGGCGGGGGAGAAGTTCTTCCCGCTCGAGCTGGCCTCCCTCGTGCACGAAGAATCCTCCCTCCTTGCGACGGAGCTGCGCCAGGTAGCGATGCGAGAAGGTCAGAACGTCGTCATCGACACCGTGCTCTCCTCGCCCGACAAGGCCGTCGAGCTGGGGCAACAGTTCGCGGCCGCCGGCTACAGCGTCGAAGTGATCGACGTCGAGGTCCCATTCGAGCTGTCCGAAGCGCGGATCGCCGGCCGCTGGCAGCAGTCCTACGAGCGCGCCCTCGCCGGCGCCGATGAGCTCGGCGGCCGATGGGTTCCCAGCGAGTACGCCCGCAACGTCTACGCCGGACCCGAGGGCCGCTCCCTCCCCGAGTTCGCCGCTGAACAGCTCGCGGAAACCGGCGCGACCGTGATGCGGTTCCGCCGGTTCAACACCCCCGGCGAAGGACAGCCGCGCACTCTCGACGTCGACCAGTCCCGCACCGCGTTCGGGCGCCCCTTGGTCGACACGGCCCTCGTGCAGACACGCGCCGCAGCCGCTCAGAGCTTCCCCACGAGCAGAAGGCCCACCCGCGGCCCTGACCACGGAGGGCTCGGCCGCTAGCCCAGCCCCACCACACCCGGCACGTTTCGCAAGCCGGGCGCTCTGTCATCCCCTGTACCCCGCTCAGCGCGGCGTAGACGCCCGTTCCGGGGGCGCGAGGGTCCTCGCGCAGCGTCGCTCCGCGACGCCGTGGGGAGGCCGCACAGCGGCCCATCCTTCGGGTTTTCTTCACCTCTCCGCGGTCTCAACCTATTTCGCTCCACCGGCTGCGTGCCACCGATCCCGGACGCGCCCTCCGGGCTTATTTCGCCCGTGATCGGCGTCACTCCGCCGCCTCCACTCAAACGGTCATTCCCGCCGGAGAGGCAAAGAAAAACGATCAGCCAGAGGGAGAGACGCCATGAGCGAGCAGCGCGGCACACGTACCGAAGTCATCAAGAGCGAGAACCACGGACCCGGGGCCGAGGGGATCAGCCGGACCGCGCGTCAGGTGGTCATCGTCGGCGCCGGTGGCCGTGATCCGGTGACCAAGCAGACGCCCGCCGTGCACCTGGTCACCCGTCAGGGCCGCGCGGGGCTCCCCGGGGTGACGTTGCAGCACTTCGAGCCCGTCGAGCCGCTGGCCGCGGGCCTCGTCGGCTACATGGCCTCCGGTGCCTACGTCGTCGTGCCGGTCGCCGTCGCCCGGGCGCTCGACCTGTTCCCGGCCGCGTATGCGCTGCACGACCGCAGCGAGACGCCCGCCGACTACCTCGCCAACGACTGATCACCGACCCGAGAAGGAGACAGAGCATGCTCACCATCACCCACACCCCCGAGGCCGGAACGATCATCGAGGGCACCAGCCGCGGAGACGGCACCGCCGAAATCTTGAAGGCGTCCGGCTGGCGCTGGGGTCGCTCCATCACCGCCTGGTACGTCCCGCAGTCCCGCGACCGCCTCCCGAAGTGGTGGACCATCAACCGCGCCGCGACCGCGCTGCGCGAGGCCGGCCACGTCGTCACGATCGACGCCGCCGAAACGTTCCGGCCCACGGCCGAGGCCGAGGCGGACAAGATCGAGCGCCAGGCCGCCCGCGTCGACGCGCTCGATGCGAAGGCCGACCGGCGCGCCGCGGACGCCGACACCGCCGACGAGGCCGCGCGCCGCGCGTTCGATCGGCTCCCGGAGGGCGGCGAGCCGATCAAGATCGGCCACCACTCCGAAACGCGACACCGCAACGCGATCGAGAAGGCCCACAACGCGATGGGCCGCAGCGTCGAGGCCGACCGCGAAGCGACCCGCGCCCGCGCCCGCGCCGACGTCGCCGCCGGGACCACCGATCACCGGTACGCGCCCGGAATGGTCGCCCGCCGCATCGAGCGGATCGCAACCGATATCCGCGGGTACAGCCGGAAGATCGAGGGCAGCTCGCACAACTTCGGCGGCGGCTACATCGAGACGACGACCCCCGCGACCGGCGCCTACCGTGAGCGGCTGCTGACCCAGCGGGCGCAGCTCGAGGACGAGCACGCCTACTGGACCGCCGTCCGCGAGGCCCAGGCCGCCGCCGGAGAGGTCACGATCCACAGCCGCGACACGATCGCCAAAGGCGACATGATCAAGCACCGTTTCGGCTGGCACATCGTGACCCGCGTGAACCCCAAGAGCGTGACCGTCGCGCTCGACTGGAACGACACGACCCGTCCCTACAAGGTGAACTACGCCGACGTGCAGGGACACCACACCGCCGCCGAGGTCGAAGCAGCCCGCGCCGCGGCCGCCGAGAAGGCCGCCACCGAGACGGCCGCCGCGAGCTGAGGGCGAGGGCCGGCCCCCGGGCCGGCCCGTGAGGGGCGACCCCCTCACACTCCCCGGGCATCCCGTTCCGGGAGGCGCGAGCTGCACTCGCGCAGCGGCGACGGAGCACCGCCGATTGGAGGCCGCGACGCGGCCCATTCCACCCGTTTTCTTCACCTCTCCGCGGTTTCAACCTATTTCGCTCCACCGGCTCCGTGCCGCCGCTATCGGACGCGCCCTGCGGGCTTATTTCGCCCGCTATCGGCGTCACTGCGCCGTCTCCACTCAAACGGTTTTCCCCGCCGGAGAGGCAAAGAAAAACGATCAGCCAGAGGGAGCACCCACACCATGCAGACCGCCACCGAATTGCAGACCACGGCTAAGACCTATCTCACGCTCGCGAACACCCGCGCGGTGAGCATCCGCGTCGTGGGCACCGACCCCAAGACGACGCCCTCCGTGCTCGTCACCCGCCGCAAGTCCGGCGTCTGGGAGGCGTGGCACTCCGACCAGCTGCACGGCATCACCAGCGGCTCGTTCCGCCACTGCGTCGCCCACGCCCGCCGCGCAGCGATCAGCCGCGTCGCCCCGTTCCTGAACCGCTGAGAGGACCACACCATGACCCCCACCGACACCGGCCGCGCCACGGCCGAGCAGCTCGCCCTCATCCTCGACACCCGCCGCGCCGAGTCCGACGACGACGCGACCGCCACGGACGCCGAGATCCTCGCGCACATCCGCAACACGCTCACCCTTCCCGGCGAAGGAGCCCCGGGCGGATTCCCCGTCACCGACGACGGCACCGCCTACGCCGCCGCGCTGATCGCGTTCCTCACCCCCGCCGACAAGCAGGACACCGGCGCGGCACTGGCCGCTTTCCTCACCCCGACCCCGGAGACGCTGGACGAGCGTGCGGCGCGCATCGAGTCGAACCGGCGCGCGGATGAGGAGTGGCAGGCGCTCTCCCCGGCGGAGCAGGCCGCGCAGATCGCGGCCGTCGAGCGGGCGGAAAACCCCAGCGGGCCGTGCGACTGCGCCAACTGCTACGAGCCCGCCGACCGGTAGCCGCGCGGCGCGGGCCGGCCTGCGGGCCGACCCGTGAGGGGCGACCCCCTCACACTCCCCGGTCTTCCCCGTTCCGGGGGCGCGAGCTGCACTCGCGCAGCGGTGACGGAGCACCGCCGGCGGGAGCCGCTACGCGGCCGGATTACCCGTTTTCTTCACCTCTCCGCGGTTTCAACCTATCTCGCTCCGTCGGCTACGTGCCGTCTCTCTCGGACGCGGTCGCACGCTCCCTTATTTCGCCCGAGAGAGCCGTCACTCCGCCGACTCCACTCAATTGGTTTTCACTCGCCGGAGAGGCAAAGAAAAACGATCAGGAAGACGACAAAAGCCCCGTAGTTGGGTTAGAACCACGGGACTTGTCGCCTCAATGATCGCACACCGATCAAGGAGAAACCATCGTGACTATCACCACCGGAACCGGGACCGTTCAGCACATCGACCCGACCACCCTCGTGATCGAGGCGAACGTCCGCACCAGCGCCCCGCTGACGAAGGACTTCATCGCGTCGATCCGCGAGAACGGGGTCATCACCCCGGTCCTCGCCCGCCGCGACGAGCACGGCAACGTCATCGTCCGCGCCGGACAGCGCCGCACCCTCGCCGCCCGCGAGGCCGGAGTGCCCACGATCCCGGTCTACGTCGTGGAGGGCGACGAGACGACCGCCGACCGGATCGTTCAGCAAATCATCGAGAACGACCAGCGCGCCGAACTTTCGGTCGCGGACCGCACCGCCGCGTGGGCGCAGCTCGCGTTCGAGGGCATCACCGCCGCAGCGATCGCCAAGCGCACCGGCATCAAGACCGACGCGGTGAAGAAGGGCCTCGCGGTCGCGGAGTCCGCGACCGTCACGTCCGTTCTGCACGAGCACGAGCTGACCCTGGACCAGGCGGCGGTGCTGTTGGAGTTCGAGGACGACGCCGACGCCCGCGCGACCCTGATCGAGGTCGCCACCCACGACCCGGCCCAGTTCGAGCACACCGCGCAGACCCTCCGCGACGAGGCCGCGCACCAGGCGCTCCTCGCGGCGACCGCCGCCGAGTACACCGGCAACGGCTTCCAGATCCTCACCCGCTCCGACGCCTACGGCGACGCAGCGACGTGGACGCCGGTGCGGCAGCTGCGCGGCGAGGACGGGAAGGGCGTCACCCCCGAGCAGGTCGCCGCCGCTCCCGGCCGCGGAGTGCTCATCGACACCAGCTGGCGCGGCGAGGTCGAGGTCACCCTCCTCGTCCAGGACCCCACCGCCGCCGGATTCACCTACGCCTACGGAGCCCCCGAGCAGCCGCAGACCGAGGAGGAGGCCGAAGAGGAGCGGGCCGAGAAGTCCGCGGAGCGGAAGGTCCTCATCGCCAACAACAAGGCGTGGAACGCGGCCGAGAAGGTGCGCCGCGAGTGGATCGCGACGTTCCTCGCCCGCAAGACCCTCCCCAAGGACGCGGATCGCGTCATCGCTCTCGGCCTCACCGCTCACCGGTTCGCGGTGTCCTCCGGGATGACGGGCGGCAGCGACCTCGCGCACACGCTGCTACGCATCGAGCGCCCCTCCGGCTACCGCGCCGACGCCCTCGCAGCGCTGGTCGAGGCGAACCCCGCCAAGGCCCGTCTGGTCGCGCTGGCCGTAGTGCTCGGAGGCCAGGAGGCGCACACGAGCAAGGAGTCCTGGCGACGCGGCGACGAGCGCACTGCCGAGCACTTCCGCCAGCTCGCGGCCTGGGGATACGCGCTCTCCCCGGTCGAGCAGGTCGTCACCGGCGACAGCACCCCCGCCGACGCCGCAGGGCTCAGCTAGCCCACCCGGCGGGACCGGCTCGCGCCGGTCCCGCCCCTGCTCTTCTCCCACTGCTGCACAGGAAGGCCCACCATGACCACCACGACCACCGCACCCCGGCCCGCCCACCGCTTCGA
>NZ_PSWN01000027.1:0-42454 GCF_002932815.1 Rathayibacter sp. AY1B4 | reverse complement strand
ACTCCGGGCACTGCGGCGCGTGCTTGAGCAGGATCGTGTTGCCCGCGACCACGTTCGGGCCGGCGATGCGGGCGACGCGGGCCTCGACGAGGGTCGCGGCGCGCTCGAGGGCGAGGCGGTCGTCCTCGTCGAGGTCCTCGAACAGCGGGGCGAGGGCGGCCTCGAGGCGGAGCCGGTGCTCGGCGAGGGCGTCGAAGCCGGCGGGAGTGCCCTCGATCAGCCAGGCGCGGCCGTCGCCGGCGTCGTGGACGCGGCGGATCCAGCCGGCCTCGTCGAGCCGGGCGATGATGCCGGTCATCGTCGGCTGGGTGACGCGGACCCGCTCGGCGAGCTCGCCGAGGCGGGAGGGGGAGGCGGTGCGCAGCTCGGCGAGCGTCGACCAGACGGCTCCGGACTGCGCGCCGAGCCCGGTCGCGCCGCTCGCCCGGCCCGCGAACCGCGTGAGGGCGGTGGCGGCGGAGGCGAGACGCACGGGGGCACTGGGATCGGGCACGAGAAAAAATATAGCACGCCTATGTAGTTCGGTGGAAGGCGCTCCGAGTCCACCCTCCATCGGGCGCACTCACTGACGTTCTCCTCCGCTTCTGTGACAGGATCATCCGTATTCGCGCGTCCACTCCCGCGATCACCGACGGAAAGAGAAGTCATGTCCCCCAGCGAGCACGACGTCGTCGTGATCGGAGCCGGTGCCACCGGACTCACCGCGGCGCTCCGGCTGCAGCAGCACGGGCTCGACGTCGTCGTCGTCGAGGCGCGCGAGCGCGTGGGCGGGCGGCTCGAGACCCGCGTGGTCGACGGGCAGCTCCTCGAGCTCGGCGGCCAGTGGGTCTCGCCGGACCAGACGGCGCTCCTCGAGACCCTCGACGAGCTCGGCCTCGGCACCTACTCCCGCTACCGCGAGGGCGAGAGCGTCTACATCGGCGCCGACGGCTCCGCTCGACGCTTCACCGGCGACATCTTCCCGGGGAGCGAGCGCACCGAGTCCGAGATCTCCCGTCTGATCGAGGTGCTCGACCGCCTCGTCGCCGAGACGGACCCGGCGGCGCCGTGGACGCATCCGCTCGCCCGCGACTACGACCGCGTCACCTTCGCCGCCTGGCTGGAGCAGCAGAGCGACGACGAGGAGGCACGGGCCAACATCGCCCTCTTCCTCGCCGACGCCATGCTCACCAAGCCGGCGCACGCCTTCTCCCTCCTCCAGGCGCTCCTCATGGCCGCGAGCGCGGGGAGCTTCAGCAACCTGGTCGACGCCGACTTCATCCTCGACAAGCGCGTGATCGGCGGCCTCCAGCAGGTCCCGGAGCGGCTCGCCGAGCGCCTCGGCGCCGAGCGTGTCCTGCTCGGGCACCCGGTCCGCTCCGTCCGCTACGGCGACGACGGGGTCGAGGTGCGCGCCGACGGCGTCGTCCTCCGCGCTCGCCGTGCGATCGTCGCCGTGCCGCCGAACCTCGTCGGCCGCATCTCGTTCGACCCGCCGCTCCCGCGCCTGCGGCAGCAGGCCCTGCAGCACCAGTCGCTCGGCCTCGTGATCAAGGTGCACGCCACCTACGCCACGCCCTTCTGGCGCGCCGACGGCCTCTCCGGCACCGCGTTCAGCCCGCACTCGCTCGTCCACGAGGCCTACGACAACTCGAACCACGGGGAGGAGCGCGGCACCCTGGTCGGCTTCGTCTCGGACGAGAAGGCCGACCGCGTGCTCGCGCTCGACGAGACGGAGCGGAAGGCCGCGATCCTCGACTCGCTCGCCGCCTACTTCGGCCCGGCCGCACTCGATCCGGTCGTCTACTACGAGAGCGACTGGGCGTCCGAGGAGTGGACGCAGGGCGCGTACGCCGCGAGCTTCGACCTGGGCGGGCTGACCCGGTACGGCGCGCTGCAGCTGGAGCCGGTGGGTCCGCTCCGCTTCGGCACGAGCGACCTCGCCGCCGAGGGCTACCAGCACGTCGACGGCGCCATCCGCGTCGGCAGGCGCCTGGCACAGGAGATCATCGACGAGGACGGCGCGACCGCACCGGCCCCCCAGCGCGAAGGAGCACAGCCCGCATGAGCACCTACTACGCCGTGATCGACCCGGCCACGGGGGAGACCCTCCGCGAGTACCCGACCCTCGGCGACGCCGAGCTGACCGCGGCGATCGGCTCGGCGCAGGACGCGTACTCCTCGTGGTCGCGGACCGTGCCCGTCGCGACCCGCGCGGCGCTGATCGCCCGCGTGGCAGAGCTGCACGTCGAGCGCGCCGACGAGCTCGCGGCGATCATCGTCCGCGAGATGGGCAAGCCGCTCGACCAGGCGCAGGGCGAGGTCGGCTTCGCCGCCGACATCTACCGCTACTACGCCGAGAACGGCGAGGCCTTCCTCGCCGACGAGCCGATCGAGCTCGCCGAGGGCACCGGCTCCGCGCTGATCCGCCGCGCCGGGCTGGGCGTGCTGCTGGGCATCATGCCGTGGAACTTCCCCTACTACCAGGTGGCCCGCTTCGCCGGCCCGAACGTGGTCGCGGGCAACACGATCCTGCTCAAGCACGCGCCGCAGTGCCCGGAGTCGGCCGCCGCCATCGCCGACGTGTTCCGCACCGCGGCCGAGGAGCTGGGCGCGCCCGCCGGCGTCTACGTGAACCTCTACGCCACGAACGAGCAGGCCGCGACCGTCATCGCCGACCCCCGGGTCCAGGGCGTCTCCGTCACCGGCTCCGAGCGGGCCGGCGCGGCCGTCGCGGAGCTCGCGGGCCGGCACCTGAAGAAGGTCGTGCTCGAGCTCGGCGGCTCCGACCCGTTCGTGCTCCTGTCGACCGACGACCTCGACAAGGCGGTTGAGGACGCGGTCGCCGCGCGCCTGGACAACAACGGCCAGTCCTGCAACGCCGCGAAGCGCTTCATCGTGATCGACGAGCTGTACGACGCGTTCGCCGAGAAGTTCACGGAGGCGTTCACCCGCGCCCAGCCGGCCGATCCGTTCGCGGAGGGCACCCTCCTCGGCCCGCTCTCCTCCTCCGCCGCGACGGAGCGCCTCGAGGCGCAGCTGGCGGCCGCGCGCGAGCAGGGGGCCACCGTCCGCGCCAGCGGCGAGGTGACCGGCAACTTCTTCCCGCCCGCCGTGCTCGAGGGCGTCACGCCCGAGATGGACGCCTACCGCGAGGAGTTCTTCGGCCCCGTCGCCGCGCTCTACCGCGTCCGCGACGAGGACGAGGCGATCGCCCTCGCGAACGACACCCCCTACGGCCTCGGCTCCTACCTCTACACGACCGACCAGGAGCAGGCGCTGCGCCTGGCGGACCGGATCGACGCGGGGATGGTCTGGATCAACCTCGTCCTCGGCGACGCGGCCGAGCTGCCCTTCGGCGGCGTGAAGCGCTCGGGCACCGGCCGCGAGATGGGCCGCCCCGCCCTCGAGGAGTTCGTGAACAAGAAGCTCATCCGCATCGCGTGAGACGGGCGCGGGCCGGGCCCCGGAGTCGATCCGGAGCCCGGCCCGCAGCCGCTCGGCCTGCGCCCGCTCACTTCTTCGTCAGCGACGACTCCTTGTGCGCGGCCTTCGCGTCGGTCTTGTCGCTCTGCACGATCCAGTAGGGCTCGTCGTCCGAGGCGTTGAACTTCTGCCCCTCGAACTGGAACTCCTTCGTCTTCTTCTCGACCAGCTCGCCGTGGGTCTCGCCCTGCGAGGTGTTCCAGCTGATCTTGTCGCCCTTCTTCACGAGGCGGCTCCTCTCTCTCGGTCGCGCCGGAGCGCGGTGGTCCCCTCGCGCGGGAGCGCGATGGTGGTGGTGACGTCGACGATCGCCGGAGCGGCGGGCGCCGACGAGAAGCCGAACCGCACGGGCGGCGAGAGCGGGCGCAACGGGCCGAGGTCCTCCTCCGCCAGCACCGCGTGGACGCCCTCGACGCGGCGGATCGCCCGCACGCCGTAGTACTCGCGGCGTCCGTGCCCGGCCGACCCGGCCGTGCTGACCCCGCGGACGAGCAGGGAGGCGACCGGCGAGATCGCGGTCAGCCATGCCGGGTGCTCGGCGAGCGGTCGTGGAACGATCCGCAGCAGCCGGCCGAGCGGAGTGAGACCGCCGAGCTCCAGTCGCACCGCGAGCGGTCCGGCCGCGACGGACAGGCCGCCCGCGATCCTCCGCCACGACACCGGCGCGATCCGCACCTCGTCGAACGCGTACGTCGACCCGATGAAGTCCGCGACCTCGCGGGTCGGTGCGATCAGGAGGCGGTGGCCGTCGCCGTCCTCGACCATCGCGTCGGCGAACGGGCCGAAGGGGGTGTCCTCCCAGAGGCCCAGCACGATCCTCGTGCCCGAGGACGTGCCGAACCCCGCGATGCGCCCGCCGAAGCGGAGGAGCCGCGGGGTCCGGCCGGTCATCAGGAGGCCGAGCGCAGCAGCGTGAACGAGCCGTCGCGGACGATCAGCGTGGTGACCTCGCCCTCGACGACCTGCTCCGGGTCGCTCGAGGCGGCCAGCGTCCACTCGGCGGCGGGCGCCTCGGGAACGGTGAACTCGACGCCGTTCTCCGCCGCGTTCAGCAGCAGGGCGAAGCTCGCGCTGCCCTCGTGCTCGAACACGAACGTGATCGAGCGGGCGTCGGGGTTGTCCCAGTCCTCGTCGGCGAAGCCCTGCGCGTCGGAGCGGAGGATGTCGACCGTGTCGGGGCCGCCGTCGCCGGGCGCGCGGCGGAACCACTTCGGGCGCAGCGCCGGCTCCGCGGCGCGGAGGGCGATCAGCTCGCGGGTGAAGGCGAGCAGCTCGCGGTCCGCGTTCTCCCAGTCGAACCACGAGATCTCGTCGTCCTGGCAGTAGGCGTTGTTGTTGCCGCCCTGGGTGCGGGCGATCTCGTCGCCGCCCAGGATCATCGGCACGCCGGCCGAGAGCAGCAGCGTCGCGAGGAAGTTGCGGCGCATGCGGTCGCGGCGCTCGTTGACCGCCTCGTTCTCGGTCGGGCCCTCGGCGCCGTTGTTGGAGGAGCGGTTGTCGCTCTCGCCGTCGTTGTTGTCCTCGCCGTTGGCCGCGTTGTGCTTGCGCGAGTACGCGGTGAGGTCGGCGAGGGTGAAGCCGTCGTGCGCGGTGACGAAGTTGATGCTGGAGACCGGCGAGCGGCGGTCGGCCTCGTACACGTCGGGGGAGCCGAGGACGCGCTGCGCGGTCGTGCCGAGCACCGAGTCGGCGCCGTTCCAGAAGTCGCGCACGTCGTCGCGGAACTTCCCGTTCCACTCCGACCAGTCCGCGGGGAAGCCGCCGACCTGGTAGCCGGCGGTGTCCCACGGCTCGGCGATCATCTTGACGGGCGCGAGCACCGGGTCCTGCGCGATCAGGTCGAGGAAGGCGCTGTGCACCTCGGCCTCACCGGTCTGGCGGGTGAGGGTGGTGGCGAGGTCGAAGCGGAAGCCGTCGATGTGCATCTCGGTCACCCAGTAGCGCAGGGAGTCCATGATCAGGCCGAGCGCGGCCGGGTGCGCGACGTTGAGGCTGTTGCCGGTGCCGGTGGTGTCGAAGTAGTTCGCGCGGTCCTCCTCCACCAGGCGGTAGTAGGAGCCGTTGTCGATGCCCTTGAACGAGAGGGTGGGGCCCTTGTCGTTGCCCTCGGCGGTGTGGTTGTAGACCACGTCGAGGATGACCTCGAGGCCGGCCTCGTGGAACGCCTTGACCATGGCCTTGAACTCGTCGACCTGCGAGCCGTCGTCGCCAGCGTGGGAGTACTCGTTGTGCGGCGCGAAGAAGCCGAGGGAGTTGTAGCCCCAGTAGTTGCGCAGGCCCTTCTCCTCGAGGTGCGAGTCCTGCACGAACTGGTGCACGGGGAGCAGCTCGACCGAGGTCACGCCCAGGTCGGTGAAGTGCTTGATCGCGGCGGGGTGCGCGAGGCCGCGGTAGGTGCCGCGGATGTCCTCGGGCACGTCGGGGTGCAGCTTCGTGAAGCCCTTCACGTGCACCTCGTAGACGACGGTCTCCTCGAGCGGGATGCGCGGCGCGGTGTCGCCGCTCCAGTCGAAGGAGTCGGGGTCGGTGACGACGCAGCGGGGGACCGCGTGCGCGGAGTCGGCGTCGTTGCGGGTGTCGGCGTCCTCGTAGAACTGGCCGAAGACGTCCTCGGACCAGGTGTACGAGCCCTCGATCGCGGTGGCGTGCGGGTCGAGGAGGAGCTTGGCGGCGTTGTGGCGGAGGCCGTTGGCGGGGTCCCAGGGGCCGTCGACGCGCAGTCCGTAGCGGGTGCCGATGCCCATCTCGGGGACGAGGCCGTGGAAGACGTGGCCGGTCCGCTCGGTGAGGGCGACGCGGGTCTCTGCTCCGGACTCGTCGAAGAGGCAGACCTCGACGCTGTCCGCGGTCTCGGAGTAGACGGCGACGTCGGCGCCGGCGTCGCCGCGGAGGGAGACGCCGAGGGGATACGGGAAGGAACGGGGGGATGCGGGCATGCGTCCATCCTGACCGGGCGGCTCCGGGAGCTTCGCGCCCTTGTCGCCGCGCCCGCCTCCCGCTAATCTTCCAGGCCCTCCCTTCGACACGGCGCCCTCCGCGGGCGTATAGTCAGCTGGCTTACTAAATCGCCGGAGGAGAGCGTCGTGCGCAACCGCAAGTGGATCGGGCTGGTCGTCATCAGCCTCGGAGTGGCGACGATCATCGTCGACTCGACCATCGTCAACGTCGCCATCCCGTCGATCGTCGCCGATCTCGGGATCACCTCGACCCAGGTGCAGTGGGTGCAGGAGTCGTACACGCTCGTGTTCGCCGCGCTCCTGCTGGTCTTCGGCACCCTCGCCGACCGCTGGGGCCGGCGCCGCATGCTGATCGTCGGCGTCTCGCTCTTCGCGCTCTCCTCCGTCGCGGCGGCCCTCGCTCCGACCGGCGACCTGCTGATCCTCTCCCGGGTCGTGCAGGGCGTCGGAGGAGCGATGGTGCTGCCGACGACCCTCTCGCTCATCAACGCCACCTTCCGCGGGCGCGAGCGCGCCATCGCCTTCGCCGTCTGGGGCTCGACCATCGGCGGCATGACCGCGGTCGGCCCGCTGCTCGGCGGCTGGCTCACCACCGACTTCTCCTGGCGCTGGGCGTTCGGCATCAACATCCCGCTCGGCGTGATCATCGTGGTCGGAGCGCTGCTGTTCGTCGACGAGTCGCGGCAGCCCGACGGGCGGCGGGTCGACCTCGTCGGCGCCGCGCTCTCGATCATCGCCTCCGCCTCCCTCGTGTTCGCCCTCATCGAGGGGCGCACCCTCGGCTGGTGGGGCGTCGACGAGCGGCTGAGCGTCGGCGGCTGGAGCTGGCCGCTCAGCCTCTCGCCGGTCCCGATCGCGTTCGCCGTCGCGGTGCTCGCCGGGGTCGCCTTCGTCCTCTGGGCGCGGGCCCGCGAGCGCGCCGGGCGCTCGGCGATGCTCGCGATCGGGCTCTTCCGCCTCGCCTCGTTCCGCAACGGCAACCTCGCCGCGATGATCGTCTCGCTCGGCGAGTTCGGGATCATCCTGGCGCTGCCGATCTGGCTCCAGAGCGTCCTCGGCTACACGGCCGTGCAGACCGGCCTGGTGCTCCTCGCGCTCGCGCTCGGCTCCTTCGTCGCCTCGGGCTTCGCCGGCGCCTTCGGCAACAGGGTCGCGCCGGTGCTGATCGTGCGGGTGGGCCTCTTGGCCGAGATCGTCGGAGTCGCGGGCATCGGCCTGGTCGTCTCCGACTCCACCCCGTGGTGGGCCCTCGTCCCGTTCCTCGCCGTCTACGGCTTCGGCGTCGGCCTCGCGACGGCGCAGCTGACCGGGGTCGTGCTCCGGGACGTGCCCGTCGAGCTCAGCGGGCAGGGCTCGGGCACGCAGTCGACCGCGCGGCAGATCGGCTCGGCGCTGGGCATCGCCGTGCTCGGGACGATCCTCTACACCTCGACCGCGGGGGTCCTCACGACCTCGCTCGAGCAGCAGGGCCTCCCCGCGGAGCAGGTCGCGAGCACCGTCGACGCGGTGGTCGACTCCTCCGGCGCCGCGATCGCAGGGCTGGCCGCCTCACCGGACACCGCCGACGCGGCCCGGGCGGCGGGCGAGGCGTTCTCGGACGGCACCCGCTACGCCGCCTTCGCGGCCGCCGGGTTCCTCGCCGTCGGCTTTGTGGCCACGCTCTCGCTCGGCCGACCGGCCGAGGAGGAGGAGACGGTGGTCAGCTCAGCGGAGCCGAGTCGTCGGCGGTGAAGACGATCTTGCCGATCGTGCGGTCGGCGCCGGTCGCTCGGCGCGACAGCACGTCGACGACGTCGCCCAGCGGATGCACGGCGCCCGGCCGGGGTCGCAGCTCGCCGGAGGCGGCGAGCGAGACCGCGCGCCCGATCCGCTCCGCCGTCGCCACCACGATCATGTTGCGCACCCGCGGGCGGTCGCGGCGGACGAGGCCCGTCGCCTGCGAGACCAGCGCCGGACCGCTCGGCACCAGCGTCGCGATGCGCCCGCCCTCGGCCAGGAGGATCGCCGCGTCGTCGACCGGCAGGTGGCCGGAGACGTCGACGACCACGTCGAAGCGGCCGCCCAGCACCCCGAGGTCGAGCGCGCGGTAGTCGTGCGGCTCGGCGCCGAGCGAGCGGAGGAGGTCGGCGGAGGCGGCCGAGCCGGTGGCCGCGACCGTGCATCCCGCCCGCACCAGCAGCTGGATCGTCGGATCGCCGATGGCTCCCGAGCCGCCGCTGACGAGGACGCGCTCGCCGGCGCGCACGTGCAGTGCGTCGACCAGGCCCACCGCGGTGCCGCCCGACATCGCGAGCGTGACGGCCTCGACGAAGCCGAGGGAGTCGGGCATCGGGACGAGCGAGCGGCTGCGCGCGATGGACGCGTCGGCGAAGGCGTCGCCGTCGCGGGTCATCCCCACCACGCGGTCGCCGATCGCGACCGAGTGCGACCCCGGGCCGAGCGCCTCGACGGTGCCGGCGATGTCGAGGCCGAACCCGTAGGGACGGGAGCGGCCGACGGCCATGATCCGCGCGGAGCCGGACAGGATCTTCTCGTCGGTCGCGTTGATGCTCGCCGCGCGCGTGCGCACCAGGACCTCGCCGCGACCCGGCATGGGCACCGGCGCTTCCCGCCACGAGAGCAGATCGGGCCCGCCGAACCTGTCGTACCCGAGTCGTCGCATGTCGCTCCCGTCGTCCGTGCCAGCCCCCCGAGCCTAGGGCGTGGCCGCTGAGCGGAAGCGTCGCTCGCGCCCGGCGGAACCCCCTCCAGTGCCCGCGGGCCCGGTGCTACCGTGGCGGCCATGAGCGCAGACGACAGCCCCGAGTTCGCAGGCTTCGAGGCCACCCCCTCCACCGATGCGGAGAAGGCCGACGACGTCCGTCCCGCCGACGCCGAGGTCGAGGAGAACACGACGGCCGACGAGAGCCGCGACCCGGACCACGGCTACGACCCGATGAGCGAGAGCGGCTCCGAGAACGCCCCCGAGGACGAGGTCGGCCCCCGCGAGGACGAGGAGGGCCTGCTGCCCCCCGGCAGCACCGCCGAGGGAGCCGGCACCGCACTCGGCGCCGACGCGATCGAGGGCGGCGAGCCCCTGGGCGAGAACGCGAGCGCCGGCACCCCCGGCCAGCTCGCCGACGAGCGCTGGCGCACCAACGGCATCAACCCGCTGGGTTGAGCCTTCTTCCGCGGCGGCCGGCTACCGCCGCGGTAACGACCACCGCCGGAGGCGAACCGTCGAAACGCGTTCCAGCGTTTCGGCGTAGCCGGACGCGACCCGCTCCACCTGCCCGGCCACTCCTGGGAGCCGACCGCGCCGCGGCGGGCGGGGACCGCCGCGCAACAAACACAGCTGGCGTTCCGGTTGCTCGGAGGAGGAGCAGGGGTGGGCGCCGTAGCGTTCCGGGAGCGCGGCACGCCGGTCGCGCGGACGGGGAGTCCCATGTCGTTGTTCCTGAACCGCAC
The DNA here is from genome assembly GCF_002932815.1 of Rathayibacter sp. AY1B4. NCBI lineage: Bacteria > Bacillati > Actinomycetota > Actinomycetes > Micrococcales > Microbacteriaceae > Rathayibacter > Rathayibacter sp. AY1B4. The sequence goes on along the minus strand of NZ_PSWN01000027.1, from coordinate 32,585 downwards.
TCGTGAGGTCCGATGGACCGAGGACGAGAGGCGGGCGCTGGCCGAGGCGGTGGCGGAGGACCGGGCCGACGCCTGGCGCGGAGTGGGTGCGCTCGATCGCACCGTCGTCGTCTCGACCGAGGATCCCGGCGTCCGGGGCGGCGCGCGCTGGCCCACCGATCACCGTGCCTTCCTGCGCGTGGACCGCGGCGCCTCCGTGGTGCTCGCGACCGACGGGCTGAGCGATCCCTTCGACCGGCTCGCGCATCCCGGCACCGGTCTCGGCCTCGAGCTGTGCCTCGAGACGTCCGCCGTCCGCGGTGTCCCCACCGCCGAGCTCTGGAACCACTGGCACTTCCGCCTGCTGTACGAGGCCGCCCGACGGGCCGCCCTGCAGGGGGTTTGCTGCCGCAGCTCCCTCGACACGGCGCGGCTCGCGAACGTCGCGGCGCCGCCCGCCTGGACCGACGAGCAGGGCACCGTCGGTGTCCTCCTGGGTCTGCGCAGCCCCGGCCTGCCCGAGCGGCTCGACCTGGCGACCGGTCACGCCGACCTGGTCACCCTCACGCCGCTGCGGCCGCAGGAGCACGCCCGGGCGTCGGTCGACGCGGGCGCCCGTGCCGAGATCGCCGAGCGTCTCCGAGCCCTGCCGCACGAGGAGCTCGTGCACACGGCCCGGCCGCTCGTGGTCTGAGGAGCGTCGCGGGTCAGGAGCCCTCGGCCGGCTCCGGCACCACGGTCATCTCGCCGGTGTTGTTCGCGCTCGCGATGAACTGCTCGATCCACAGGCGGTTGAGCGACGGGCGCTTGCTGCCGTGGAACCGGAAGTGCAGCGGAGTCGTCGGGTGCACCCAGACGGAGCTGCGGCCGTAGCCGGACGACTCCGGCTCGCTCCAGGAGAGGCTGAACGACTCGTTCCGCCGCATCTTGGTGAACATCGCGACCTTGAGGTGCGCGAGGAGCCGGTCCTCGAAGTCGATCTCGAGTGATTGCGGTCCGTAGATCAGTCGTCCCATTGTCTCCGCCGTGAAGTCGTGCCGACGCGCCGGAGTCCCGGACGGCGTCGCGGGCTCCGTGAGCTCGGGAGCCGCCACGGAGAGGATACCGATCCTGCGACCCGGAGGGGTGACACGGCTTTCGCCTCCGCCGGCCGAGGGCGGGATCACCCCGTCAACGACGGACGCCCCGCCGACCGGATCCGGGGATCCTGGTCGACGGGGCGTCGGAAGTCGGAGATTACTCGCCGACGCCGCGGATGTTCGCGGCCTGCGGGCCCTTGCGGCCCTGCTCGACGTCGTACTCGACGTGCTGGTTCTCGACGAGCTCGCGGTAGCCCTGCTTCGCGATGGCGGAGAAGTGCGCGAACACGTCGGCGCCTCCGTCGTCGGGAGCGATGAAGCCGAAGCCCTTTTCGGAGTTGAACCACTTAACGGTGCCAGTAGGCATTTCTTTTCCTTATGTGTTAATGACGCCGACCGGGGCCGGCGTCGTCAGAGTCCGCACGAGTGTGCGGTACCCGCTCGACTCGGCCTCCGCGGGTGAAACACGCGTCTGCCGGAGTCGTCCGGGTCGTCTAGGGGCTGAGCTCGCGCCTCCGGGGGAGGGCGGCTCTGCGGGGGAGAACGTCCCGCGGACCGGACGAGCCGGTGGAGCGGGGGTCGAACGAGGAACGGCGCGGCTTCCGCGGCGTCCTGTGAAGGGCGGTACCCGCGTGCGAGGCGGGCGTTCGAACCGGACGACCGAGGACGATGCTCTCGGTCGGTGCGGTCTCTATCAGGGGCTGAGTCTCTTCGTCGTCGTGCGACTTCTCAGCCGTGGAATTCGGGCGATCGCCCAGGAGATGTCTCGACTCTACGGGATCACGGCCCCCGAGCGCGACCGCTCGCGTCACACTGAGCGCCGATCCGCCTGCGCTGGACGGCCGGAAGGCCCGCTGGAGTGGGTCGCGGTGTGCCACGATACGACTCGGAACGCGCCGACCCCACCGCCGACCCCACCGCACCTCCCCGTCTTCGCCCCCGCCCCTCCTTCCGAGGTCACCGTGCCCCTGCCTCCCCGGCCCGCCGACGCCGCGGTGCTGCTGCGCGAGCAGCGGGAGGTCGGCGTGCTCTGCGCTCGGCGGGCCGGCGGGGTGCTCACCGCCGCCTCAGCCCTGCACCTGCTCGCCCTGACTCCGGCCCAGCTGCTGACGGTGGTGCCGAGCGCCGCGCTGCTCGTCGTCTCGGCGCTCGTGCAGCTCGCGCCCAGCCGGTCCGTCGCGACGGGGGCGAGGGCGGTCGCCCTCGGGCTCGCGCTGGACGTCGCGGCGCTCGTCGCGTTCCTCTCGCCGGACGTCGACGCCTCCCTCCGAGCCGTCCTGAGCGGGATCACGATGCTCACCTCGATGGCGCTGCCGTGCGCGATGCTCGCCGTCGGCGCCTGGCGGGGCCTGCCCTGGGCCGCGGTCCTGGCGCTGCTCCCGGTCCTGGTCCTCGGGGCGGCGACGACGGGGGCGTCCGGGCGCGCGCCGTTCGTCCTCCTCTCGATCGTCGTCTGCTGGGCCCTGCTGCTGACGGCCGCCCGCTGGCTCGCGGGCAGCGTCGCGCGGGCCCACGTCGGCACGGCCCGTCTCCGGAGGGCCCACGACGCCGAGCGCCGCTCCAGCGAGACCGAGTCGCGGCACCGCGCCGACGCGCGGCTCATGCACGACACCATCCTGGCGACCCTGACGCTCGTGGCCCATCGGGGCGAGGGAGTGCCGGCTCCGGTGCTGCGCGACCGGGCGGCGGCCGACCTCGCGCTCCTGCGCGGTGTGGAGGCGGTGGACGAGCCGGAGCCGGCCTCCGGCGTCCGGCTGCCCGAGCCGCTCGCCGCGCTCGGTCGGCGGTCGGCGGAGGTCGGCGTCGAGGTGCGCTGGCACGGCGGTGCCCAGCCGCGGATCCGTGCGGAGGTGCTCGACGCCCTGGTGCGCGCGACCGGGGAGTGCCTCGAGAACGTGCGCCGTCACTCCGGGGCAGCGCTGGCGCACGTGAGCGTCGCGGAGGAGGCGGGCTCGCTCCGCGTCGTCGTCACGGACGAGGGGCGCGGCTTCGATCCGGCCGCGGTGCCGCCGGGGCGCCTGGGCCTCGCGGAGTCCGTCGTCGGCCGCGTCGAGGCGGTGGGCGGCACGGTCCGGGTCTTCTCGGCGCCGGGATCCGGCGCGACCGTGCTGCTGAGCGTGCCGCTGCTGAGCGTGCCGCTGTGAGCGGGACGCGGCAGGAGGAGGGGCCGGAGGACGGGACGCTCCTCGAGCTGGTCCGCGCGGCGGATCGGAGCCCCGGAGCGCTGTGGAGCATCCGCGAGCGCCTGACGCGGCCGAACCGCCTGAGCGGGAGCTACCTCGGGCTGGGCTTCCTCACCATGGCGGTGATGCTCGACATCCGCGGACTGATCTCGTACCTCTGGTCCCTCGACGCCCGGTCCGCGACCTGGGTGAGCGGTCTCTCCTGGCTGCTCGTGATCGCCGCGAGCGCGGCGGGGGCCGCGATCGCCCTGCGCCGCCACGGCGAGCTGCCGCGCTGGGCCTTCGCGGGCGTCCTCGGCGTCGACGTGATCGCGCTGCTGCTCGAGTTCGCCGACCACGCGCTGCCCACTCCGGCACCGATGTACTACCCGTCGGTCTGCGTGGGAGTGGGCGCGGGCGTGATCGCGCTGATCACCTTCCAGCCGCTCTCGCGCTCGTTCCTCGCCCTCGTGGTCCTGGTCGCGCTCGCGGCGCTCGGACTCGTCGGCCAGGCGCTGCTCGGCGACGGAGGCGCCGCCCTCGCGGTGGGCAACGTCCTCCTCGCCACCGCGCCGGCGGCCGTGTGCGTCGTCGTGCTGACCGCGCTCGACCAGTACGTGCGGCGCACGCTCGACCGGAGCCTGGCCGACAGCACCGTCCACGCGGCCGACGGCGACGAGTTCACCCAGGTGGACGCGCGCATCGAGGAGCTCCTCGAACGGGTCCGGACGCCCGGGCTCCTGGACGAGGAGCTGGGCGAGCGGGCGCGCGTGCTGGGAGACGAGCTCCGGGTGGCGCTCGCCCGCAGCCACGACCGCACCTGGCTGCGCATCGCCGTGGAGGAGTCGGCGCTGCTGTCCTCCGCGGTCGCGGTGGACGATCCCGGAGGTGCCGCCGCGCTGCTGCCCCCGCTCGACCGCTCGCGCCTGCTCTCGGTGCTCTGGCTGCTCACCGTCCCGGCGGCCCGGCCCTCGCTGGCCGTCCGCCTGGAGGCCGGCGCCGGCGGCGAGGTCGAGCTCACTCTCGTCGCCGCGGGGATCCGCGCCCGCGACCTGGACCGCTCGGTCTGGGGCATCCTGAGCGAGATCGGCGAGCACCGCACGACGACCGATCACGGCGCGACGAGGATCCGCGTCGCGCACCGCCCCCGGAGGAGGACGACGACATGACCATCGAGCCCGCGATCACGCTGGCCATCCTCGACGACCACCCGATCCTGCTGGCGGCGCTGGCGGAGTGGATCCGCCGCTCGGGCACGGACATCCGCGTGGCGGCGACGGCCGGCACCTGGACGGACCTGCTCGCTCACCCGGCCTTCCCGACCGACGTGGTGCTGCTCGACATCGACCTCGGCGACGAGCTCGACCTCGCCATGAAGATCCGGATCATCGCGGCCGCCGGCGCCGCCACAGTCATCATCAGCACGCACTCCGAGCCGGGGACGATCAGCCGGGCGCTCGAGGCCGGGGCGCACGGCTACGTGGTCAAGAGCGAGCGGACCGAGACGATCCTCGCGGCGATCCGGGCGGCGGCGCGCGACGAGCGCTTCCTGACGGCGCAGACCAGGGAGCTGCTCGGGGCCGACCGCCCGGGCACCCTGACGCACCGCGAGCGGGAGATCGTGCGCCTCTTCGTCGACGGGATGCCGCTGAAGCAGGTCGCGACGCTCCTCGGCATCACCCAGGACGCCGCGCGGAGCTCGCTGCGCAGCGCCCGGGGCAAGTACCGGGCGGAGGGGCTGGCCGTCGGCACGAAGATCTCGCTCCGCCGGCAGGCGCTGCGCGACGGGATCGTCGAGCGCTAGGCGCGCTCGACGATCCCGGGGCCTAGACCGTCTCTGCGCGCTTCTGCCGCGCGGGCTCGGCGGGGTCGGAGGGTCCGTTCCAGATCGAGACGATGCCCCAGACGACGGCCGCGATCGGCACGGCCAGCACGGCGCCGACGATGCCGGCGAGGACGGTGCCCACGGTCAGGGCGATCAGGACGATCAGCGGGTGCAGCTTCAGCGAGCGCGCCATCACGACCGGCTGGAGGAAGTTGCCCTCGAGCTGGTTGACCCCGATGACGACCAGGATCACGATCAGCGCGGCGACCGGGCCGTTGGCGACCAGGGCGACGAGAGCGGCGAGGATGCCCGCGGCCGTGGCTCCGACGATCGGGATGAATGCGGTGAGGAAGACGATGACGGCCAGCGGGATCGCCAGCGGCACCTGGATGATCGCCAGCGCGACTCCGATGCCGATCGCGTCGACCGCCGCGACGGTCGCCGTTCCGCGGACGTAGCCGCCCAGTACGTCGACCGTCTTGTGCCCGACGCGCTTGGCGCGCTCGTAGCCCGAGCCGGTGAAGGGGCGCAGGAGGAACTCCCAGATCTTCGGGCCGTCCTTCATGAAGAAGAAGAGCACCACGATCATCAGCACGAGGCCGGTGATGAAGTTCGCCGCCGCGGAGACGCCCGCGAGCGCGCCGTTGCCGAACGAGCTGGAGGTGAGGAAGTCGACGACCGACTGGCGGGCGGACTCGATCTGCTCGTCGGTGATCTGGAAAGGCAGGTGCTGCACGTAGTCCTGCAGCGAGGTGATGCCGTCGGAGGCGCTGCTGACCAGCTCGTCCCACTGGTTGCGGACCGCGACCGTGATCAGCCAGCCGACCGCGCCGAGGATCGCGAGCAGCCCGATCAGCGCCAGCCAGGTCGCGAGGATCGACGGCACGCCCTTGCGCCGCATCCACGCCAGGACCGGGTGGATCGCCGCGGCGAGGATGAGCGCGATCATCACGGGGATGAGCACCAGTGTGAGCTGCGTCATCGCGAAGACGAGCACCGAGGCGAGCAGGAGGACGATGACCACCTGGAGGCAGCGGGTCGCGAACCGGCCGAGGCCGTCGCTCCAGACCCGCCGCTGCGGATCGGGTGCGCTCGGCTGCGGCGCGGCGGCGCTGGTCGAGGAGTCGTTGCGGTCGAAGAAGCCCATGGAGGGACGGTATCGGCTCGGGCCGACCTGCCGTCCCTCCTTGACACCCCGCCCGCGCCGCGGCGATGCGGGGGTCAGAGACCGGCGGGCTTCTCCGGCGTGCGCAGCCAGGCGTCGAAGAAGTCCGCCAGGTCGGAGCCGGAGACGTTCTCGGCCAGGGCCTGGAAGTCGGCGGTCGTCGCGTTCGAGTAGCGGTTCTCGGAGGCCCAGCGCTTCAGCAGCACGCCGAACGCGTCCGCGCCGATCCGGTCGCGGAGGGCGACGAGCGTCAGGCCGCCGCGGGCGTAGACGGGCGCGTCGAAGAGGCCCGCGGCTCCGGGGTCGGCGACGGCGGTCGACCAGAACGGGTCGTCGGCGGGAGCGGCGGCGACCCGGGCGGCGGACTCGGTGACGCTCGCGCCGCCGGTGTGCTCCTCCCAGAGCCACTCGGCGTAGGTCGCGAAGCCCTCGTTCAGCCAGATGTCGGACCAGGTCTCCGGCGTGACGCTGTCGCCGTACCACTGGTGCGCGGTCTCGTGCGCGACGGTCGACTCGTCCGCGCCGCCGGAGTAGAACGAGCGGCCCTGGGTCTCGAGGGCGTAGCCGATCCGCTCGTCGTCGACCACGGCTCCGGCCGAGCGGAACGGGTACGGGCCGAAGACGGAGGAGAAGTAGTCGATGATCGCGCCCTGCTTCGCGAGCGCCGCCTCGGTGCGGGCGCGGGTGTCGCCGGTGATGTCCCGGTCGATCGCGTCGATGGTCGTCACGCCGCCCTGGGTGGAGCGGACCAGGTCGTAGTCGCCGATGTTCACCATGGCGAGGTAGCTCGCCATCGGGCTGGTCTCGACCCAGCGGGAGGTCGTCCACCCCTTCGACGTGGTGGGGGAGCCGACCGGCAGGCCGTTCGCGACCACCGTCCGGCCCTCCGGGACCGTGATGCTGAAGGTGTAGCGCGCCTTGTCGGCGGGCGAGTCGTTGACGGGGTACCAGGTCGAGGCGCCGTCCGGCTCGCTGGCGACCAGGGCGCCGTCGTCCGTCGACCACCAGCCGAAGGGGGCCCCGGTGCCGTCGACGGGGTTCCCGGTGGTCCCGGCGTAGTCGATGCTCACCAGCGCGGGCAGGCCCTTCCGGAGGGTCCGGGTGGGCGTGACGGTCAGCTCGTCCCCCGACTGCGAGAACCGGGCGCCCCCGGCGTTGACGGTGACCTTCGAGACGGTGAGGCCGGTCAGGTCGAAGGAGAGCGAGCGCAGGTCCTTCTGGGGCGCGAGGGTGACCACGGCCCTGCCGCCGAGGGCCCGGGTCGCCGGATCGTACTTCAGGACGAGGCTGTAGGTGAGGGCGTCGAAGCCGCTGCTGCCGAGGCCGGGGAAGTAGGGATCGCCGGCGCTGGTGCCCCCGTCGACGGCGCCCGCGCGGGCGGCGGGGGAGGCGATGGCGGCGGGTGCGAGGAGGAGGGAGGAGGCCACGAGCGCGCTGAGCGCGGCTGACGCACGGAATGTCATGTCCGCACGCTAGCGGGCGGGCGTTTCGTGCGCGTGTCGGCACCGTGCCGAGGAGAAGCCCCGTCGATCGACGGACGGGCGATCACGTTCCTGCCGGGGCGAGTCAGCTGCGGAATCCGTCGCCGCCACGGAGCATCGCACGGTGGAATTACCCATTCGAGCCGCCGGAGCCCCGCGGATCGTTGCGGCGGCGACGGATTCCGCACTACAGTCGCCGTGTTCATGCAGGTGCATGGGGTGCGGTACCCGAAGCCGCACTGCGCCGCCCTGCTCGGAGCAGACGCCTCCGCCGGGAGGGATGACGATCCTCTCTCCCGGCGGGAGGCGGACCGGGCGGATCCGCCCGGCCGCCGCCGGCGCTACGCCGGGACGCGCACCGTCAGCCCGCCGGGCTCGATCCAGGTGCGGAACGCCGAGGTCGAGCCGAACGGATCGCCGTCGAGCTCGATCTCCTGCGCGTGCTCGAGGCGGACCGTGAGGTCGCGGCCCTTCACGTACCGCAGGGCCGACACCTCCTTGGTCAGGCCCATCAGCTTCTTGCCGACGACGCCGCTGCGGCGGAGCACGCCGTTCTCCCACACCACCTTGAAGATGATCTGCACCCAGCCGAAGAAGCCCTCGGGGCGCAGCAGGACGATGTCGAACTCGCCGTCGTCGACGGCCGCGTCCGGCAGCAGGAGGATGTTCGCAGGCAGGGCGCCGCAGTTGCCCACGATGATCGTGTGCGCGCGCACCTTGCGGGTCTTCGAGCCGTCGAGGCGGTAGCGGAACTCGAGCTGGTTCTTGTCGAGCAGGGCCTTCCGCAGCGCGTCCACGTAGGCGAGCCAGCCGGCCCGCTTCTTGAGGTCGTCGTCGGTGTTGGCGAGCATCTTCGCGTCGATCCCGAGGCCCGCCATCACGACGTAGGCGTGGCGGTCGCGGCCCGTGGAGGTCTCGATGTCGATCATCCCGACGTCGATCGCCCGGTCCTGTCCGGAGAACGCGACGGTCAGGGAGTTGTCGATGTCGTCGAGCGTGAGGTTCAGGTTGCGGGCGAGCAGGTTGCCGGTGCCGGAGGGCAGCAGCGCGAGCGAGGCGTCGGAGCCGCGGAGGGCCTCCGCCACGACGCGGACCGTCCCGTCGCCGCCGGCCGCGATCACGACGTCGGCGCCTGCGGCGAGGGCCTCCTTCGTCTGACCGGCTCCGGGGTCCTCGACGGAGGTCTCGTACCAGAGCGTCTCCTCCCAGCCGGCGGCCTCCTCGGCGCGCTTCACAGCGGCCTTCACGGACTCCAGGTCGACCTTGACGGGGTTGTAGACGAGGGCGGCGCGGCGGCGCTCAGGCATCGTCGCGGCTCTCGTCGAGCTCGTCGCCGTTCTCGTCGACACGGCCCGGACGCACGGCGGCGTCCCCGCGGATGTCGATGCGGGTGTCGCCGGCCTCGGTGGTGGAGACCTCGATGCGCGGGGCCGCGTCGGCCTCCGTCGCCTTCGGGGCGCTGGTCAGCTGGTCGTGGCGGTCGTCCGCGCTCTGGTCGGTCATGCCTGGACGGTAGCAGCGGGCGATCCGCGCCCGCGCGGGCTTGCGTCAGCGGCCGCGCGCCGCCTGGAGACCCCAGAGCACGAGCGGGATCTGGAGCGGGAGGCGCAGCAGCGTGATCACCCGGGTCCGCGGCCGACGGGCGTCCCGCGCCATCTGCACGTTGCCGGGGAGGACGGCGGCCATCAGGGCGGCGGAGGCGAGACCGCCGGCCGCGCGGGTCCGCGGATGCAGCGTCGCGGCCGCGCAGGCCAGCTCCGCCGCTCCCGAGACGAGGACCCAGCCGCGCGCCGAGCCGGGCATCCCGCGCGGGACCACCGCGTCGAAGGTCCGCGGGTGCACCAGGTGGACGACTCCCGAGACCGCCATCGCCGACACGAGCACGAGCGGGCCCGCGCCCAGGCGGCTCATCGGCCCTCCGCCCCGCGCTCGAGCGGAGCGACGTGGTCGAGGATCCGGCGCCACTCGCGCACGAGCGCCAGCCGGCCGGCTCCGTCGACGGTCACGGTGCGCGCCCGCGCGAGGCGGCCGCGGTACCAGCGGCCGTCCTCGGCGCTCGCCACCGGGTCCGCGTCGCCGTGGACCAGGAGCGTCTCGGCGGTCACCCGGTCGAGGTCGTCGGCCCAGGAGCCGTCGCGGAGCGCCGCGAGGTCGGTCGCGGCGCCGCTCGGGCCCTGCCGCCAGCCCTCGGAGAGCATCCGCTCCAGCCGGTTGCGCAGTCCGCCGTGGGTGGCGAGCACCGGGTCGTCGGAGTCGATCCCGAGCGCGTCCAGGCCCGGCTGCGTCTGCGGGAGGGCGGCGGCGATCGCGTCGGCGTCCTCCCCGCGGAGGGTCTCGCGCCGCTCCCACGCGCTGGTGGGGTGCACGATCGCGCCGGCCTGCGGGGGCGCGGGGGTGCCGACCAGCGCGAGGCGGTCCACGAGGTCGGGGTGCCGGGCCGCGAGCGAGAGCGCGAACGCGCCGCCGGAGCCCCAGCCGACCACGCCGACGCTGCCGAAGCGGGCGCCCTCGACCATGCGGGCGGTGCGCTCGGAGCGGCGCAGGTACTCGGCGAGGTCGTCCGCGCGGTCCTCGACGCGGCCGTGAGCGGCGTCGACCGGGTCCGAGGCGCCGTAGCCGGGGCGGTCGAGGATCAGCAGGTGCAGACCCCACGGACCGGTGACGGTCGGGTCGGGGTCGAAGCCGCCCGCTCCGGGAGTGGGGTGGCAGAACACCACCAGCCGGTCGGCGACGGGATCACCCGCCGCTGAGACGCCCATCCCGCGGCCGGACCGCAGCTCGAAACGGTGGTTCGCCATGTCGCCTCCCGGGTGCGCCGAGGGTCGGCGCGTCGCCCCCAGTCAAGCGGAGACGGCGGCCCGCGCGCTGGGCCTTGTGCCGGAGCGGGAGCAGTCGGACGCGTCCGGAGCGGGCGTGCTCGATGCGGGTGGTGCGACCGTCGTCAACCCCGGTGACGCGCCCTCCGCCGTCCGGTGGACTGGACGGTCCCTCGAGGAAGGACCACCCGTGATCCGCACAGCACTGCCCGCGACCGTCGACGACGTGGAGCTCGACCCGGTCGGCGACGACGGCTGGCGGGTCCGCGCCCGCACCGAGGACCCGCGGGAGCCGGAGGCCGTGCTCGGCTTCATCACGCCGGTCGACGGCGGCTTCGAGGCGCACCGCCTCGGGCTGCCGCAGGAGGACGTGACCTGCCCGTCGCTCGAGGACGCGCTCTCGAGGTACGTCGCCGAGGAGCCGCTGCCCGCGTGGATCCGCTCCGCCCGGAAGGATCCGCGGACCGGCTTCCTCGGCGAGCGGGAGGTCGTGGTCGGCACCCCCGAGGCCGAGGGGGCGGGCCTCCTGGTCGTGCACGTCGACGGCGAGCTCGCCGGGCACGTCGTCGCGACCACCCCGATCGCCTTCGTCGCCGAGCGCGGCGACCTCCCGCCCCTCGTCGTCGAGTCGATGGACGGGCTCCTCGCGCTCGTCTCGGGACTGCGCCGGTAACCCCTGCCCCCCGCGGAGGTCGACCCCCGTGGCAGGCGGCCGGCCGCCGCCTAGCGTGCTGGGAGCGGGCCGGCACCGCCGCCGCCCCGCACCACGGACGACGAAGGGAATCACCATGACCGACTTCACCGACCGCACCGCGATCATCACCGGCGGCGCCGGAGGCATCGGCCTCGCGACCGCCCGCGCGCTCCTGGACGCCGGAGCCCGCGTCGTGCTGGTCGACATCGACCAGTCGGCGCTCGACGAGGCGGCCGCGGGCCTCGAGGCGGAGGGGCGCGTCCTCACCGTCCGCGCCGACGTCTCCGACCCCGACGACGTCGACCGCTACGTGAGCGCGACCGTCGACGCCTTCGGCGGGATCGACGTCTTCTTCAACAACGCCGGCGTCGAGGGGAAGGTGGCGTCGATCGTCGACACGGCCCCCGAGGACTTCGACCGCGTCATCGGCATCAACCTGCGCGGTGCCTTCCTCGGGCTCCGCTCCGTGCTGCCGCGGATGATCGAGCAGGGGCGGGGCAGCGTGATCAACACCTCCTCCGTCGCCGGGCTCGACGGCGCCCCGGGCCTCAGCCCCTACGTCGCCTCGAAGCACGGGGTCGCCGGGCTCACCAAGAGCGCGGCCCTCGAGGTCGCGGGCACCGGCGTCCGGGTCAACTCGATCCACCCGTCGCCCGTGAACACGCGGATGATGCGCTCGATCGAGGCGGGCGGCGGCGACGCCGAGAAGCAGCGTGCCGCCTACGAGGCCGGGGTCCCGCTCGGACGCTACGCCGAGGCCTCGGACATCGCCGCGCTGGTGCTCTTCCTCGCCTCGGACGAGAGCTCGTTCATCACGGGCGCCCAGTACCGGATCGACGGCGGGATGGGCGCCGGGCAGTAGCGGCGCGGGCCGGGCCGCGGGCGGGAGCCGTCGTCGCCGACGCACCGTCCGTTCGCCCGATGTCCACGTGACGCCGCGGAGGAGGGGAGCGAGGATGGGGGCGTGTCCCGTCGCCTCCTCCTCCCCGTCGCCGGCGTCCTCGCCGCGGCCCTCGCCGCCGGCGGGCTGACGCTCCTCGTCTGGACGATCGACGAGACGCCGTTCGCGCGACCCGACGCCGGCTTCGACCGTCTGACGAGCGAGGTCGCCGCGGTGCCCGGAGTCTCCCTCGACGGCGCCGAGCGCTGGGTCGAGGCGCCGGCGTTCGGCCCGCCGACCTCGTGGGTCGGGGTCGCGGTCGAGGAGCCGGCGCTCGCCGACGCCCTCGCGACGGCCTGCGCGACCGAGTACGCGGATCCGGTGCTGTGGTCGTTCCGGGCGACGTCCGCCGGCGGGAACGCCCTCTCCTTCGCGGGCGCGGAGGAGCCGACCGGCGCGTGCCCCGCTCCCGCTGTCGACGCGTCGGGCCTGCTCGACCGGATCGACGGCCTCGGCCGCGGCCTGGAGCTGCACGCGTCGCTCCGCGAGGGGGCCTTCGCCCTCGACTCCTTCGAGGACGTCTCCGGCGGGCTGCCCGCGCTGCTCCCGATCGTCCGGGCGGCGGAGGACCTGCGGGACGCTGCGGGAGCGGAGCGGGGCGCCCCGGTCGAGATCTCCGGCCCGTGGGCCGCGATCACCGTCGGTCCCGGCGAGCAGGAGCGGACCGCCGCGCTGCTCACGACCCTCGTCGAGGAGCACGGCGTCACCGCCTACTGGGCGACCGAGGACGGCCTGCGGATCGTCGCGCCCGACGGCGGGCACGCCGCGATCGAGGCCGCCGTGCGCGGCTCCGGGCTGCCGGTGGCCGACCGGTCCCTGCGCTTCGAGGCCGACGAGTCCTGACGCCGGGCGGCCGTGAACGGGTGCGGCCTGGCTCAGACCTCGGTGGCGGGTGCTCGACGGGCTCCCCGGCTCACGACGGGAGGCACCTCCAAGACGGGGACTGCACGCTTCATGAACCGGTCGAAGTCCGGAACAGTGAACGCGGCGTACCCGTGCTCGGGAGTGGACAGGAGCCCCATCCCGATCAGCTCCGCGCGGACCGATCCGAGCTGAGTGGACGCGCGCTCCAGAAGCGCCGCGACGTCGCCCGCTTTCTGGGGCTCTGGTCCGAGCTCCGCCATGGCTCGCATGTACGCGGTCTGAAGTGGACTCGCCCGATCGAGTCGCACGCGGAAGAAGGAGCTGTCCAGCTTCGCCTCGTAGGCCTCCCTCGCCAGTTCGACGTCCTCCCGGTGGATGCGATCGTTCTCAGCCACCGTCCAGACCTGGTAGCCCAGTTCCTGGATGAAAGAGGGGTATCCGCTCGTGATCTCGACTGCGAGCTCAACAGCGTCGTCGTCGTAGACCGCGCCCTCGGCCGCTGCCGGCTCTCGGAGAGCCGCTACCGCTTCGTCGTGATCGAGCGAGTCGATCCGCGGAAAGGTGAAGAGCCGCTCGGCGTACGATCTCGCATCGCCCACCAGCTCGGCGATCTGCGGAAGACCGGCACCGACGAACGTGACGGGGAGGCTCCGCTGCACGGTCTTGTGGATGGCTTGGATGAGCGCTTCGAGCTGCGGTGAGTCGAGGAACTGGACCTCGTCGATGAGCAGGACGATCCCCTCGCCCTGCTCGGCCGCCGCTTCACCCACGGCGACGAGGACGTCCGTCAGGTCCAGTCCGAGATCCCGATGATCGGCCACTCCTTCTGCCGGCGGTACACCCCATCCGATGGACCACACGCCGTCCGCTCCGACAGACACCGCGAAGGCGCTCAAGACCGCGGCGGCGTGCCTCCCGCGGTCGGTCCATCTCGCGCGGGGGGACAGGCGGAGGAGTGCCGCCTTGAGCTGAGATGCCAGCACCTGGCGGAACCGGCCCTCGTCGTGCTTGACCGCCTCGAACTCGATCACTTCCCCGTTCTCCTCCTGGGCGATCGTCCGGAAGCTGTTGAGAAGGACCGTCTTTCCGACGCCCCGCAGCCCCGTGATGGTCATCGACTGGTTCGTGCGGCCCCGTCGCAGGCGCGTCAGCAGCGTGCGGAACGCCTGGGTCTGCTCGTCTCTGCCGATGAGGATCTCCGGTCGCGCTCCCGCGTTCGGCGTGTAGGGGTTGTCGACGGCATCCATACGGGCCGGTTCAGGAGTCTTACTGTGCTTTATCCAGATCGAGTGAAGCGCAGTGAAGCCATCGAACGGCGCCCGTCGCGCGCGCCAGGCCGCCAGCTCCTCCGCAGCCGTCAGGACGCGGTGGGTCGGCGAGAGGTCGAGGACGCGCGCGCGTGAGCGCCTGCGAGGCCCGGATCCCGCCTCCTGGACCCGCGACCCAGGGAACGCTGGCAGGATGTACGGGACGGTCGGTGCGCGAGAGCGCGCCGCACGGACGGCACCGCCCGCTGAGAGCGGCCCCGCCCGGCCCCGTCCCGCACACCTCCACCCGCTCCCGACAGCGCTCACAGCGCCGGAGCGACACATCACCGCGGCCCGACCGGGCGCGCGGTCGGACCCTGCGCCGCGCGCCCGCGTCCAGCCACTCCCTCCCGGAAGAACCGCATGAGAAACGCCAGAACCGCCAAGCCCGCCCGCCACCACCTCGAGCTCCCCAAGCCCAAGCCCCTCGAGAAGGGCGCCATGCGGATCACTCCGCTCGGCGGCCTCGGCGAGATCGGCCGCAACATGACCGTCTTCGAGCACAAGGGCAAGCTGCTCATCGTCGACTGCGGCGTCCTCTTCCCCGAGGAGAACCAGCCCGGCATCGACGTGATCCTCCCCGACTTCGCCGCGATCCGCTCGCGCCTGAAGGACATCGAGGCCATCGTCCTCACCCACGGCCACGAGGACCACATCGGCGGCGTGCCGTACCTCCTCAAGGAGCGCGGCGACATCCCGATCATCGCCTCGACCTTCACCCTCGCGCTGATCAGCGCGAAGCTGCAGGAGCACCGCATCACCCCGCGCACGCGCCCGGTGAAGGAGGGCGATCGGATCGACGCCGGCGTCTTCGACCTCGAGTTCCTCGCCGTGAACCACTCCATCCCGGACGGGCTCGCCGTCGCGATCCGCACCGAGGCCGGCCTCGTGCTGCACACGGGCGACTTCAAGATGGACCAGTTCCCGCTCGACGGGCGCACCACCGACCTCCCCGGCTTCGCGCGCCTCGGCGACGAGGGCGTCGACCTGTTCCTGGTCGACTCCACGAACGCCGACGTCCCCGGCTTCGCGATCTCGGAGGGCGACCTCGCCCCCGCGATCGACCAGGTGTTCCGCACCGCGCCGCGCCGCATCGTCGTGTCCAGCTTCGCGAGCCACGTGCACCGCATCCAGCAGGTCCTCGACGCCGCGCAGCGCCACGGCCGCAAGGTCGCCTTCGTCGGCCGCTCGATGGTCCGCAACATGGGCATCGCCGCCGACCTGGGCTACCTCAAGATCCCGGCCGGCCTCGTCGTCGACATGAAGGTGCTCGAGAAGCTCCCCGCGACCGAGATCGTGATGATCTGCACCGGTTCGCAGGGCGAGCCGATGGCGGCGCTCTCGCGCATGGCCAACAAGGACCACATCATCGACATCGGCCCCGGCGACACCGTGCTGCTGGCCAGCTCGCTGATCCCCGGCAACGAGAACGCGATCTACCGGATCATCAACGCCTTCACCCGCTGGGGCGCCACCGTCGTGCACAAGGGCAACGCCAAGGTGCACGTCTCGGGTCACGCCAGCGCGGGCGAGCTCGCCTACTGCTACAACATCCTCCGCCCCACCGCGGTGCTCCCCGTGCACGGCGAGTGGCGCCACCTCACCGCGAATGCGGCGATCGCGACCCGCACCGGGATCGACGAGAAGGACGTCTTCGTCATCGAGGACGGCGTCTCGATCGACCTGGTGAAGGGCCGCTCGCGCATCAGCGGGCGCATCCCGGCCGACCAGATCCTGGTCGACGGCACCACGATGGGCGTCGCCACCGAGGACGCGATGAACGACCGCATCGTCCTCGCCGAGGAGGGGGCCATCACGGTCCTCGCCATCGCCGACCTCGACCGCGGCACGCTCGGCGAGCCGGTCGAGTTCTTCACCCGCGGCTTCGTCGAGGAGCCGGGCTGGAAGGCCAACGCGAGCAAGGCGATCGACGACGCCGTCCTGCAGGCCGCGGGCAAGCCGGTCGAGCTCGAGGCCATGGAGGCGCTGATCACGCGCACCCTCGGCCGCTGGCTGACCCGCCGCCACCGCCGGAACCCGGTCATCACCACCATCGTCGTCGAGGAGTAGGCGCCTTCCACGCCGGCCTCCGCCTCCGCTACCCCCTGCCCCGCGAGGCGCGGGCGGAGCAGAGTGGGAGGGTCGGCAGGTCGCCGACGCGAAGGGAGAGCGCCATGAGCACCGACCGCACCACGGGTGAGGACACCGAGAAGACCGAGGACCTCCCCGACGGCACCGGGACGGACACCTCCTCCGGTGGCGGCGACACCGACACCGTCTCCGGCGGCGAGCCGGACGAGCCCGCCGAGTAGGGCCGTGAACGACGAAGGGCGGGACCGCGAGGTCCCGCCCTTCGTCGTTCCGCCGATCAGACCAGCGGACCGTCGCTCTCACTCGAGCGGCGGGTGACCTGCTCGCCGCTGGCCGGGTCGACGGCCGAGCGCGTGGTCGAGACGGCCTGGCGGCGGCGCGTCAGCAGGACCAGCCCGAGGATCAGGCCGACCGCTCCGGCCGCCATCAGGATGTAGCCGACCAGCCTCAGGTCGATCCCGGACACCTGCACGTCCACCGCGAAGGCGAGGACCGCGCCGACGACGAGGAGGAAGATCCCTGCTCCGATGCTCATTGCGTGCTCCTTCTGACTGCCGCCGGAGCGCGCGCGGGAAGCGCGCAGGGGCACCGGCGATCGCCCCACGGTAGACCCGAGGTCCGGCGGCCCCCAGGCCTTCCGGCGGGAGCCTCCGGGGGTGTAGGGCGGTGAGGGTCAGCGGTCGGATACGCGGAGCATCACGCGGGTGCGGTCGGCGCGGGTGACCAGGCCCTCGATCAGGAGGAACACGCGGTACTCGAGCCGGTACTTCGCCAGGAACACGCGGCCCAGGCGCTCGACCTCGCCGGGGTCGGCGTCGATCTCCGCGGCGGCCTCGACCGGCACCGCGTAGTCGGAGACGCGGCCGCGGCGGTCGCACGGGACGAGGGTCACCCGCGCGTCGTTGCGGAGGCGCTTCACCTTGCCGCTGCGGCGGGGAGTGGTGACGATCAGCTCGTGGCCGTCGCGGGCGATCCAGACCGGGGTCGAGACGGCGTCCCCGGACTTCCGGAACGTGGTGAGCGAGACGAAGCGCTCGTCGGCGAGGGCGGTGAGGTCCTGGGAGAGGGGCATGTCCGAAGTAGAGCGGCCGGGAGCGGTCACCGCAAGCCTCCGTGGCACCTCGATCCGCCCCCGTAGGGTGGAGTGATGACCGACGCGACGCCTCTGATCGGCCCGACCGAGGCGCCCGATCTGCACGTGATGACCTACAACATCCGCCGGCGGATGCCGCGCCTCACCTCCCGCGCCGTCGACCAGTGGGACCGGCGTCGCCCGCTCGTCCAGCGGGTGCTGGAGCAGGAGCGCCCCTCGATCCTCGCCGTGCAGGAGGCGCTGCCGGACCAGTCGGCCGCCGTGCACGAGGCGCTGGGCTCCTCCTTCGAGGCGATGGGCTTCGGCCGGGACGCGGACCGCGGCGGCGAGCGCGTGATGCTCTTCGTCGACCGCAGCCGCTACGCCGTCCGGCACTGGACCCAGATCGCCCTCTCGGACACCCCGGACGTCGCCGGCTCGCGCAGCTGGGGCAACCGCATCCCGCGCACCGCCGTGATCGCGGAGCTGACCGATCACGCGACCAGCCGCGAGCTCACCGTGATCTCGACCCACTTCGACCACATCTCGCGGCGCTCGCGCCAGCGCTCCGCCGAGCTGATCGCCCGCCGCGTCCTCGAGCTCGGACGCCCCGCGATCGTCATGGGCGACACCAACACCGACGTCGACACCGTCCCCTACCGGACGATCCTCGAGGAGGGCCGCCTCGCGGACGCGTGGGAGACGACGGAGAAGCACCTCACCCACTCGTGGAGCACCTTCTCGAACTACCGCGCGCCGGCGCCGGGCAAGCGGATCGACTGGCTGCTCGTCAGCGAGGGCGCCTTCGAGGTCGTCTCCGCGGGGATCAACGCCGTCCGCTACGGGGGAGCGGCGCCCTCCGACCACGAGCCGGTCCAGGCCGTGCTGCGCTTCACGAAGCCGTGAGCGGCTCCGCCCTCGTCGAGACCTTCCTCGAGCCCCCGCGCACCCGCGGGGAGTGGACGGCCGACGGCATCCGCGCGATCGGGGCGGCGAGCATCGTGGCGGCCGCGATCGGCTGGGACCTGGTCGACGTGGCGGTGCTCGCGCTCGCGGCGATCGGGCTGGTGCTGCCGCGCTTCCTCGGCATCCGTCCGGCGCTCGACGCCCTCTTCGGGCTCGCGCTGCTCGTGGCGTCCTGGAGCAGCGTCCTCGGCCTGTACGAGGCGTGGCCGCAGTGGGACCTGGTCGTGCACTGCGTGCTCAACGGGCTGATCGCCGCGGTGGCCTACATCGTCGCCGCGCGGGCCGGAGTCGTGCCGGCCGTCGCGGGCGATCGCGGGCCGCTGCTCCCGGCGGTCGTGCTCTGCGCCTGCTTCGGGACGACGGCGGGCGTCCTGTGGGAGTGGGGCGAGTGGGCGGGGCACCGCTTCATCGACTCCTCGATCTTCGTCGGCTACGAGGACACGCTCGGCGACCTCGCCGCCGGTGCGCTGGGCTCGATCCTCGTCGGCGCGCTGATGCGCTTCTGGTCCGCGAAGTCCCGGGTGGTCGGACCGGGCGCCTCGCGCGGCGTCGGAGGTGCGGCGTAGCCTGTCCCGCATGTGCGGCCGCTTAGCGATGGACTCCGAGACCGATGAGCTGATCCGCGAGTTCGTCGCCGCGGGCGGGCGCGCCGAGGACTGGGCGCCCGACTACAGCGTCGCTCCCACCGACGTCGCGCCGATCGTGCGCGAGCGGCTCCACGACGGCGAGCGGGAGCGCGAGCTGGAGCTCGCGTCCTGGGGCTTCACCCCGTCCTGGTCGAAGGGCAGGGGGCCCTCGCCGATCAACGCGCGCCTCGAGTCGGTCGCGACGAACGGCCTGTTCCGCGGGGCGTTCGCCAAGCAGCGCGCGATCGTGCCGATGCGCGGGTACTACGAGTGGGAGACCCGCGCCGACGGCAAGCAGCCCTGGTTCCTGCAGGGCGAGGAGCCGATCCTCGCCGCGGCCGGCCTCTACACGGCCCGCAAGGAGGGCGACGACTGGCGCGTCTCCTTCACGATCATCACCCGCGAGGCGCGCGACGCCTCCGGCGAGGTGCATGACCGGATGCCCGTGTTCCTGACGCCCGACGTGCGCGACGCCTGGCTCGACCCGGCTCCGCTCGCCTCCGCCGAGGAGATGCTCGCCACCCTCGACCGGGCGTCCGTCGCGATGGCCTCGACCGTCACGGCCCACCCGGTCGACCGCCGCGTGAACAACTCCCGCGCCGTCGACCGCCGCGACCCGGGCCTGCTGACGCCGATCGCCTGACGCCGTTTGCTCGGTAGGCGCGGGACGCTCCGCGCGGTCTGCGGAACCTCGGGCCGAGGGCGGACGACCGGCGGTGGGTGGACCGGAGAGCACGGGAGGGGCGGAGCCGCGGCCCCGCTCCTCCCGGGCGTCCTATTTCGTGCCGGCGTGACCCGGGAACGGCTTGCCGTTCAGCGAGACCTCGTCGGGGTCGACCTCGACGTCGCCCACGTCGTCCGGGCCGCCCGTGCCGGGCACGGCCTTCACCTCGGCCGAGCCGGAGACCTCGGTGCGGCTCTCCGCCGGGTCCGAGTCCTGCTTGGCCTCGGTCTCGCGCTCGCTGCCGGGCGACTCCGAGATGTCCTTCTCGATGGTCTCGCTCTCGGAGGAGGTGGCGGGCGCCGCCCCGTCCGGCTTGCCGATGGTCGAGCCCTGGTCGTCCTGCTCCGTGCGGTCCTGGTCCATGTCGTCGCCTTTCGTCGGGACCTCCGACGCTACGTCGGGGCGCGCGCGGGGGCACCCGCTTGACAGCCCGGCCGGGGGAGGGCGGCGTGCAGGGTCGACGTACTACCCTGGGTCGACGGTCGCACCGGGGGGCGCGGCACACCCGCCGCCGACCGCGAGGAGGACTTGTGGCATCCCACCGGACAGGCGACACCCGCATCGTCGGGACGACGGTCGACGGCCGGTACACGATCGAGGAGCTCATCGGCCGCGGCGGCATGGCCACGGTCTACCGGGCGCGAGACGGCGTCCTCGGCCGCTCCGTCGCGCTGAAGATGTTCGCCCCCGGCATCGACGACGCACAGGACCTGCAGCGCAAGGCGTCCGAGATCCGGCTGCTCGCGGCCCTCAACCACCCCGCCCTCGTCACGCTCTACGACGCGCACGACGGCGGCGACGACACCAACGGCCAGGCCTACATGGTGATGGAGCTCGCCGAGGGGCCGAGCCTGTCCGAGCGGCTCGCCGAGGGCCCGGTCGCGCCGAACGACGTCGCCTCGATGGCGGGCGACCTCGGCGAGGCCCTGCACACGGTCCACGCGGCCGGAGTCGTGCACCGCGACGTGAAGCCGTCGAACGTGCTGCTCGTCCCGAGCCCGCTGACCAGCCGCGAGTTCCGCCCGAAGCTGGCCGACTTCGGCATCGCCTCCCTCATCGACGCGACGCGGATCACCGCGCCCGGCACCCTCATCGGCACCGCCGCCTACCTCAGCCCCGAGCAGGCGCACGGCGACCCGGTCACCTCGGCGAGCGACATCTACTCCCTCGGCCTGGTGCTCCTGGAGTCGCTGACCGGCCGCCGCCCGTTCACGGGCTCGGCGATCGAGGTCACGCTCGCCCGCCTGCTCCGCGACCCCGAGGTCTCGGAGTCGCTCGGCAGCGGCTGGACCTCGCTCCTGACCTCGATGACGCGGCGCGAGCCCGGCGAGCGTCCCGCCGCGCTGCAGGTGGCGGAGTCGGCACGCCGCCTGATCGATCCGCGGCGCGACTCCCCGCCGGCGGCCATCGTCGTCCCCGACGTCCCCGCCACCCGGGTGATGTCCACGGAGCCGCTCGCCGAGACCGAGCCGATCACGCGGACGGAGGCGCTCGACCCGACCCGCCGGCTCGCGGCCGACGCGCACCCGGCCACGGAGGCGATCGCTCCGACGCAGCGCTTCACCGCGACCGAGCGGATCGCTCCGGCACCGCGGATCGCTCCGGCACCGCAGACCGCTCCGGCGCCGCGCACGGCTCCGCTCCGCTCCGCGGCCGCCCCTCCGCAGCGCCGCGGCCCGAGCCCGTGGCTGATCGTGCTGGTGCTCGCGCTGGTCGCGGTCGCCGTCGGGCTCGCGATCATCCTGATCGACGGTCCCCAGTCGCCTCTGCCGCAGGTGGACGGCGAGCTGGGCGACCACCTCCGTCAGCTGCGCGAGAGCATCCGCTCGTGAGGGGCCTCCGACTGCGCGCCGCCGGCGCCGTGCTCGCCTCGGTCCTGCTGCTGAGCGGATGCTCCTCCGCGCCGCAGGGCATCGACGAGGGCACCGCCCAGACCCTCGACGACGCGGTGGTGGCCGTCGCCGAGAAGGCCTCGGCCGACGACTACCAGGGCGCTCTCACCGAGCTCGCCTCGCTGCAGTCGGCGCTCGACGCCGCGCTCGCCGAGGACTCCGTCAGCTCCGACCGCGCAGCGACGGTGCAGGCGCAGGTCGACGTCGTCCGCGCCGACCTCGAGGCCCTGATCGCGGGAGCCCCGGAGCCGGCGCCGGCCGAGACGACCGCCCCGGCTCCCGAGGAGACGACCCCGGTCGAGGAGGAGCCGGAGGACACGCCGGCCCCCGTCGAGACCGAGGACGACCCCGCCCCCTCGCCCGAGGAGTCGGAGCCGGAGGAGACGCCGACCGAGCCGGAGGAGCCCGCGGAGGAGACCCCGGCCGCTCCCGGTGAGGACGCTCCGGGGAACAGCGGGGACGCTCCGGGGAACAGCGGCGACGCACCCGGGAACAGCGGGAACGCTCCCGGCAACGGCAACGGCAACGGCAACGGCAACGGCAACGGCAACGCGGGCGGCAACGGCAACGCGGGCGGCAACGGCAACGCGGGCGGCAACGGCAACGGCCCCGGCGCTCGCGGTGCGGCGACCGGCGTCGGCGCCCCCGCGGGCAGCGGTGCCGCGCCCGGGGCCGCGAAGGGCCCCGGCGGCCGCTAGAGCGCTACTCCTGCGTCGAGAGCACGGCGAACGCCGCGTCGAGCTCGACGTCCACGTCCGTGCCGTCCTCGCGGGTGACCTCCACCTCGAAGGCGTGGTCGGCGTCGTCGCTGCGCTCGGCCTCGGTGACGGTCCCGGAGCCGACGGCGCCCAGCGCCGCCTCGCTCGCGCGGGCGAGGTCGTCGCCGGTGAGGTCGTCCGGGTCCACGGCGGCCGCGGTCGGGTCGCCGGCAGGCACGCTGTCGTCGTCGGAGCCGGCCTGGAGGGCGCGGTCGTCGGGGTCCACGGACACGACGGCGAAGGAGTCGTCGAGGCGCACCTCGTACTCGAGGCCGTCGCGGTCGGTCAGGTCCAGCTCGTAGCCGGTGGCGCCGTCGTCGTCGCGCTCGGCCGAGGTGACGGTCCCGCCGCCGATCTCGGCGAGCGCGGCCTCGCTCGCGCGGTCCAGGTCGCTGCCGGTGAGGGAGTCGGACCCCTCGAAGCCGTCGGTCGCGGCGTAGGCGATGCCCGTCCCGGCTCCGATCAGCACGACCGCTCCGGCGATCCCGGCGATGATCTTCGTCTTCTTCTGCACGATGGCTCCGTCCCGGCGCCGCTCGTCGACGCCTCCAGCACTCTCGCGGTCGGGCGCTGAAGCAGGCCTGAAGCGCCCGCTCAGCGGACGAGCGGCACCCGCACCTCGACCCGGGCGCCGCCCAGCGCCGAGTCGCCGACGACGACCCGTCCGCCGTGCGCCCGGGCGATCCCGGCGACGATCGCCAGGCCGAGGCCCGACCCTCCGGCGTCGCGCGCCCGGCCCTCGTCGAGGCGGACGAAGCGCTCGAGCACCCGCTCGCGCTCCGCCGCCGGGATCCCCGGCCCGTCGTCGTCCACCGCGAGCACCGCCTCCGCTCCGTCGATCCGGGTCGAGAGCGCCAGCTGCGAGGAGCGGTGCCGCACCGCGTTGTCGACCAGGTTGCGCAGCGCCCGCGAGAGCAGGGCCTCGTCGGCCACCGCCTGCACGGGCGAGATCCCGCTCGCGTCGACGCGGGCCCCGGAGTCGCGCAGGCGCCGCACCTCGCCGAGGGCGAGGTCGTCGAGGTCCACGGGAGCCGCCGCCACGGCCAGGCGCGCCTCGTCCGCCCGGGCGAGCAGCAGCAGGCCCTCGATCAGCCCGCCGAGCCGCACCGACTCCTCCGCGACCGTCCTCGCCAGCCGGGCGGAGTCGAGCCGGTCCGGGTGCGCGATCGCCACCTCCGCGGTCTGGCGCAGCGCCGCGACGGGGGAGCGCAGCTCGTGCGAGGCGTCCGAGACGAAGCGCCGCTGCCGCTCCTGCCCGCTCTGCAGCCGATCGAGCATCCGGTTGAGGGTGTGCGCCAGCCGGTCGACCTCGTCGCCGGAGCCGGGAGCGGCGATCCGGCGGTCCAGGGCGGAGGAGGTGACCGCCTCGGCCTCCTCGCGCATCCGCTCCACGGGGCGCAGCGCCCGGCCGACGACGACGGCGCACACCACCGCCACCAGCGCGATCAGCAGCGGGACGGCGACCGCGAGCAGCCCGATCGTCGTGGACACCGCCTCCTCGCGGCCCTCGTCGGGCACGCCGACCACGACGAGGGAGTCGTCGTCGAGCTCGCGGGCGGCGACCACCACCGGCCCCTCGTCGTCCACGTCGACCGTGACCGGGTCGTCGCTCTCGGCCAGCGCGAGCGGAGGGAGGTCCTCCGCGTCCTCGCCCGCGGCGGCGACCCGCCCGTCGACCACGAGCTGGACCAGTCCCTCCGAGCCGCGGACGGCCTCCGGGCCGCCCTGCTCGACCAGCGCCGCGACCCGCTCCGCCTCGGCGTCGGCGGCGGAGGCGGCGCTCGAGGCGAGCACGGAGGAGAGGACCAGGACGAAGAGCACGCTCCCGAGGAGCGCGGCGGCGGCCACCACGGCGGTCGCGGCCGCGGTGATGCGGGTCCGCAGGCTCCGGCGGCTCACCCGGCCACCAGCGTGTAGCCCGCCCCGCGCCGGGTGCGGAGGGTGTCGCGGCCGAAGGGCCGGTCGATCTTGTTGCGCAGGGTGCGGACGTAGACCTCGACGATGTTCGGGTCGCCGTCGTAGTCGAAGTCCCAGACGGCTCCGAGGACGTCGCGCTTGGAGACGACCTCGCCCGCCCGCGAGACGAAGTACTCGAGGACGCTGAACTCGCGCGCGGTCAACGGCACGGCGACTCCGCCCCGCTCGACGGTCCGGGACGCCGGATCCAGCACGAGATCGCCGACGACGCGCACCGTGGGCCGCTCGGCGGCTCCACGGCGGATGAGGGCGCGCAGCCGCGCGACGAGCACCGGGAACGAGAACGGCTTGGTGAGGTAGTCGTCGGCGCCGGTGTCGAGGGCCTCGACCTGGTCGAGGTCGCCGTCCTTCGCGGTGAGCATCAGGATCGGGGTCCAGTCCTCGGCGGCGCGCAGCCGCTCGCAGACGCGGAAGCCGCTGACGTCCGGGAGCATCAGGTCGAGGACGATGGCGGCGTAGTCGGCCTCCTGCGCGTACCAGAGGGCGTCGGTGCCGGTGGTGGCGGTGTCCACGGCGAAGCCCTCGGCCTCCAGGCCCGTCTCGAGGGCGCGGAGCAGGTTGATCTCGTCGTCGACGACCAGGATGCGGATGGCGGCCTCCCCGGGCTCGGCGCGCGGGGGCCCGCGCGAGCCCAGGCTAGCCGCGGCCCCGCTGAAGCCCGCCTGAAGCGCCGGCGGACCACCGCGTCCCGCCGAGGCGCCGGCTCCCCGCCGGGACACCGGCCGGAGCGCGGTGTCCCGGCGGGACGCGCGGCGCCCGGGCGCGAGCGCGGGTCACTTGTCGCGGTCGGTGTACTCGCCCTCGCCCTCGGCGGAGGTGCCCGCGGCGCTGGTGTCGACGTAGCTGCCCTTGTCGGCGGTGCTCTGCTCGTTCACCGAGGTGTCGACGTAGCTGCCCTCGGCCTCGCCGGCGGTGTGCGAGACGCCCTCGGTCGAGGTGTACTCGCCGCCCTCGGTGTCCTCGGTGCTCGTGCCCTCGGCGACGTGACGGCCGTGGCCGGCGGCGTGCTCGTCGTGACCCTCGTGGTGGTCATGGTGCTCGTGACCCTCGTGGTGCTCGTTGTCGTGGTCGTGGTGGGCCATGGCGGCCTCCTCGCTTCGTCGCGTCGGTGCGCGGTCGGATCGGCCGCGCTCGCTCCGAGACTTCTGCATCGGGGGCGGGGGTGCAAGACGTGGCGGCTGCACATCCGTGCCACGCAACTCCTACCGGCGCCGGATCCGTCCGCCTAGCCTCCGAGGATGAGCAGACCCCCTCGCACCCGCTGGAGCGTCATCGGCCAGCTCGGACCGGCGTTCGACGACGGCGGTCCGATGCTGCTGGTCGAGGCCCGATCGGCGTTCGGGCGCCGCCCGATGCACCGCGCCAAGGCGCAGCTGCTGCTGTCGGCGCTCCGCCACCGCGCCCGCGAGCTCGGGGACCGCGCCGAGTACGTCCGCTCCGAGACCTTCGGCGAGGCCCTCGCCGGGCGCGACGACCTCGAGGTGATCGACCCGCCGACCCGCGGTGGCCGCCGCCTCGCCCGCAGGCTCGGCATGAGCGTCCTGCCCAGCCGCGGCTTCATCACGGCCGAGGAGGACTTCCGCGAGTGGGCGCTCTCCCGCTCGGGCAGGCGCCTGCTGCTGGAGGACTTCTACCGGTGGAGCCGCGAGCGCACCGGCGTGCTGATGCGCGGGGACCAGCCCGAGGGCGGCCGCTGGAACTACGACCACGACAACCGCCAGCCTCCGCCCAAGGGCGCCTCCCGGCTCGGCCTCCCCGACCCGTGGTGGCCGGAGGAGGACGACATCGACGAGGAGGTGCGCGCCGACCTCGCGCGCTGGGAGGCCGAGGGGGCGGTCCGCCTGGTCGGCGCCGACGGTCCGCGCCGCTTCGCCGCGACGCCCGCCGAGGCCGAGGCGGCGCTCGCCGACTTCGTGTCGTCGCGCCTGGGCGACTTCGGGACCTACGAGGACGCGATGCTCTCGGGCGACTGGACGATGGCGCACTCGCTGCTCAGCGCCCCGATGAACCTCGGCGTGCTCGATCCGCGGACGGTCGTCGAGGCGGCCGAGGCGGAGTACGCCGCCGGGGGCGCGCCGATCGCGGCGACGGAGGGGTTCATCCGCCAGATCCTCGGCTGGCGCGACTACGTCTGGAACCTGTTCTGGCACCTCGGGCCGGAGTACCGGAACCGCAGCCGCGCGCTCGGCGCCTCCACGCCGCTGCCCGCCGAGCTGCTCGCGCTCGACCCGAGCGGCATCGAGGCGAACTGCCTGCACGAGACGCTCGACGACGTGCACCGGCACGGCTGGGCGCACCACATCCAGCGCCTGATGGTGCTCGGCAACTGGGGACTGCAGCGGGGGTGGGATCCGGCGGAGCTCAACGACTGGTTCGTGGACGTCTTCGTCGACGGCACGGAGTGGGTGATGCCCGCGAACGTGATCGGGATGTCCCAGCACGCCGACGGCGGCGTCGTCGCGACGAAGCCGTACGCCTCGGGCGGCGCCTACATCAACCGGATGTCCGACTACTGCGGCGGCTGCCGCTTCGACCCGAAGGTGCGCCTGGGCGAGAACGCCTGCCCGGTGACCGCCGGGTACTGGGCCTTCCTCGACCGGGCCGAGCCCGTTCTCCGCGGCAACCACCGGATGGCGCAGCCCCTCGCGGGCCTGCGCCGCCTCGCTGACCGCGAAGCGGTGGTCGACCAGGAGCGCCTGCGCGAGACGTACTGACGCGGGGCCGGCGGCGCGCCCGCCGCTACTCCGCCCGCACGAAGCGCGACACGGTGACCGCGACCGTCACCGCGGTCGTCCCCTCCACCGCCGCGAGCCGCGCGTCCAGCGCCTCGGGATCCACGTGGTGGGCACTCGGCCCCATCAGCACCTCGGCGCGCAGCTCGTCGACGTTCATCAGCACCGTCGTGTCGAGCTCGATGCGCTCCTCGAGCGCGAACCCCGCCAGCTGCTCGTCGAGCCGCTCCGCCTTGCCGGCGTCGATGCCCAGCATCCCGAACCGCTCGCGGATCTCGTGCAGGTGCCTCTCGCGCGGAGTGACGACGACGGCGACGCCGCCCGGACGGAGCACCCGCCGCATCTCCGGGGCGTTCCGCGGCGCGAAGACGGTGAGCAGCGCGTCGGCGGAGGCGTCGGCCAGCGGGAGGGGCTGCCAGAGGTCGGCGGTCGCGATCGCCGCCCGGGGGTGCGCGCGGGCGGCGCGGCGGGCGGCCGGGGCCGAGAGGTCCAGGCCCAGCCCGTCCGCCGCCGGATGCGCCTCGAGCACGGCCGCGAGGTACGCCCCGGTGCCGCAGCCCAGGTCGACCACGAGCCGTGCGCCGGCGGGGACGGCCGCGGCGACCGCGTCCTGGATCACCCGGTAGTGGCCGGAGCCGAGCAGGTCGGCGCGGGCCTGCACCATCGCCGTGGTGTCGCCCGAGGTCGCGTGCCTCCCGCGCAGGAGCGAGGCGTAGCCCTGGCGCGCGAGGTCGGCGCTGTGCCCGAGGGGGCAGCGGAGCGAGGAGGGGCGGGGGAGCGCGTCGGGGGCGAGCGCGCCGCCGCAGACCGGGCAGGCGAGGGCGGGCAGCACCGTCGATCCGGGTCGGGCGGCCGGATCGAACGCGCTCACTCCGCGCCGGGCGCGCGCGCCCGCATGGCGGTGACCGCCGCGTTCAGCGTCGCGATGGTCGGCACCGCGAACAGCGCTCCGGCGAGCCCGGCCACCTCGAGCCCGGTCGCGACTCCGAGCACCACGGCGAGCGGATGCACCTTCACGGCGGTCCCGAGGATGAGCGGCTGCAGCACGTGCCCCTCGAGCAGGTGCACCAGGATCACGACGCCGACCATCACCAGCGCGGCGACGGGCCCGCTGAACAGCAGAGCGACCAGTGCGGCGAGCGCACCGGTCACGATCGCACCGAGGATCGGGACGAACGAGCCGAGGAACACCACGATCGCGATCGGCACGACGAGCGGCAGCTGCAGCGCGAGCGCGCCGATGCCGATGCCGACCGCATTGATCCCGGCGACGCCGAGCTGCGCGATCACGAACTGGCTGAGGGTCCGCCAGCCGGCGGCGCCGCCGCGCTCCATCGCGGGGCGCGCGCGGCGGGGGAGGAGGCGGAGGAACCAGTGCCAGATCCGGCGGCCGTCGAGGAGCAGGAAGATCAGCGAGAACAGGGTGAGGAGGGTCCCTGCGAAGACCTCGGCCAGCTGGGAGCCGACGGCGAGGGCGCCGGACGCGATCGTCGACGCCTGCGCGTCGGCCCAGTCGACCGCGCGCTGCGCCCAGTCCGAGAGCTGCACGTCCGAGAACGACAGCGGCGGGCTCCGCAGCCACGCCTCGACGCCGTCGACCGCGTCGAGGGCGCGCTGCCCCACTCCGCTGAAGCCGGAGCGGGACTGCACGACCACCAGCCCGACGAGGCCGGTCAGCAGGAGGAGCATCAGGACGATCGAGACCAGGACCGCGAGCGGGCGGGGGAGCCGCAGGCGCTCGAGCCGGTTCCGCAGCGGAGTGAGGAGCGCGGTGAGCAGCAGCGCGATCAGCACCGGCACGACGATCACGGGCAGCAGCGAGACGAGGCGCACGAGGAGGTAGAGGAGCCCGGCGACGGCGAGGAAGCGCCACGACCAGGCGGCGGCGATCCGCATCCCGGTCGAGACGTCGCCCGAGGCGTCGTCCGGCGAGTCCGCGAGGGCCGGAGCCGGGACCGCTGCCGGGGGAGCGGCGTCCGCAGGCGGGGTCGTCGCCGTGCCGTGCCGCTCGTCGCGCGCTCGCCGTCCCCGCATGACCCCTCCGATCCTCTCGCAGTGTACGGCGGAGCGGCCGTCCGGGACCGGGAGGGAGCCCGGGGGCGCCCCGCCTGGAGGGATCCGGGCGCCGGATGCGCCGGCAGCGGCTCGTCCGGAGGGCGGAACGCGCCGGATCGCGCCGTCTCCGCCCCGTTCCCCGCCTCGGCCGCGGGAGGCCGGTCCGCGCCGGTAGCGTCGCGCGGGTCGATGCCGAGCGAGGAGGGCGACGGATGCTGGAGGCGGTTCTCGCGATCGCCGCGTGGTGCGCGGGCGCGGTGCTCGTCGTCAGCGGTGCCCTGAAGCTCGGCCGCACGGAGCGGTTCCGGGCGAGCCTCGAGGCGCTCGGGGTCCCCCTCCTCCTCCGGCGCCGCGGCTGGTTCGCGGCCGCCTTCCCCGCCGTCGAGATCGCGCTGGGCGCCGCGGTGGTGCTGGCGCCCGCTCCGGCGCACCGTGCCGCCCTCGTGCCGGTGGCGCTCCTCGACGCCGTGTTCCTCGTCGTCGCCGTCCGCGCGGTCCGCGCGACGGAGGACGTCGACTGCGAGTGCTTCGGCGGGCTGGGCTCGGCGCGGATGACCGGACGCACCGTCGCGAGGAACGCGGTGCTGCTCGCGCTCGCGGTCGCCGGGGCCCTCGGCGGGCTCGCTCCGGCCGCGCTGCTCGGCGGCGGCGGTGCCTCGGCGGCGGCGTCCGGGCTCGCCGCCGCTCTCGCCGCGGTCTCGCTCGTGCTGGTGCGCGACCGCCGTGCGGCGTCGACGGCCGCTCGCGTCCGGGCGGCCGCCCGCCTGTCCGCAGCCGACAGGGAGTCCGCGCCGGGGCGCGCGCCCGAGGGCGACCTCTCGGCCGCCGACCTCGCGTTCGTCACGGTGGCCGGCGAGCTCCTGACGCTCGAGGAGCTGTCCCACCCGGCGACGCACCTCGTCTTCTTCTCGCCCTCGTGCGCCGCCTGCCACGAGCTCGTCGAGCGCTTCCGCTGGTGGCCCCACGGCCTGCGCCCGGGCGAGGAGCTGCTGCCCGTCCTCCTCGGCAGCCGCGAGGACTTCGCGGTGCACGCCGTCTACGGGCCGCTCGTCGACCACGCCCTCTACGATCCGGAGGGCCGCGTCGCCGCCGTCCTCGGCCGAGCGGGGACGCCGGGCCACGTGCTGCTCACGCCCGAGCGTCCGCTCGGCGACGGCTGGACCTCGGGAGCCGTGTCGATCGAGGCGCGCGTGCTCCGGCCCGGATTCCTCGCCGAGCTGCAGGCGGGCGGCCAGGACCCGGCGCCGGCGGCGGGTGGCGCGGTACCGGCGGGGTGACGACGGCCGGCGGGCGGAGCGGTGCCGCCGGGCTCACGACGAACGACCGACGGCGGCCGGGCTCAGCGGCGCTCGAACTCGCCGGACATCGAGCCGTGCACGGGGTGGGCGGGATCGTCACCGACGGCGCGGGAGGGATCGTCGATCTCGACGGCGCGGGACGGGGCCTCCTCGTCGCTCGCGTCGAGGCCGAAGCCGTCCTCGAGCAGCTCCTGGGCGATGCGGCTCGAGAGGCCGCTCCTCTCGCCCGGTCCGGGGTCGCTCTCCGGGTCGACGGGGGCGGCGAACGCCTGCTCGAGTCCGGACGCCGGCATCCCGGCGTCGTCGATCGAGTCGGCTCGTCCGTCGGAGGGTCCTCGTGCAGGTCTCGGCATGCGCCCGAGCGTAGAGGACGGGCCCCCGGAGGTCGACGCTCCGTCGCGCACTGCCGGGCCGCCTGCGCGCCGGGTCAGTCGTGCAGCGACCAGGAGTGGGGAGCGACCTGGACGCCGCCGACGGTCGCCGTCTCGTCGTCGATGTTCAGCGCGAGCCGCGCGGTGCGTCCCTCCGGGCCCTCCGCCACGAGCATCACGGCGGTGTTGGAGAGGTCGACCGTGCGGGTGCTCGCGCCGACCAGCCACGGGTTCCGTCGGCGGAACGCGACGACCTCCTGGTGGGCCCGGTAGGCCTCCCCGCCCGGCCACTCGGCGGGATCGGCCGGGAACTCCGGGCGGATCGCGTCGTCGCCGCCGATCCGCTCCTCCTTGACGCCGCGCAGGCCCCGCTCGTCGCCGGAGTAGATGCTCGGCACGCCTGCGACGAAGCCGAGGATCGCCGTGGCGTGGCCGTGGTGGCGCTCGTCGCTGACGGCGCTGGCGATCCGGGTCACGTCGTGGTTGCCGACGAAGGTCAGGGGCAGGAACTCGCGGACGAAGTCGTCGTGGCGCTTCAGGGACCAGGCCAGCTCGAAGAGGTTCGCCTCCTCGAGGGAGTTGCGGACGGCCTTCCAGAGCTCGTACTGCGTGACCGAGTCGAGCCCCGACTCCCGCACGTAGCCGGTGTAGTCGCCGTGGATGACCTCGCCGACGAACCACGCGTCGGGGAAGCGCTGCCGCACCGGGTCGATCGCCGCGTGCCAGGCCGCCGGCGCGACCGCGTACGCCGCGTCGAGCCGCCAGCCGTCGATGCCCCGCTCGAGCCAGTGCGCGAGCACGGAGGACACGTGCTCCGCGACCTCGGGGTTCCCGTTGTCGAGCTCGACCAGAGCGTCGTGCCCCTCGAACACGTCGACGCGGAGGCCGTCGACTTCCTGCGACCGCTCGCTGCGGGAGAAGCGCGCCGCCTCGGGGGAGCCCTCGCCGGCCGCGACGGCGGCACGCCACCAGGGGTGCTCCCGTCCCACGTGATTGAAGACCCCGTCGAGCAGCACCCGGATCCCGCGCTCGCGGCACGCGGCGATCAGCGCGTCGAGGTCTGCCTCGTCGCCGAGGCGGGGATCGATCCGGAAGTGGTCGACCGTGTCGTAGCCGTGGGTGGAGGAGGCGAAGACCGGCCCGAGCAGCAGCCCGTTGCAGCCCAGCGCCAGCAGGTCGTCGAGCCAGGGGAGCAGGGCGCGGAGGCGGTGCTGCGGCTCGTCGTCCGGACCCGGACCCTCCGAGGCGCTCGCCTCGGCGCCCGTGAAGCCGAGCGGGTAGACGTGCCACCAGATCGCCGTCGAGATCCAACCGTCCGTCTGAGCCATCGTGGCCGTCCTCCCGGCCCGCTCGGGCGCGGGCCGCCGTCACTGTAGCGAGGCGGGCTGGACCGGAGCCGCGCCCGCTCACGGGCCGGGCCGCAGGGCGGTGATCCAGGCCAGCACGGCCAGGCCCGCCCGCACGGAGGCGGGTGCCGTGACGGAGCAGACGAGCAGTGCGAGAGCCGCGCAGGCGAGCCCGGCCACCGCGCTCCTCCGCTCGCCCGCCCACCGCAGCGCCCGCACGGACGCGATCACCGCGGCGACCGCCACGGCGACGGCGGGGAGGGCCCAGAGCGGATGCACGGAGGACGCGAGCGCGAGCAGGCCCAGCGCGAGCGCCGCGAGCCCGGGCTCGTACGGTCTGCGGGCGGGAGGGTGCCGTCGGGGAG